>JAEYYY010000238.1 GCA_023430775.1 Pseudomonadota bacterium
TGGCCCCACAGCAGGAACTCGATCGCGTGATAGCCGGTCGAGATGTTCTCCTCGGCACCCTTCTCGTTCTGCTCGGCGATGATGTCCCTGGTCAGCTGCGGAAATGCGGCGACGTTGTTGATGATGCCGGCGTCGGCATTGCCATCGACGTAATCGATGTACGCCTCGTCGAGCGGCCACGCGTTGAGCCTGCCTTCCGGGCCGTCGATCGGGTTATCGATCGGTCCGTCGTAGAACCGATATCCCTCGGTCTGACCGTACGGTTCGCGCGCGGCCAGCCAGGCATCCTGCGCGGCAGCGAGCTTCGCAGCATCGGGGTTGGCGAGGAACGCGTCGATCGCGCCCTTCAGATGTTCTGCCTTCGCGAGCGAGTCCTGGTAGCTCGCGTGCACGATGGCTGCATAGTTCTCGACGGCGGGACCCGCATCCTCGAGCCCGCTGTCCTCGCCGCCGCACGCGGCGACCACCACCACGGCCAATTTGAAAACCGTTTTCATTTACTCTTACCCCTACACCCCACGAGCCTTGACCCGCAATGAAATTGAAAGCTATTTTCAGTTCTATCGAGATGCGCCTCGTATCGCTAGTCCTTCTCGTCGGTTGTGCGAAGCCTCCGCCCCACGCAACGGCAGCCGATGCGGAGCGCGCGAGCGTGGCACTCGCAGATCTGGAGGAAGGGCGAACCCTGCTGATCCGCAAGTGCAGTGGCTGTCACCGCACGCCGCTGCCCAGCGAGCAGGCCGCGCTCGCCTGGCCCGGCAAGGTCGCCGACATGGTGGAGCGATCGAAGATCGACGCCAACGAGCGCGCGCTGATCGAGCGCTACCTCGTCGTCATGGCGCCGAAGTGATCGGGATCTCGATCAGGATGCGCTCCAGCACGCCGCGATCGACGGGCTTCGCGATGTGCGGGCGCTCGCAGCTGTTGAGGAACGCCTCGGACTCGGCGCTGAAGGCACCACCGGTCATGAGCACCATGCGCTGCGCGAACGGCGACCCCATCTCGACCAGGCGGCGGTAGAGCTCCATCCCCGACATCGCCGGCATCATCAGATCGCACAGGATCAGATCGTAGCCGGCATCGCGCTCGAGCTCCGCGAGCGCTGCGTTGCCATCCTCGACGGCAACCACCGAGTGCTTGCTCCCGAGGAGCCGCGTCATCGAGCGCCGGATCAACGGTTCGTCGTCGACCAGCAGGATCCGTCGCTTCGGCGCGACCGGAGCAGCAGCCGGTCCCGGCGCGACGACCTCGGCGGTGGCCGCCGGCAACACCACGCGCATGGTGGTTCCGCGCGGCGAGGATTCGACCTCGATCCGGCCACCGGCTGCGACGACGATCGAGTGACAGATCGAGAGTCCGAGCCCCGTGCCCTTGCCGATCGGCTTGGTGGTGAAGAACGGGTCGAAGATCCGGGCCTGATGCTGTACCGGGATCCCGCACCCGGTATCGCGGACCTCGATCACGACTTCCTTCTCGCGCGCGAACGTACCGACGCGGATCTCGTTGTCGTTGGCGCGACCTTCCTCGATCGCGTGCACCGCGTTGATCAGGAGGTTGAGCACGACCTGCGCGAGCCTGCCGCGATTCATCCGCACCGTCGGGACATCGCGAAACTCGCGCACGAGCTGCGCGCGGTGCCGGATCTCGTTATGGGCAACGTTGATCGATGACTCGATCACCGGCGCGAGCTCGAGGACCTGCGCTTCCTCGTCGTTCGATCGCGACAGCGCCTGGAGGTTGCGAACGATCTGGCGGATCCGTTCCGCACCTTCCTGCGCCTCTCGCAGCAGCTCGTTGACGGCGGGGATGTGGCAGGTGTCGACGCGCGTGTCCTCGATCGCGAGCGCGAGGTTCGTCATCACGTAGGTCAACGGATTGTTGATCTCGTGGGCCACGCCGGCGGCGAGCGTGCCGAGCGATGCCATGCGATCGCTGAGCGCGAGGCGGTTCTGCATCTCGACGCGATCGGTGATGTCGAGCATGCTGCCCACCATGCGCACCGGCAGGCCTTCGCGATCGCGGACGACGATGCCACGATCGATGATGGTGGCGATCGAGCCATCGCCGCGAACGAAGCGATACTGATCCGTGTAGCTGTTCTCCTCGGAGCGCAGCAGCGACGCGACCTTTCCCTGGACACGCGCGCGATCGTCGGCGTGGATGCACCCGAGCCACCAGTCGAGGCGATGCCCGATCTGCGCGGGCTGCAGGCGAAACACCGCGGTCGCGGTGTCGTTCCACTGGATCTCGCCGGTTCGCGGATCCCAGTCCCACAGCACGTCGTTGGTGGCGCGCGCGATCAACGCGTAGCCCTCCTCGGCGCGATGGCGGTCTCGGGTCTCGAGCGCAGCCGTGATGATGTTGGCGACACCGACCGCGAACGCCTGCTCCTCCGGTAACCACGGACGGCGCGCGACGTGCTCGTGGCACAGCACGCCGGCGAGCTTGCCGCGTCGCCACACCGGGATGTCCAGCATCGCGCGGATGCCGTGGACCATGAAGTACGACTCGACGAACTCGCTCGTCCGCGGATCGATCCACGCGTCCTCGGCGACGATCTCGGGGTTGGTGATCAGCGCCTCGAAGTAGGTGGGAAACTGCGACGCGAGCAAGCGATCGCCACGGCGATACGAGCGATCGGCCTGCATATAGAGCACGCGGCACGCGATCGAGGAATGATCCGATGCCAGCTCCCAGTAGCTGACGCGCGCGACATCGAGCGTCGCGGCGGCGACCGCCACGATCCGTTCGAGCGCGACATCGAGATCGGACTTGTCGATCTGGGCGAGCTCGGCGAGTGCGGCGTGAAACTCACGCACTTCCATGCCAGAGCCAGCGTGGATCAGCGGCGGTGGTGGATCGGGTCGCAGCCGGGTAGCGGTCGGCTTGCTGGTGCGCATCTCCTACAAATCCTCCCGATCACTGAAACATCGACGACGCGGTCTCTTGATACGTGGCGCGGCTGGAGAACAGCGTGCGGATCGTCATCGGCGGGAGGGCGAGGTGCGTCGCGTGCTCGCGCACCACGGCGGCGTTCGCCCAGATCCGGAGGGTCCGGCGCTGCACTGCGCCGATCGCGGCGACCAGCTGGCCGATGTGCCACTCGGTGCTGTCGAGCTGCATCGCGACCGGCAGCTTGAGCGCTTCGATCATCCGCGCGCTGAGGATCGGTCCGACCTCGTCGAGCGCGGCGAGCACGATGTGGTCGTCCACCTCGTACCCCTTGTTGATGATCAGCTTGGCGACGATGCGCAGCGCGGCGGGACGACCGAGGTCCGCGAGCAGGCCCGCGAGCAGCGCGGTATCGGTCTGCACGTTCTTGAGCTCGAGCGCGAACCGGCACGCCGTGAACGCATTCGCGGTCGCCGCACCGAACATCGAGCGCCACAGCGCCGGAAACAGCGCGAGCTCTTCCTTGGTCGCGACCTCGTAGAACTTGCGGCCCGAGCTCGCGAGCACGACCTGCTGGACCTGCTGCGTGCCGAGTGCCTGGATCGCACCGCGCAGCGAGGTGACCGAGGATGCCGGCGAGAACGCGGCGGTGTTCGCAGCGCGGATCAGCGTCGACGCGATCGCGGCGTCCTTCTGGACCACGCTGACGAGCTCGTTGAGGTCGAGGTGCTTGCGGTTGATGATCGTCATCACCTGGCCGGCGACCGCGGGAAACGACGGCAGCGGCGGCAGCTCCTCGGAGCTCGCCATCACGTCATCCGCGAGCCCGGACCACGCCAGCGCATCGACCTTGGCGATGCCGCCGGCCTCGATCTCCTTGATGATGTCCATCAGGCTGAGCGGCGTGACCGGCACCGGCTCCTTGGGCTCTTCCTTCTCGAAGTTGTCGATCAGCGCGCGCAGGCTCTGGGTCTGCGTCGGCTTCGGAGCGACCGGCGGTGGCGTCGAGTCGCCGCGCCCGAAGGTCTTGATGCTCTGGGTGACGGCCTTGATGGTCTGGGTGACGCGTGATGCGCTCATGTGGCGAGTCCTTCTTCGATGATCCGACGGGCACCGTCTGCATCGGCGGTGCCCAGAGCGAGCTTGCGAATCGCGGCGCGTCCTGCGTCGTCGAGGACGAAGCCCCTGATGTCCTGCGTGATGGTCTCGTCGTCGGTATCGGCCCAGCTGCGACCACCGGCGATCAAGCCGTCGTGGGCCTGGTGCCGGGCGGGCGCGATCTGGTCGCGCACGATCGCGTAGGCGAGCGCGGGACAGCCGAGAAATGCCAGCTCGCCGAGCGTGCCGCCGGCCGAGCAGATCGCGGCATCGGCGCTGACGAACAGCGCACCGGGATCCTCGGGTGCGCGCTGGACATCGACGACGTGACCGGCCTCGACCGCGATCGCGGTCGCGGCGCGCAGCTCTTCTTCACCGCGATAACCGGGACCGGCGATCACGACGACATCGAGTGGGCGATCGGGTGGCAGCAGACGCACGGTGCGCGCGGTGGCATTCACCGGGTCGCTGCCGCCGAA
Organism: Pseudomonadota bacterium; assembly: GCA_023430775.1. Classification (GTDB taxonomy): domain Bacteria; phylum Myxococcota_A; class Polyangia; order Haliangiales; family Haliangiaceae; genus JABFXX01. The sequence continues at coordinate 4,470 of JAEYYY010000238.1, forward strand.
CGACACCACGATCCGCTGCCGCGCACTGCGCATCGGCCGGCACGCACCGCGAAGATGGCGCCGGATGTCCTTGCGCAGCATCAGGTAGCGACGACCGAGCAAGCGGCGCTGCGCGTTCGGATACGTCGCCGCGAGCGCGGGTGCGTGGATGTTGTGATTGACCACCGCTCCGACAGACATCGGCATCTTGCCCATGTCGTCGAGGACCACGGTGAGGAGGCGAGAAGGAAGCTTGGGGATCAGCGCGCGCGCGAGCTCCGGCCCGTCGATGACGAGGCCACGAACACGCGGGTCGTCGGCGGCGTTGACCACCGCGGTCGGAGCCCAGTCGCGTAGATCGACCGCGAGCTTGCGATCGGCCGCCCAGGCACGGATCGCCTGGAGG
>JAEYYY010000576.1 GCA_023430775.1 Pseudomonadota bacterium
CGCGCGGTGCGTGCCGGCATCGATTCGATCGAGCACGGCTCGTTTCTCGACGACGAGGCGCTCGACCTGATGCGCGCGCGAGGCACCTATCTCGTCTACACGCCGGTGCCGTGCTTGCTCGCGCGCCTCGACGCCTCGAAGGCGCCGGACGCGGTGAAGGTCAAGGCGCGCGCCGCGATCGGCACCATGGAGGTCACGCTCAAGCGCGCACTCCAGAAGGGCGTCAAGCTCGCGTTCGGCTCCGATGCCGCGGTGTGCAAGCACGGCACGCAAGGCGCGCAGTTCGCGCACCTCACGAAGCTCGGCATGAAACCGCTGGCCGCGATCCGCACCGCGACTTCTTCGGGCGCCACGCTGCTCGGGCTCGGCGACAAGCTCGGCACGCTCGAGGCGGGCAAGCTCGCCGACGTGATCGCGGTCGCGGGCGATCCGATCAAGGACATCGCCGCGATGACCAAGGTGGTCTACGTGATGAAGGATGGCGTGCCGCACCGGCGACCCGCGCCGCTCGCGCCCCGGGTCGCGCCGCCCGACGACGACGAGGAGCCCGATCCACCGGACGACGATCCGCCGCACAAGCCGATCGGCGATTGCTCGATCTACGATCGGATGCCGAGCGGCACCTGCGCGAAGCGCTAGCTGGCGACGCTCGCGGCCCTGAGCGTGAACACCGCGACCTCGGCGCTGGTGCCTTCACCGACCCGCCGCGTGATGCCGGAGAAGCCGATGCCCGGCGTGACGTACATCTGCGTCGCGCCACCGAGGTCGTACATGCCACGGCGATAGCGCAGCCCGACCTGCTTCATGATCCGATCGGTGATGCCCTTGATGAAGATCTGACCGCCGTGCGTGTGGCCGCTGAGCACGAGGTCGGCGCCGCGCTTCGCGAGATCGGGCCCGCGATCGGGCGCGTGACACAGCACGACCCGCGGACCCTGGGCCGGCGCACCCGCGAACGCGGCATCGAGATCGTCGTGGCGGGTCACCGGATCGTCGACCCCGACGATCGGCAGCGGCGCGTCGCGGACGTTCGCGATCGTGGTGCGGTTGCGAAGCACCTCGTAGCCGTTGCGCTCGAGCGCCGCGCGCACGCCCGAGCCCCACACGAAGTAATCGTGGTTGCCGAGCACTGCCAGCACGCGTGGTGCGCGCAACCCGGCGAGCTGCTCCTCGGCCTGTTCGACCTCCGACCGCTTCCAGCACACGTAGTCGCCGGTCAGCACGATCAGATCCGGCTGCGCGGCATTCGCGGCCTCGATCGCGGCGCGGATGTGCGACGCGGGAGTCAGGTTGCCGACGTGGATGTCGGATAGCTGGGCGATGCGGACGCCGTCGTGCCGGGGATCGAGCCCGACCACCGCGACTTCGTGTTCGGCGATCTTCGGTGGAATAGGACGCGGCACTCGCGCACTCTGCGTTGAAGGGCTCTCGTTGGCAATGTCACGCGGTCTGCGCACCCGCATAGATCGCTTTGCATACCCACCGTTTGCCTGGCAGCATTGATCGCAATGGCCGCCGCGCGCCCCAGCCCTGGTGATGCTCGTGTCCCCTGCCCGATGTGCGGTGGCTTGATCCACCCCATCGCGGGCAAGTGCAAGCACTGCAAAGGCGACCTCGCCGGCCTGCGCGGCGGGCGCCCTGCCGCGGCCCAGGCGCTGCCTTCGATCATCGCCACCAACACGGCGGTACCGCTCAACCCCCACGCCAACGGTCACGCCAACGGTCACACCAACGGCCACAACGGCCACAACGGCCACTCCAACGGTCACAGCGCGTACGCACCGATCCCGGTCGCCGCGCAGCACGTCGCGATGCCGATGCAGCTCGCGCGGCAGTACGAGGAGCACAGCGCGCCGATCCTCCCGCAACGCGTCAGCGCGCGAATGGCCACCGCCACCGCGCCGCGCGCGGCGTGGTGGAAGAGCTGGCCCTTGATCGTCATCGTGCTCGCCGTCGTCGCGATCGTCACCGCGGTGGTGTTGATGGTGTGGACGCCGGGCAAGTCGGCGGGCGTCGATAACGGCGAGCCGACCAGGGGCAACAAGCTGATGCCCGCGCCCGAGCGCATGGAGACCAACCCGATGGTCCCCAAGGATCAACCGCCCGCGAAGAGCGACGACCCGTGGGACGACAACCGGCCCGGCGCGCGGATCGACATCCCCGACGATCCGGACGACGACCTCGCCGGTGGTGGTGGCTCGCCGCAGCTGCCGCCCGGTAACATGGGCCGGCCCGGTCGGTCGGCGATCACCGGCGGCAACGCCGTGATGCTCGAGGTGCCGCTCCACTTCTGCCAGCGCGCGGCGACCTGCGCGAACGACACCGCGCTCGAGGCGCTGTGCGAGCAGACCAAGAGCAGCATGCGCCTGTTCGATGTCCAGCCGCCCACCAGCTGCGCGGCTCGCACGCGCTGCCTGTCGCATGTCGATACGCTCGATTGCTCGTTCGACTTCACGGCCTCCGCGCTCACGCAGCTGACCACCAAGGTCCAGGACTGCGTCGAAGCCATCACCAGCTGCTAGGCGCGCGAAAGCGCAGTAGCCTGCGCGGGTGAACATCCCGTTCGAGATCTATCGCTCGCCGAAGACGATGCGCGCCCGGGCCGAGGACCTGCGGCGCGATGGCCGGCGGATCGCCGTGGTGCCGACGATGGGCGCCCTCCACGAGGGTCACCTCCAGCTGCTGCGTGCCGCGCGGGCGAAGGCCGACGTCGTGATCCTCACGATCTTCGTCAACCCGACGCAGTTCGGACCCAACGAGGATCTGTCGCGCTACCCGCGCGACGAGGCCGGCGATCTCGCGAAGGCGCGCGGCTGCGGGATCGATCTCGCGTTCTGCCCCGAGGCGGCCAGCATGTATCCGCCGGGGGCGCAGACCTTCGTCGAGGTCCGCGAGCTCCAGAAGCCGCTGTGCGGTGAGAGCCGCCCCGGCCACTTCGCCGGCGTCGCCACCGTGGTGACGAAGCTGTTTCACGCCACGCTGCCGCACGTCGCGGTGTTCGGCGAGAAGGACTACCAGCAGCTCGCGATCATCCGCCGGATGACGCGCGACCTCGACTTCGACATCGAGATCGACAGCGTGCCGATCATCCGCGAGGCCGATGGCCTGGCGATGAGCTCGCGCAACGCGTACCTGAACGCCGAACAGCGCGGCGCGGCACTGTCGCTGTCCAAGGGGCTCGCCGCCGCGGAGGCCGCGGTCAAGGCCGGCGAGAGGTCGGCGGCCAAGATCCTCGCAGCCGCGCGCGCCCCGATCGAGGCCGAGAAGCTCGCACGCATCGATTACGTCGAGCTGCGCGACGCCGCGGAGCTGACGCCGGTCGACACGCTCGCGGGCAAAGCCGTGCTGGCGATGGCCGTGTTCGTCGGCACCACGCGCCTCATCGATAATCGCGTGCTCGCCGGCTAAGCCAGCAACGGAGCCTTCTCCACTCGAACGGATATTCCGGACGCGGGTGTCCGGTTTCGGTGGCGGAGCCGGATTCGCATCCCCACGGTACGAGCAACGCACCGATTGTCGTCGGCGCGGCATCTGCTTACGGAGGAGGACTGTAATGACCAGCTCGCAACTCGTATGGACCGTGCTCGGCGGCGCCGGCATTGTCCTCATCGCCCTGCTCGCCGCGTCGCTGTACACGGTCGAACAACAGACCGTCGCGGTGATCCAGCGACTCGGTAAATTCGTCGGGACCACCGGCCCCGGCATCCACGCGAAGATCCCGATCATCGACAAGGTCGCGGGACGCATCAACCTCCGCGTCCAGCAGCTCGACGTCGGCGTCGAGACCAAGACCGAGGACAACGTGTTCCTCCACATGATCGTCTCGGTGCAGTACTTCGTGCTGCCCGAGAAGGCCTACGAGTCGTTCTACAAGCTCGACGACGCTTCGCGACAGATCAAGTCGTACGTGTTCGACGTCGTGCGCGCCCAGGTGCCCAAGATCAAGCTCGACGACGTGTTCGAGAAGAAGGACGACATCGCCGAGGCCGTCAAGGTCGAGCTCAGCCACGTCATGGAAGGCTTCGGCTACGGCATCGTCAAGGCGCTGGTCACCGACATCGAGCCCGACGCTCGCGTCAAGGAAGCGATGAACGAGATCAACGCGGCCCAGCGCATGCGCGTGGCGGCCAACGAGAAGGGTGAGGCCGACCGCATCCTCAAGGTCAAGGCGGCCGAGGGTGAGGCCCAGAGCAAGGCGCTCCAGGGTAAGGGCATCGCCGATCAGCGGCAGGCGATCGTCGCCGGTCTGCGCGACTCGGTCGACGAGTTCCGGCGGTCGGTGCCCGGCACCACCGCGAAGGACGTCATGAACCTGGTGCTGATGACGCAGTACTTCGACATGCTCAAGGAGATCGGCGCGTCGACCAGGACCAACGCGATCCTGATCCCGCACTCGCCTGGCCACCTGGCGACGCTGTCGGATCAGCTGCGCAACGCGATGATCGAGGCCGACCAGGTCACCGGCGGCACCGACCACGGCGGCGGTCACGACGCCCCGAAGGCGAATGGCCGCAACGGCCATGCCTGATCGCGGCTGACCCTGATGTCCCCACGGGGGCTGTCGCAGCAACGCGGCAGCCCCCGTTGTCGTTGCGGCTCGAACCGCCTGCCGTCACCTGAGGTAGCATCGAGCGATGCGCTGCCTGCCGATGGTCGTGATCCTGACGAGCTGCTGGACGTCGTCGCAACCGGGTGACACTCCGAAACCGGGGCCGGCGCCGGTCGAGGTCGCGATCGCGAGCATCCGGCTCGCCGACGATTGCCCCGTCGCGGCCCAGGCCGAGCTCGCGCAAGGCAGCATGGCCGGCGACTGCGCGGGCGATTGCAACTTCCGGATGGCCTGCGAACAGACGCTGCTCCAGGTCTCGCTGCGCTCGACGTCGAGCATGAAGACGACGATCGGGATCAAGAGGATCGAGCTGCTCGACGGCGCGGGCACCACGATCGGTACGCTGAAGGCGCGCACCGCCACGCGATGGGCGAACGACGGCAGCTACACTGCATGGGATCAGGTGGTCGGCCCCGGCGAGGTGATGGCCGCGAGCTACGCGCTGACCTCGCCCGACTGGGGGCTCGTTCCCGGCGGCCGCGATCCGGCGCGCAAGATCAAGGTGCGCGTGACCTTCACCGTCGGCGACGGCGAGAAGGTGTTCGAGAAGGAAGCGATCGTCGCCGCGTTCTCGGATCCCAACGTCGTGACGTAGCGGCGGTCGAGCGTAGGTCGCGTGACTCAGCGCGTGCGGTAGCGAACGCCTGCGAGGGCGCGCCAGTCCGGCGTGCCGAGGCCGTGGTCGACGCCAGCGCCGGTGATCGCGAACACGTGGAAGTCCACGGTGACCGTGGGACCGCCGAGCACCTCGAGATAGCGGCCATGTCCGCGCTCGCGCACCGAGGTGGCGAACGAGCTGGTGAGCGCGAGCTCGGCGCGGCGCGTGACCAGCGCGGCACCCAGCTTCGCGAACAGCTCGTCGTCGACGGCGACGCCGCCGACCTCGGTACGCGGACGCAGCGTGTAGCCGACCTCGCCGGCGACGCGGAGCATCCCGCTCCGGCGACCGAGCGCGACCGCGGGTGCGAACGTGAAGCCCTCGCGCAGATAGTCGCGCGCCGAACCGGTCGGCAGCGACAGCGAGCCGGCGATCGCGACGTCGACGCCACTGCGCGCCTGGCTGGTCAGCACCAGCTTCGGAGTGACCACGGCATCGCCGAGCCCGCCCGATAGCGGCTCGAGGTCGCCGCTGACACCGGCGACCATCGGCGCGCGGTCCTGCATCATCACGACCGGCACGCGCATGCCGATCGACAGCCGGTGCGTCGCGACCATCGTCGCGGCG
>JAEYYY010000678.1 GCA_023430775.1 Pseudomonadota bacterium
GGGCTCGACGGTGTCCGGCTCCGCGAGCACGCGCCCGAGCACGTCGTCGACGAGCACGCGCCCGAGCACGTCTTCGAGTACGCGCCCGAGCACGTCTTCGAGCACGCGCCCATCGTCGAGTACTTCCTCGAGCACGCGCCCGAGCACGTCGAGCACGTCGAGCACGTCGACCGCGACGCGTCCGACCACGACCTCGACGACCTCGTCGACCGCCGGCAAGCCCGACCGCATCCAGTGCGAGTTCTCCGGCTTCACCGACAAGGGCTGCGAGATCTACAAGCCCGCCACCTCGACGACGGCGAATTCGAACCTCCCCGAGAACCTCGATCGCGCCGCGATCGCTGCCGGTCTCAGCACCATCAAGGCACAGGGCTGCGGCAACAAGTCGTCGTCGCGCGGCGACGTCTCGGTGCAGATCAAGGTCAACGCGAACGGCGGCGTCTCCGGCGTGACCGTGAAGAGCTCGCCCGATCCGGCGCTGTCGTCGTGCGTCGTCGCGGCGGCGCAGAAGGGGACGTTCGCGAAGACGAAGCGCGGCGCCTCGTTCGGCTACGTCTGGCGGTTCTGAGTTACTCGACTTCCTGGACGAGGTTCTTGACCTCGTTGACCACCGCGTCGACGTGGCCCTTCACGCTGACCTTGGGCCAGTGCTTGACCACCTTGCCGTCGGTGCCGATCAGCACGGTCGAGCGGATGATGCCCTTCATCTTCTTGCCGTACATGTTCTTGTCGCCCCACGCGCCGTACGCCTCGAGCACCTTGCCGTCGGGATCGCTGAGCAGCGGGAAGTCGAGCTTGTACTTGTCGCGGAACTTGCAGTGCGACTCGATCGAGTCCTTGCTGACGCCGTACACCACCGCGCCGAGCTCCTTCAGATCGGGCAACGCGTCGCGAAACTCCTCGGCCTCGACCGTGCAGCCGGGCGTGTTGTCCTTCGGATAGAAGTACAGGACCACGACCTTGCCGGCGAGATCCGAGAGCTTGACCTTGGTGCCATCCGAGGAGGCGAGGGTGAAGGCGGGGGCTTTCTTACCGACCTGAACTGCCATGCCGCGGCTCTAGCATGCTCGATGTGCCGTGCGCGACCTGCTACGCTCGTCGAATGCTTCGCATCGCGATCCTGGTGGGCCTGCTCTCCGCATGTGGAGGAGGCGGCAACAAGGGTCCGGCATGGCCGAAGTCCTCGAGCGATGGCCCCGATGGTGGCGAGAGTCTCGCGCCGCGGGTCGCCAGCCCGCTCGCTGCGAACGAGTTGAAGGACGATGACAAGGACGACGACGACGACAAGTCATCGACGAAGGACGACGCCAAGACCGACGATGACAAGTCCGAAACGTCGAAGGGGACCTCACCGACGGTGACGGCCCCCGAGGACGTGATCAACCTCGACGATCTGGTGATCGAGGTCGACGACTGATCAGAACGGAACGACGAAGTTGTTGTAACAGAACACGGCCTTGGTGGCCGGGAAGAAGTAGCCCGACGCCATACACATCTCGTCGAACTCGGCGCTGTCGCCGGTCTGGATCGTGTTGTTGTGGTTGCTGCCGGTGTTGTCGTACGTGCATTCGTACGTGAGAGCACCGGTCTTGAACGTATAGAATTCGGCTGGTGTCATGAACATCGAGGCACCGGGATGTTCCCAGTCAGTACTCGCGAACACCTCATCTGCACCATCGAGAACCCGTGTCTTGACCGCTTGCTTGTGCGCGTGCGTCGACATCATCCAGAACTTCGAATTCGCCGGCGTGCTACAGGACTCGGACTCCACGACACCCACCGCATTCGGATCGATCCTGATGTCGCCGTTGAACGTGATGAACGGCGCGGTCTTCGTATAGATCTCGTTCGCTTCGAGCGCCACGGCGTCGAGGACGACGTGGACGTTGATCGTGGCGTCCGTCGCGTTCAGGTAGTGCATCTGGAAGTAGCCCGCCGTGTTCGGCGCGATCTCCTGCGCGAGCGGCTTGCCGGTTCCGTCATCGGAAGGAAGCACGAGCTCCGCCGACGGGGTCTGCGCCGAGTACGTCCACTTCGGAACGTTGGAGGGGTCCGTCCCGAAGCCGCACTCGTCGGACGACACGGTGCCGACCGGCTTCGAGTCGTTGTTCGTGGTGTACATGATCATGTGGTGGCTACCGGGCGTCATCTCTGACTTCCAGTGCTTCACCGCCATGGGCTCGGTGTTCGGCGTGCGGAAGTAGTAGCAGTACGTGATCTCCTGCCCGGGCTCGATCGCGATATCGGGCGAGATGATCCGGAAGCCGCGATCGGGCGGCGGCGGCAGGTTGTCGCCGGCGTCTGGTGTCGGGTCATCATCTCCGCCGCCACCACCGCATGCGGTGAGGCTGGTGAGGAGCACGAAAGCGAGGCTGGTGCGCATTGGTCCCCCTGAAGTCGCGAGCGAGCATCGAGCGTGAAGGGCCGTGTGTCTAGAGGATTATTGAATTGGAGTTCCGTTTCACGATCGCTTGCACTAACAGCCGCTGAGGTCGGCGTGCTCCAAGCCACTGCTCGTTAGACCTACGAATCATCGAGTATGCTGGCCCACGATGACGCGGTTCGACGTGGACCTGTTCGTGATCGGCGGCGGGTCCGGCGGCGTGCGAGCGGCGCGCGTGGCAGCGGAGCACGGAGCGAAGGTCGCGATCGCGGAGGCCGACCGCTGGGGCGGCACCTGCGTGATTCGCGGTTGTGTACCCAAGAAGCTGCTCGTGTATGCGAGCGAGGTCAGCCGCACGATCGAAGACGCGCGCGGCCATGGCTGGACCATCGAAGGTGCCAGCCACGACTGGCCGGCGTTGATCGCGGCAAAGGACAAGGAGATCAGCCGGCTGTCGAAGGCGTACGTCGATCGCCTGAACAAGGCCGGCGCGGAGGTGATCGCCGGCCGCGCGACGCTGATCGATCGCCACACGATCGCGATCGAGGGCCGGCGCATCACGGCTGCTCACATTCTGATCGCGGTCGGCGGCACGCCGAAGAAGCCGTCAGGCAACTGGATCACGTCGGACGAGGCGTTCCATCTGGCACGGCTGCCGGGCCGGGTCGGCATCCTCGGCGGCGGCTATATCGGGGTCGAGTTCGCGCACATCTTTGCCGGTCTCGGGGCCAAGGTGACGCTGATCCACCGCGATACCCACGTGCTCCGGGGCTTCGATCCCGACATCCGCGAGCATGCGACCCGAGGCCTCACCGCCCACGGCATCGACGTCATCGCGTGTAACGAGCTGGTCATGAGGGGCGGCAACACGCTCGAGGCGGGCGACCGCACGATCGAGGTCGACGTCGCGATGGCGGCGATCGGCCGGGCGCCGAACACCACCGGGCTCGGGCTCGCCGAAGCCGGCGTCGAGCTCGACTCGCACGGTGCGGTGAAGGTCGACGAGATGTCGCGGTCGAGCGTGCCGCACATCTATGCGGTCGGTGATGTATCGGGCCGCGTCGCGCTGACGCCGGTCGCGATCCGCGAGGGACACGCGGTGGCCGATACGCTGTTCGGCAACCGGCCCACGCCGATCAAGCACCACCTGATCCCGACCGCCGTGTTCTCGCAGCCCGCGTGCGCGGCGATCGGCCTGACGGAGCCCGCGGCGCGCGAGGCCGGTCACGACGTCACGATCTTTCGCGCGCGGTTCCGGCCGATGCGCTACGCGCTCTCGGGACGTGACGAGCAGGTGCTGATCAAGGTGGTCGTCGACAAGAAGACCGATCGCGTGCTCGGCGTGCACCTCGTCGGCCCCGACACGCCGGAGATCGTCCAGGCGGTCGCGATCGCGGTGACGATGGGGGCGAAGAAGGCCGACCTCGACCGCACGTTCGCGCTTCACCCGACGACCGCGGAGGAGCTCGTGCTGCTGCGCTGATCGCCCGCAGTGCCTGGCGAGGCACAGGTGCTAAGACGCTTCGAATGGCGCGGTACCGGCTGTTGCAACGCCTCGGACGAGGGGGGCTGACCGAGGTCTTCGAGGCCGAGCTCGTCGGCGAGCCGCGCAAGATCGCGATCAAGCGGATGCTCGAGCCAGCCGCAGCCGACCCGGTGGCTGCGAGGCGATTCCTCGACGAAGCGGCGCTCGCATCTCGCTTGCACCACGCGAACGTGGTCTCGGTGATCGATCTAGGGTTGCTCGACGACAGGCCGTTCCAGGCGGTCGAGTACGTCGACGGCATCGACGCGCAGCGGTTGCTCGCGCGCGCGGGCCGCAAGCTGCCGATCCAGGTCGCGCTCGCGATCGCCACCGCGGTCGCCCGAGCCCTCGATCACGCGCACGCCGCGTGTGATCAGTGCGGGCTGCCGCTCGGCATCGTGCATCGCGACGTCCGACCATCGAGCGTGCTGGTGTCGTGGTCGGGCGACGTCAAGCTCGGGGACTTCGGCATCGCCGGCGCGCGCGGCGCGGGGTTCCTCGCACCCGAGCAACACGAGCTTCACGCGCTCGACGGCCGCACCGACGTGTTCCTCCTCGGTCTCACGCTTCATGCGCTCGTCACCGGCCACTCTCCACTGCGCGAGCCGCTGTCGCTCGAGCCGGCGTTACCCGAGGACGTGCGCGCGATCCTCGGCGCCGCACTCGCGATCGATCGGCTGGCGCGACCCACCGCCGGCGAGCTCGCCGCCGCACTCGCACCACTCCTCGTCGCGGATCGCCGCACCACGCTGCGCGACTTCCTCGCGCCGTTCGCGCCCACCACGACGCACGGTACGTCGCTCGGGATCGACGTGGTCGAGACCGCTGACTCGCACGCCGGGCTTCATCGCTACGAGACGCGCCGCACCTGAAGCTCAGCGATACGGCTTGTCCGACGAGTAATCGACGAGCTCGCTCATGTACTCGGGGCCGATCGGAACCTCCGTCGGGTTCTCGCACCACCACTCGACGTAGCCACACGCGAGACACGTGTACGTCTCGAGCATGCCGTCACCGAGCACCACGCTCGGTGATCTCACGTTCATGCCCTTGCCGAGCAGCTTGTGCTCGATCTTCGGCGCCTGGGTGAGCGTCATCGGCGCGATCTCGGCGTAGTTGCGGTCGAGGCCAGGCTTGACCGAGTGTTCGCGCGGGATCACGCGGATGAACTTGAGGCCGTTGCACTTGAGGCACGGCGCCAGCTTTCGCCGGGGCGGTGGCATCTCGATGATGCCGAGCTCGTCCATGCACGGGATGCAGATGCCGTTCGCCTCCGGCTCGTCTCGATCGCACAGCTTGCAGAGCGCCATGGCGCGCATCGTAGCGGACGTGACAACGGCGCACGCCGGCGATGGTCTGAGGCTTGCTGGAATCCCCGAGCATGCGCTGGTTGGTCGTCCTCTCCCTCGCCGCATGCGGCGGTGATCGCTCCGTCCCGAATGATGAACCGTCCGTCGATGCCGCCATCACGGGCGACGATGCTGCGCCCGAGGGCGACGCTGCGCCGCCCGGTGACTCGCCCGCGCCCGCGACACTCTGCGAGGAAGCAAACCTCCACTCCGATCTGGCGTGGCTCGAGACGAACGTGTTCGTGCCGTTCTGCGCCGACTGCCACGGCGGCGACGAGCCCGACGCGGGGATGCGCCTCGAAGCGGGACTGGTGCGCGCGAACCTGGTCGGCGTGACGCCGTCGACGGTGGGCACGCCGTGGGTGCGCGTCGCGCCCGGTTCGATCGAGGACAGCTACCTGATGGTCGCGCTCGGCCAGACGCCAGGACCGGCCCCGAGCCTCGGCTTCATGCCGCTCAACTCGGCGCCGCTGTGTGCGGAGATTCACGCCGCCATCGGGCGCTGGATCACGGCCGGCGCGAACTGAGCCCGGACCTACCTGCACCCCGGCGTCCGATCCGCGTAGGATCGTGATGATGAGGTGGTTCCCGGTCTTCGTGTGTCTGGTCGCCTGCGGTCCGGTCAAGGGCAACGTGCCGGACGACGGTCCTTTGTCCGATGGGCCAGACGAGCCCACGCGGGAGCTCGTCGTCGAGTCGCGCGCGACGCCGATCCGCAACGTCGACGTGCTCGTCGTGATCGACGACTCGGGGACGATGTTCGACAAGCAGACGACGCTGGCGAACAACTTCGGAAAGTTCGTGCAGGCGCTCGAGACCATCCCCGGTGGTCTCCCCGACCTCCACCTCGGCGTCATCACCACCGACGTCGGCACCAAGGGCAGCGGCAACGCGATGCCGGCCGACGACATCGGTGCAGCCGGCCAGGGTGGATGTTCCGGAACCGGCGACGGCGGCAACCTCACCGTCGGTCAAGCCACCACGATCACCGGCAACTTCGTCAGCGACATCAAGCTCCCCGACGGCAGCCGGCAGCGAAACTACAGCGATGCCGACCTCGCGACGGTGTTCGGCAACATGGCCAAGGTGGGAACCTTCGGCTGCGGGTTCGAGCAACCGCTCCACGCGATGCGCCGGGCGCTCGAGAACAACCCCCAGAACCCCGGCTTCCTGCGCACCGACGCCATCCTCGCGGTGCTGTTCCTCACCGACGAGGACGATTGCTCGGTCCGCGATCCGGCGCTGTTCGGCCCCGAGTCCGCCACGCTCGGTCCGCTGCAATCGTTCCGCTGCACGAGGTTCGGCGTCACCTGCGCGGTCGGTGGACAGACGCCCAACGAGATGAACCAGATCGGTTTGAAGGAGCAGTGCGCCGCCAGCACCGACGATACCCTGCTCGATCCGGTCGCGCCGTTCCACGACTTCCTCGTCGGGCTCAAGGCCGATCCGAGCCAGGTCATCGTCGGCGGCATCATCGGCACGCCGACGCCGGTGGAAGTCGAGCTGGTCGCTCCACCCGGCGCTGGCCCGCCCCAGCCGACGCTCTCTCACTCGTGCTCGAACATCGTCAATGGCATCGATCAACCGGGCGATCCGGGCGTGCGTCTGAAGTCGTTCTTCGACCTGTTCCCGAACCGCAACACGTTCACGTCGATCTGCCAGAACGACTTCACCGAGGCGGTCGAGGGCACCGCGAACCTGATCGCGCAGACCGCCGGCACGCCGTGCATCAGCAAGCCGCTGGTCGACATTGATACTGCTGCACCCGGAATCCAGGCCGATTGCATCGTCGAGGATTCGCTCGGCACCAACGTCACGATCATCGCGGAGTGCGACTCCTCGAGCACGCCCACCTGCTGGCGGCTCGCGAAGGATGCGGTGACCTGCCCGCTGTTCGACAACCTCCGCCTCGAGGTGGTGCGCGAGGGCACGATTCCTCCGCAGACCGTCACGCGCGCGCGCTGCATCGTGCAGTGATCCGAAAATACGAACGGCCCGGCTGTGCAGGCCGAGCCGTCGAGCAAAGACGCTCTCTCAGTTCTTCGCGCCGACGAGCTTGAACGTCGAGCTCGCGTTCCAGCCGCGCACCATCACGTGGATGGGAGCCGCGGCGTTGAGCGACACGCTGCAGGTCTCGTTCGAGCCGGCGAGGAACGGGCGGCAATCGAACAGCTGGGCGGTCGGCTCGGTGCCGACGCGGACGTAGAGGTCGGCGTCGCTGGTGCCGGTCATCGTGAACTTGTAGTTGCCGGCCGCGAGCTTCGGGGTCGAGAACTTGAGCTCCTGGTTGCGCGACACGCTGCCTTCCTGCGTCAGGCCGGCCCAGTTCGCATCTTCTTCTCCGCCACCGCCTCCACCGGGGACGAACACGTTGTCCTCCTCGCCCGACACCACGATCACCTGCGAGCGATCGATCAGCTTGAAGATCTGCTCGTACGTCAGCGGCTGCGCGACGTTCATCAGCGAGCGGATGAACATGATGTTGTTGCGCGAGTTGCTGTGAAAGAACGACGGCATCGCGTTGGTCGCGATGTCGAGGTGCTTGGTGCCGAACGTGTCGCCGGGGTTGAGCGCGGCGCGCGCCATCGCGAGCGAGCTATCGACGTACGCGTACGTATCGCAGCCGTTGATGAACGCGAGCGTGTACTGCCCCGCCGACCACTTGCCCTTGCGCGTCAGCGCCTTGATGTTGGCGCCGAGACCCGAGTGACCGTTGTACGAGAGGTAGTCCGCGTTCGGGGTGACCTCGGCGTAGCGCGCGTCGAACGCGGCGTTGGTGTTGCGGATCTGGTTGGTCAGCAGCGCGGTGATGTGGACCTTGCGGCCGTCCGGCAGCGTCGCGTCGATCGTGACGTCGGGCGTGCCGACACCGGGCGCCGTCGGGATCGTCGCCGGCACCGTCGTCATGGTGAACTGGCGGAGCTCGTTCTGCGCGTCGCGGACGAACGAGTTGTAGGCGGCGATGCCGGCATCGCTACCGGTCGTACCGG
>JAEYYY010000735.1 GCA_023430775.1 Pseudomonadota bacterium
GACGACAACCCGTTCGGTGTCGATCGACACCGAAGCCGCCCTCGCCGCGCGCCAACCTCGGGACATGGCGTGCTCGGATTCGATCTCGTTGCCCGGCCTCGACGTGGCACCCCCGCGGGCGCTGCAGTCGCTGCTCGCCGCGCTGGTGCTGGCCGATCGCGGTGGCCATCCATGCCCGACGCTCGCGACGTTGCTGGAGGCGATCGCCGGCGGCGCGGCGCCCGACCCGGAGCCCTTGCGCGAGACCCGTCGCGCCCGGCAGCCCGACGACAGCGCGTTCTACGACGACGGCTACTACGAGTACGACAACTGCCTCGGCAACTGCGTCGAGGCGCTGTGCACCGCCGATCGCGAGGCGCTCGAAGCGCGGTGCCGGCAGCAGGCGCAGCGAGTCGCGGCGAGCTTCGCGTACCACGCGTTCTGGACCCACGCGCACGCGTGCGGCTACTACCACGATCCGCAGCGGACGCGGGCCGACGCCGAGCGCGATGCGCGTGACTTCGTCGAGGCGACGTGGCGCGAGATCCGCGACGACCACGCCGACCGAGATCAGCACGCCCTCGCCAGGCCGATCACGATGGCAGCCGCCATCGCGGCGAGCACCAGGTAGACCCACGCCGGCAGGCCGCTCGACAGCGTCAGCGCCGCGCGCATGGCGTCGGCGTCGGCGAACCGATCGTCGGGGTTCTTGGCCATCGCCCTGGCGATCGCGTCGGCGACCTGCTTCGGGCAGTCGGGGCGATACGCCGTGATCGGCAACGCGACCTGGTTCAGGTGCGCGCTCATCATCTGCAGCGCGGACTTGCCGGAGAACGGCAGCTTGTTCGCGAGCATCTCGTAGAGCACCACCGCGATCGAGTAGAGGTCGGCGCGACCGTCGATCGGACGCCCGGCCGTGATCTGCTCCGGGGCCATGTACGCCGGCGTGCCGACGACCTCGCCGGTGATCGACAGGTTCGGTGCCTTCGGATCGCTGATCAGCTTGGCGAACCCGAAGTCGACGATCACCGCCTTGCCGTTGGCGACGAAGATGTTGCCGGGTTTGAGATCGCGATGCACCACGCCGTGCCTGTGGGCGGCGGCGACGCCCTGCAGGACATCGCCGATCAGCGTGATCGCCTCGGCGACCGACAGCCGCTGCCGCATCACCTGCGAGAGCGGGATGCCCTGGAGCAGCTGCATCACGATGTACGGCCGGCGATCCGCGGTCTGCTGGAGATCGAACACCTCGACGCAGTTCGGGTGCGCGATCCTGGTCGCCGCGCGCGCCTCGATGACGACGCGCTGGCTATCGGCGTGATCGATCGGATGGGCGAGCAGCTTGAGCGCGACGATCGTGCCGGTGGTGACGTGCGCGGCGCGGTAGACGGTGCCGAACGCGCCGCCGCCGAGCTTGGCGAGGATCCGGTAGTCGCCGATCGTGCGGCCCATCAGATCCTGCGACGACACCGGGATCAGCGGTTGCGCGTCCTTCGGGCATGCGCCCGCCTGTGCTGCGGCGTGACCGCATTTCGTGCAGAAGAAGCCGAGCCTGGTCGCCGCGCTCGTCATCAGGTCTTGGGAGCGATCGGCTCCTTCGGCATCAGGTCGAGGTTCTGCAGCGCATCCTCGAGCGCGACCTTCTTCTCGGTGCGGCGGGTCTGCAGCTCGACCAGATCGCGGCCGAGCTTGTCGCCGTCCTTGCTGAACTGGTCGAGCCGATCCGACAGCTTCTTGCGCAACACGTTCGCCGCCGGATCGCGCTTGATCGCCTCGAGGTTCTGGCGCGTCTCGTTCGCGCGCTGGTCGAGCTCCTGGCGCGTGCGCGTCTTGCCCTCGATCTCGGTATCGATCTTCGCCACCTCCTGCCGCAGCTTGACGATCGGCGCCAGCTTGTCGCGGATCGTGCGATCGAGCGTGCCCTGCGCGAGGATGCCTTCGAACAGCACCAGCGCGCGCGAGTCCCAGATCGACAGCGTGCTGCGCGACGGCGTCTGCTCGACGACATCGAGCTTGGCGTCGAGTGCCTTGGCGGGGAGCTTGATCGGGATCAGATACGCATCCGGCAGATCCTCGGTACCGGCCGGCCGCGGCGCGAGCGCGTAGCTGCCACCCGCCTTCGCGTGGCGAACGTAGAGCGTGAGCTCCGTGTCGCGCGGCGTCTGCGACTTGATCTCCCACGTGGTCTGGCGGCGGCCGAACTGCTCGATCTCGATCACGCCGCGCACGATCTTGACCAGCCGCATCTCGTCGCTGCGGTACTGCGCGCGCGAGCTCACCAGCAGGCCCGACTCGACGGCGAACGGGATGGTCACCGCGACGTTGGCGCTCACCGGCTCGCTGATGCCTTCACCGACGAAGCTGCCGCCCGAGTAGATCGAGATCGGGCCCGACTCGAGCGCGAACGGCGTCGAGTTCTTGAACCGGATCACGCGATACGGGTTGGCCTCGTAGCCGACGCCGGCACCGCCGGGACGGAACAGGAATGTCTCCTCGCCATCGACCTTCTGGTTGATGATCGCGACCATCGTCGACGTGCCATCGGGCACCGTCAGCTTCTCGTCGAGGTCGTAGCGGGTCAGGCCGCTGATCATCGACGACCGGGTGTTCGCCTGCATCGACGTCGACAGCGCGACCGCATCGACCGCCGATGGCTCGTCGCGGTCCTCGAGTGCGAGCTGCTCCTCGAGCTTCTTCTCGTCGGAGGTCTTGTCGGCCGCGGCGCGCGTCGCCGGCGCGGGCTTCTTCGCCGGCGTCGAGGTGGCGGCCTTGCCTCCGCCCGCACGGCCGTCCCCGGCCCAGGTGTCCCTGGGCGGCTCGGGCCTCGGCGCGGACGCGACCGCGGGCGGTGGCTCGGGTTGCGCGTAGCCGGCCTCGCCGACCGACACCGTGGCGCGGCGATTCGAGCCGACGCTCGATAGATCGGTGCGCGCGACATCGCGGGGCGTGTGGAGATCGTAGCGAAACGCGATCGGCGCGCCCGACGTCAGCGCGAGCTTGATGTTGCGCCAGTCCTCGCCGGTGGTGTTGTCGACGACGGCCCAGCCCTGGAGCAGCGCCTCGCCCTTGCCATTCTCGGGCAACACGATGCGATAGGTCGGCTTCCACATCGGCGCGCCGACGACGTAGCTGACCACCAGATCGTGCGAGCTCTTTCCCGCCAGCCGGATCGTGACCTCGACCTGCTGGAACATGCCTTCACCGGCGGTGGCGTCGAGGCTGCGCTGGAACTGCAGCGCGATGTCGCCGTTGTGAAGCGTGATGCCGGCGACCTGCGACAGCCGCACGACGTTCATCTTCGCGCCGTCGATCAGCGTGACCTTGAAGTCATGGTCGCCTCCTTCGCCCTTCTTGTCCGGTTCACCCTGGATCGCCTCGACGATCAGGATCCGGCCATCGAGCGTGTCACCGGACTTGGTGCGCAGCGTGACGTGAGTGCCGCGCAGCTTGTCGAGCACCTCGGCGAGGCTGCCGGCGCCGGGTCCGAGCGTCGCGTTGGCCGCGTTCGCCCACGACCGCGGATCGAGCGGCATCGAGATCGAGACCGCGCGGCCGCCCTGACGCTCGACCACGGTCAGGCTCTTCAACAGGTCGTTGACCTGATCCTTGCGGACGCGGATCGTCAGCGTGTCGCCGGGGACCTTGCCACCGCGCTCGAAGTAGCCCACGCCGTTGCGATAGAGCACCACCTTCGACAGCTGCAGCGCGCCGCCGGTGGTGGAGTAAGGATTGCGCGGACCCGGACACGCTGCCAGCGCGAGCAGCGCTCCACAGAGGACAGTCTTCGGAAGCATCGGGCGATGCTACCGCCGAGCCAGCTCGGCTAGGACGTCAGCGTGGCTTCGATCGTACGCAGCTCGACCGGCTTGACCAGGTGATCGGCGAACCCGGCCTCGCGGGTGCGGGCGCGATCTGCCTCCTGGGCGTAACCGGTGAGCGCGATCATGCGGAGGTTCTCGAGCCCCGGCAGCTTGCGGAGGTGGCTCGCCAGCTGGCAGCCATCCATCTCGGGCAACCCGAGGTCGAGGAACGCGACGTCGGGGCGCCATTCGGTCGCGATCGAGATCGCGGTGGTCGGATCGTGCGCGACGCGGATCTCGTAGCCGCGCAGCTCGAGCACCGCCGCGAGCATGTCCGCAGCGTCCTCGTTGTCATCGACGACCAGGATCCGAGAAGGAGGACCACCCACAGCCGGCAATGATTACCCACGGGCGGCTTCAGTCAAGAGGGCAAGGTTTCTGATCCGACGTTTGGCAGCGCAAAAACTCGGAGCCGTGGTATCGATGTCTCGCCCGATCGGCGGAGAGACCGAGGTGATCGCTGGTGGCGCTCCATGCAAGTGGATCGCCACGGGAGGAAAGTCCGAGCTTCACAGGGCAGGGTGCTGGTTAACGGCCAGTCGAGGTGACTCGCAGGACAGTGCAACAGAAAGCAGACCGCCTGCGAAAGCAGGTAAGGGTGAAACGGTGCGGTAAGAGCGCACCGCCTCGTCGGTGACGGCGAGGGCACGGTAAACCCCACCCGAAGCAAGACCAGACAGGGGTCGCGTGGCCCGCGCAATGACTCCGGGTTGGTTGCTCGAGCCCATCGGCAACGGTGGGCCTAGAGGAATGATCGCCACACACAGAACTCGGCTTACTGGTCTCTCCGCCGTGACGGCCTTTCCTTCGCCGGGAGCGAAAATCCCCCGGCACCTGCGTGATACCGTGGTCTTCGAGGATGACTGCGACGAACGAGAAGCGTTCACCCGTCCACGAGATCGTGAACGCGCTGTGGCGTGCCCTGCACGACCTCGGCAGTGACGCCAAGCTCGCGGATATCGAGCGCTGGAGCTTCTCGATCCACATGGCGCTGTCGGCGCCCGGCCGCGAGTACCACAACCACGATCATGTGGTCGGCCTCACCGTCGAGGGCGACGCGCTCGAGGTGATCGCCGCGCTGTACCACGACTCGGTCTACCTCCAGGTCGATCAGGATCTCCCGCACTCGATGCGCGCCGAGCTCGCTCAGGTGCTCTCGCACGAGGCGGCCGGCTGGCGGATCCTGCCCGCCGCGGCGGCGATCGCCGGCGATACGCTCGCGGTGTTCGGCCGCAAGATCGGCGACATCGTGACCCCCACCAGCGGGCTCAACGAGATCGCCTCGGCGCTGGTCGCCAGCATCCAGCTCCAGCACGCGCTCACCCGCGAGCAGCGGATCGCGGTCGCGGCCTGCATCGAGCAGACGATCCCGTTCCGGGTCGATCCGGTGACGCCACTGCACGAGCGGCTCGTGCTGCTCGGCTTCGAGGGCAAGCTGCTCGACGAGGCGATGCGGCGCGCGGTGCGGCTCGGCAATCGCGACGTCGAGAACTTCGCGGATAACGATCCGGCACAGTTCCTCGACAACACCTGGAAGCTGCTCCCCGAGAGCAATCCCGCGCTGCACTCGCCGCTGGTCTACACGGTGAAGGACTACCGGGTCGCGCTCCAGAAGATGGAGAGCTTCCTCAGCAAGCTCCCCGCCGAGCGCGTGTTCCACCACTACCAGGACGAGCCCAAGCACGAAATCTACGCGCGTCACGTCGCGCGGACGACGGGCAACCTCGAGCTCGCGGGTCGCTACCTGCGGGCGAAGCTGTACGCGATCGCGGTGATCGAGGCGGTCGCCGAGGTCAGCGGCGGCGACGTGCCGATCGATTACTTCATGGGCGCGTCGAAGCAGTTTCTGTCGCGCGTCGATCTGCGCCGCATCGAGCAGTACCTGCCGAAGCTGCCGCCGGCGAACGACATCGACAAGAACCTGCACAACCTGCTCTCCGAGGGCCGCGCCTCGGAGTCGAGCTTCGATACCGGGCCGTCTCCGATCGCGACCTTCCTCTACGCCGCCGTCGGCGAGTCCGAGCTGATGAAGGGCATCGAGAAGGCGCGCGTGTACTGGGCCGGCGGCTACGACGCCAACGCGTTCCTCCAGAACCTGCCGGCCAAGCCGGTCGCGGGAGTCGCACGCGCGGCGGGCAACATCGTCGACACCCGTCGCGATCGATTGTTCGCGCTGGCCGAGCGTCTCGAACACTGACACTCTCGAACGCATGCGTGCGGCGGTCTTCGCGTTTCTCGCGCTCGGTGTGGGCTGCTCCGATGATGTCGATCTGACCGGCATCTACCACGTCGATCGCGCGGTCGGCTCCGAGCCGTGCGGCACCGACACCACGATCGAGTTCGCGCCGTTCGTGCGCTTCAGCCAGATGGAGTTTCTCGGCCAGGACTTCTTCGCGTACGAGGGCTGCGCCGACGAATCGGCCACGGAGTGCTCGTCGATCGGCGGCCTGACCGGCGGGTTCTTCGAGCCGATCGACGATGGCTGGCTCGGCCGCTCGAGCTTCTCGTCGGGTGGCGGCGACCTGATCTGCCTGCTCGGCACCAGCCGCCAGACCGCGATCCTCGACGGCAGCACGCTGGTGATCGAGTCGATCGATCACCAGGAAGAGGTGCCGGGGCTGACCGCGGAGCAGTGCAGTCCGGACGAAGCAGAACAGCGCGGTGACGCGATGCCCTGCGTGAGTCACAGCATCGTCGAGGCGACGCGACTCTAGGTCTTCGGCTCTTCGGTCGCCGCGGTGGCCGGCGTCTCGGGAGCCAGGATCTTCTCGAGCAGCTCCTTGCGGTACACCAGACGCGCGCAGCGCGGGCAGGTCTCGATGCTCTCCATCCGGGCGAGGATGTTGTTGAGCTGCGGCGGCAGCGCCATGTGGCAGCCCTGGCAGACACCCTTGATCACGGGTGCGACCGCGTAGCCGCGCTTGGCCGACAGCGAGTCGTAGGTCTTGAGCCACTGCTTCTCGACCTTGCTGCGCGCCTCGTCGCGCGCGGCCTTGGCCTCGGCGAGCTGCGCGTTGATCGACGCCATCTGATCGGAGATCCCGGCCTCGCTCTCGGCGAGCTGGGTGCGCACGCCCTCGACGTCCTTGTCGCGCGATGCCAGCTGCGAGGTCGAGGCGTTCGCCGCCTCCGACACCTTCTTGAGCTCCGCCTCGCGATCCGAGATCGACTTGCGCTTGTTCTCGACCTCGCGGTTCGCGGCGCCGTACTCCTTGGTGTTCTTCGACGCGTTGAGCTTGCTCTGCGCCGCCTTGAGCGCCTCGCGCTCGCGCTCGATGAGATCGAGCTGCTGCTTGCGCCAGCTCTCGGTCTCGGCGAGCTTCGCGCGCTCGCCATCGAGCATTCCCTGGAGCTTCGCGAGATCGCGGCGGAGAGGATCGAGCTTTGCCGGGAGCTGCGTGGCGGCCGTCTCGAGCTCGCGCACCTTGGCGTCGGACTGTTGCAACTGGAGCAGGGACATCAACTGATCGCGCACGTGGTCTTGTACCTTTTTCTAGGTCCGTTTCGCTTCATCCGGTGGGCCCACCTGGGTTTGAACCAGGGACCCACCGGTTATGAGCCGGCCGCTCTAACCGCTGAGCTATGGGCCCGCTGCCCGCCGGAAGTGCCACTTCATGTGGAATGCCGCACGGATCGCGCAGGCACCCTACCACATGTTCGGCGCTATACTCGGCCGACAACATGACCTCCGCAAGCCTCGTGCGCGTCGTCGCCGTCGTGGGTGCAGCCGTCGCCCTCATCGGATCGGCGCAGAACAGTCAGAACCCGGGTCAACCCACGCAGCAGGCGCAGTACGGCCACAGCGGTGGGAGCCCGCCGCCGCCGCAGGAGATGGAAGCGTCGCGTGCGCTCGGGCTGTGGCGGTCGACGTTCGGCGCCGTCAAGATCGAGGCCGACAACTCGCGCGGTGGCCTCGAGACCGGCTCGCTGCAGGGCGTCTGGGTCTACCAGCGTCGCGGTCAGGAGGTCATCGGTTACTTCTCCGGGAACCTCCGCGGCAACGTCCTCGAGTTCAAGTGGCAGGAGCCCAACGATCCGCCGCTGACCGGATCCGGATATCTCGTGTTCGATCGCTCGGGCCGCCAGTACTCGGGCAGGTGGTGGAGCGATCGGCGCGATCGCGTCGGCGACTGGAACGGCTGGCGCAACGCGCCGGGCGGCGAGCAGTACCGGCCCACGCAACAGGATCCCGATCCGAACGCCGACCCGTACGGCGGCTCCAGCTACGGCGATCCCGGCCCGTCGCGCGATCCGTACGGTCCGCGCCCGCCACAGCCGCAGCGCCGCCCGGCCCCGCAGCCGCAGCCCGGCACCTACGGCCCGCAGCCGCCGCCGCCGACCTACTAGACCGGCCGCGCGGTCACGGCGAGCGGGTCGACATCGCCGTCGAACACGTGCACCGCCGGACCCTTCATCGACACGTTCGTCAGGCCGGAGAGCACCGTGATCTCGAGCGTGCCGCCGGGCAGGTTGACCCGCACCGGCGCGCCTTCATCGACGCGTCCGGTCAGCACCGCCGCCACGGCGGTGGCGCACGCGCCGGTTCCGCAGGCCAGCGTGATCCCGCACCCGCGCTCCCAGACGACCAGATCGATCTCCGAG
>JAEYYY010000771.1 GCA_023430775.1 Pseudomonadota bacterium
CCGCGACGATCTCCAGCTCGCGCTCGAGCCCAACGCGAACCCTGCAGCGAAGGCCTTCCAGCAGGCGATGTTCGCGCAGAAGATTCCGCTCGCCTCGTTCGAGTCGACCGACGTCGATGCGGACTACGCGCGGCTCAGCAAGGCGGGGGTCGCGTTCACGATGCCGCCGACCGTGGCCGGCGCGGTCAAGATCGCGGTGCTGTCGGATACCGTCGGCAACTTGATCCAGCTGCACCAACCGCTGTGAGGACCCGCGGTGCCGTCGTGCTCGATCGGCGTCAGCATCACCAGCGCCACAGCGCGATCGGCCCGCGCTCGCGGACCCGCGCGGCCAGCATCTTCCACGGCTCGACGTTCGCCGCGATCGGGCTCCGCGTCGTCGGCCCCTCGTCGACGCCCCATCGCGGCGTCACCTGCGAGCCATCGGTGAACGTGCCGAACCAGCGATCCCAGATGATGAGCACGGCGCCGTAGTTGAGATCGCGATGGACCTGGGCGGCGCTGTGGTGCACGCGATGCCAGGCCGGGGCGTTGAGCAGGTAGCCGAACACGCCGAGCGTGCCGGGATAGCGCGAGTGCGTGAACATCATGCCGGCGGCCTGCACCGCGACGAGGATCGCGAACATCGCGGGCGGCATGCCGGCGAGCGCGAGCAGCAGGTGAAACGGCAGCGTGGTCACCGGCCCGAGCACGCCGAGCCGGAAGTTGAGCGACAGGTTGTACTCGGGCGACTGGTGGTGCACCGAGTGGATCGCCCACAGCAGCGGCCGCTGATGCGACGCGCGATGCGACAGGTACTCCGCGAGATCGATCGCGACGAAGCCGACGATCCACACCCACCAGGTGGTCGACCAGGTCCACGAGATGTTCGACGACACCCAGGCGTAGAGCGCGACGATCGGTCCCTGCACCGACGCCACCGCGAACGTCCGCATCACGCCGCACGCGAAGTTCGAGGCGAGCCAGCCGCGCGTCGCGATCTGCCGGCCGCGCCGCCTCGACACGCGCAGCTCCCAGGCGAGCAACAGCCCGTTGATCACGCCGAGCAGCGACGACGCGATGACCACCGACCAGAACGAGCTCACCGGCCGCCGATCATAGCGCGCCGAGCGTCCGCGCAACCGCGGCCCAGTCGGTGGCGACGCCGTCGCCGTTGGTGTCGATGCGTTCGCCGGGCTCGAGCGTCGCGGTCATCGTCCACACACCCGACTCGTTGGTCAGCCTGCCGGTGCGGAGGTGATACGCGACCATCGCCTCGGGGTTGTTGCGGATGAAGGCCTCCGCCTCGGCGCGGGTGGCGAACGCGTCCGCGTAGTAGGCGAAGTAGCCGTCGCCGTGCACGGTCTCGTAGCGATCCTCGCGGAGCACCAGGAACGCGTCGATCGCCATCGCGGCTATCATAGGCCATGGCCGACGACGAGCTTCCGGACACCCGCGCGACCGGCTTCGATCGCGACAAGGCGCGCCGGGCGGCCAGGCATCCGGCGCGCCCCGGCGAGAAGTGCAAGGCCGACGCCGCCGCGTACCGGCCGGTGATCGATCACGCGCGTTGCGAGGGCAAGCGCGATTGCGTCGCGGTGTGCCCGTACGACGTGTTCGAGGTCCGCCGGATCGACGACGCCGACTGGAGGCCGCTCCGCTGCTCGCGAAGATCAAGGTGCTCGCGCACCGCAAGCAGACGGCCTACGCGCCGCGCGCCGACGCGTGCAAGGCGTGTGGCCTGTGCGTCGTCGCGTGTCCGGAGAAGGCGATCCGGCTCGCGCGTCAGTAGCGCCGCCAGGTGCGGAAGTGCTCGGGCACGCCGAACACCTCGAGCTTCGCACCGAAGCGGTTGGCCGCCTGGTAGTGCGGGATGATCGCCGTCACCGGGGCGCTGCCGCGAGGCAGGTCGATGACGCGGCCCTGGAACGGCTCGACGAGCCCGCGATCACCGGTGTGCAGCGACGTGCCGTCGGCGAACCGGACCTCGACGTCGTCGAGGCGGACGGCGGTGCGGCCGGCGCGCAGCTCGAGATAATCGAGCGCGCGTGCGGTGCGCGGCAGCTGGATGACCGCGCGCGACCGCATGGCCTCGAGCCGGACGTCGGCGAGCTGGTTCTTCTCCTGGTAGCGCGCCTCGGTCATCGGTTGCTGGTTCTGCGGGAGGCTCGCAGGGGAGGTCCGCCAGTCGAGATGATCGGCGGAGGCGGTTGCAGAGGTGGCGAGAAGGAGGAGGGCGGGAAGGGTACGCATGCTCGTACGACGCGAGCACCCGGGCGCTCTTCAACCACCGATCGACGGGGGAAAGCTTCGTACGAGCTCTCAGTAGCCGCGCCGATTTCGCCGGCTGAACGCCGTGAGCAACACGTTCAGCAGGATCGTGAGGCCGATCGAGAGCGCGAGCGAGCCGACGAGCGAGATCCGGAAGCCGAACGCCTGCCCGGCGACCCACAGTACCAAGATCGCGACGAGCGAGAGAGCGACAGTTGCGGCGAGCCCCGACTTCAACATGACAGGGCGGGGTGCAGTGCGCGTGCCTTCGGGTTTTCCGAGCGCCGGCGCACGGCGGGATCTCGCGCACTCCCCGAAACTGGACGACGATCGCGGACGCGGGCAGTGTGACGACAGATGTCGCTGTTGCCGGGGCCGCACACGAGTGCTGCGGCCGTGCCTTGCGTCCCATGCTTGCGGGTGTTCGCCGAGACGTTGTTCACCGACGACGGGGAGGAACACCAGACCGCGATGTTGCGGCTCGACTTCGATTACGGAGGGCGGCGCGTCCGTTCCCGCGATGCGCGGTGGGCGGGTCGCGACCGCCGCGCCGAGGCCGAGGCCTGCCGGGTGCTCGAAGGCCTCGGGGCGATCGAGGTCGGCCACCTCGAGGACTGCGCGGTGGCGCCGACGGTGGCGGTCGATCACGTGGTGTCGCTCGACGGCAACGTCGATGCGCTGTGCGCGTTCAGCGCGTACGCCTTGCCGCAGCTGCGGGCGGCGGGCTGGCGGGTCGACATCGATCCAGCGTTCCCGTGGCAGGTGGTGGCCGAGGACGCGGCGCTCTATATCTCCGCGCTACCGGAGAAGGAGCGGCCGGACTGGTTCGGGCTCGAGCTCGGGGTCGAGATCGATGGTCATCGAGTCGATCTGTTGCCGGCGCTGCTCGACATGATCGATGCCGCCGGCAGCCTCGAGACGATCGCGCGTAGCTCGCGCCGCTGTCTCGCCGTCCGGGTCGATGACAAGCGGTGGCTGCCGATCAAGCCGCAGCGGTTCGCGCTGCTCGCGAAGGTCCTGGTCGAGCTGTACCGGCACGGTCACCGCGAGCGCGTGCCGGTGACCCAGGCGCCGATGGTGGCGGAGCTGTGCGCGAGCCTCGACGGCGAGGCCCGGCCGGTGCGCTGGGTCGGCGACACCGCGATCCGCGAGGCGGGATATGCACTCGCCCTCGGTCCGGATCGCGCGTCGTGCACGGTGCCGAGCGAGCTGCGCGCCGATCTGCGGCCGTATCAACGCGAGGGGCTCGAGTGGCTGCAGCACCTGCGCGCGCACGGCGTCGGTGGGGTGCTCGCCGACGACATGGGGCTCGGCAAGACGCTGCAGACCATCTCGCACGTGCTCGCCGAGAAGCAGGCCGGCCGGCTCGATCGCCCGGCGATGATCGTCACGCTGACCAGCCTGGTCGGCAACTGGCAGCGCGAGCTCGGCAAGTTCGCGCCGACCTTGCGGGTGGTCGTCTATCACGGGGCCGACCGCCACGAACGGCTGCGCGGGCTGACCGAGCACGACGTCGTGATCACCACGTATCCGATCGTCGCGCGCGATCGCGACGAGCTCGCCGAGATCCCGCTGCACCTGGTCGTGCTCGACGAGGCGCACGCGATCAAGAACTGCAACGCGCAGGCGAGCGAGGCGGTGCGCCGGCTCGACACCCGTCACCGGCTGTGCCTGACCGGAACGCCGATCGAGAACCACCTCGGCGAGCTGTGGTCGCTGTTCGACTTCTTGAACCCCGGCCTGCTCGGCAACCGCGAGGAGTTCGCCAGCCACTTCCGCGGGCCGATCGAGGACAAGTCCGATCGCGTGCGGCTGCAGGCGCTGCGCGATTGCGTGCGGCCGTTCATCCTGCGGCGGACCAAGGATGCCGTCGCACCGGAGCTGCCGCGCAAGACGCAGCTGGTGCGGCCGATCGAGCTGACCGGCAAGCAGCGCGAGCTCTACGAATCGATCCGCGTCGCCGCGCACGCCGAGGTCAGGCGGCACATTCGCGAGCGCGGGTTCGCCGGCTCGGCGATCGCGGTGCTCGACGCGCTCTTGAAGCTGCGGCAGGTGTGCTGCGATCCGCGGCTGGTCACCAGCGACTCGGCGCGCGAGGTGTCGAACAGCGCGAAGCTCGAGGCCTTGCTCGAGCTGCTGAAGGGCCAGCTCGCGGAGGGCCGGCGGATCCTGGTGTTCTCGCAGTTCGCGCGCATGCTCGGCCTGATCTCCGAGGCGCTGCTCGAGCGCGGTGTTCGCCACGTCTCGCTGACCGGCCACACGCCGGATCGCCAGAAGCCGGTCGATGCGTTCCAGCAGGGCCGCGCGGATGTGTTTCTGATCAGCCTCAAGGCCGGTGGTGCCGGCTTGAACCTGACGGGCGCCGATACGGTGATCCACTACGACCCGTGGTGGAACCCGGCGGCGCAGGCGCAGGCCACCGATCGCGCGCACCGGATCGGGCAGACCAAGCCGGTGTTCGTACACGACCTGATCGTCGTCGGCTCGGTCGAGCAACGGATGCTGTCGTTGCAGCGACACAAGCAGTGCCTGGCGGACGCGATCCTCGATCGCGGCGCGGTCGCCTCCGGGCGGCTGACCGAGCGCGAGATCGAGGATCTGCTCGCGCCGCTCGCCTAGCGGTAGCGACGGTAGGCCACGCGCTCCGGCACGCCGTAGATCTCGAGGCGCGCGACATCGCGGCGGCCGAGCGTCCGGTAGTGCGGCACGATCGCGACCACGGGGGCCGCGTTGCGCGGCAGATCGATCACGCGACCTTCGAACGGCTCCATGATGCCGCGATCGCCGGTGTGGATGACGCGGCCGTCGGCGAACCGCACCTCGACATCGAGGATGTTGATGCGGGTGCGGCCGGCGCGCAGCTCGAGGTAGTCGAGCCGGCGACCGGTGCGCGGCAGCTGGATGTACGAGCGACCGCGATCGGCATCGAGGCGGACGTTCGCGAGCCGGTTGCGCGGCTGGTAGCGCTCCTCGGTCTGCGGTTGACGGTTCTGCGGAAGGTTCGCATTGGGTTGCGCCGACGCAGTCGCGGCGCACGCGAGCAGGATGCTGGTGATGATCGTACGCATGACCTCACTTCCTGCGTAAACGGTGCCGCTCCCGTGCGAGGTCTTCGGACGGTCCGTGGCAGTCGTCACTCGCCTGCGCGAGGCGCGCGCACCGGCTCGGCCTCGACGTGCGCGAGGCGCTCGGCCAGCGTCGCGATGTCGCCCGGCGTGTCGACATCGAACGCGCCGTCGGGCCACTCGATCGCAGCGACGTCAGAGGATCGCAGCAGCGCGCCGGCGCCTTTGTCGCCGGTGAGCGCGGCGAGCTCCGGCCAGCACGCGCGATCGAAGATCGCCGGTGGCCCGAGCGTGCGCGAATACGAAGAAGCGGCGATCGGCGCACCGCCGAGCCAGGCATCGCGAAGCGCGGTCAGGTGGGAGGTCGCGAGCAGTGGTTGATCGGCGAGCGTGATGACGAGGGCCGACGCCGGCGTGGTCTCTGCCCACGCGACCGCGGCGCGGATCGAAGATGCGATGCCTTCGCCCCACGCGTCGTTGGAGATCCGGGCCACTCGAAGATCGCCGAGCGCGCCGGCGACCGCCGAGGCGTGCGCACCGAGGACGACGCCGACCGGTCCGGTCTCGAGGCAGGCCATCGCGACCCGACGGACGAGCGGCACGCCGTCGAGCTCGACCAGCTGCTTCGGCCGGCCGAGGCGCAGCGAGCCACCGGCAGCGAGGACGACAGACGCGACGGTGCCGTGCAGAGGCCGCGCGCGATCGCGAAGCAGTCCGGCGGGTGCGCGCTGCAGGACCGCCTGGAGCTCGCCGACGATCGACAGCGCGATCTGTTCGGGCGTCTCGGCGCCGAGGTCGAGGCCGATCGGTGCGTGGACGCGAGCGTCGAGCGCGAGACCTGCCGCGAGCTCGCGGGTGCGGCGCGCTGGACCGAGCACGCCGATGTAGCGAGCGCGGCTGGCGAGCGCCATCGCGAGGGCCGTGCGATCGGGCTCGTACTGGTGGTGCATGATCACGACGTGCGCGCTGGCGGCGGCATCGATCGCCGCGGCGACGACCGCGAGGTCGCCACCGTGCGAGAGCATGTGATCGGCGGCGAGGAAGCGGGATGGCTCGCGGATCGCGCGATCGGCGACGGTGACGCGGAAGCCGATCGATTGCGCGAGCGTGACGATCGGGACGACATCGTGACCGCTGCCGAGCACGAAGAGTTGCGGCGACGGCGCGATGGTCTCGACGAGCGCGGTGACGCCGGCGACCTCGACGATGCCGGCGGGGCCGAGAGCCGCGGCCTCGAGCGCGGCGCGAACGACGGGATCGCGAACGGGTCGAGCGAACGATTTGCCGTCTTGCTCCACGGCGAGCCGGTCTCCGACGGAGACGGAGGGGACGCTCGAGGCGATCACGGTGACCAGCGTGCCGGACGTCTCGGCGGCGAAGCAGGCGCGCGCGAATGCGAGGGCATCGCTTGGATGAGCGGGATCGATCTGCTCGAGGAGGACGTCGACGATGCCGTTGCAGCCGAGCTGGACGGCGACGAGATTGGTTGGCTCGTCCTGATCGTCGCGCGTCGAATCGTAGGTGACGATCGCCGGGCCGGTGCGGCAGCGGTAGGCGCCGCGCAGCATGACGTCGCCCTCGAGGCAGCCGCCGCTGACACAGCCGGCGAGCCAGCGATCGTCGGCGACCAGCATGCGCGCGCCGGGGCGGCGGTACGACGAGCCGGACACGCGGACGACGGTGGCGAGCAGGTAGGTGCCTCCCCGATCGTCGAGGAGCTTGGCCTCGCGAGCGATCCGCTCGAGCTCGTTCACGGCCGAGCTATAGCGCAGATCTGGGGAGATCAGCGCCCGCTGACGTTGACCCGATCCGTGGCGCGGTCGAAGGTAGCCGCGTGAAGCTGGACATCAATGGAACCGTACGCGAGGTCGATGCACCCGCGGACATGCCGCTGTTGTGGGCGCTGCGTGACGTGGTCGGGCTGGTCGGCACCAAGTTCGGCTGTGGCATGGCGCAATGCGGAGCGTGCACCGTGCACCTCGACGGCAAGCCGGTGCGCGCGTGCGTGACGCCGCTGTCCAGCGTCGGCGCGCGGAAGGTCACCACGATCGAGGGCATCTCGAGCGATGGCTCGCACCCGGTGCAACGGGCGTGGGCCGAGGCCGACGTCGTGCAGTGCGGCTATTGCCAGTCGGGTCAGATCATGACGGCGGTCGCGCTCCTCGAGGCCAAGCCGGAGCCGACCGACGCCGACATCGATTCGGCGATGGCGGGCAACATCTGCCGCTGCGGCACCTACGTGCGCGTGCGCGAGGCGATCCATCTGGCGTCGCGGCTGAAGCGAGGTGGCAGGTGAACGTCTCGCGGCGTGGCTTTCTGACCGGCGCGGCCTCGGGTCTCGTGGTCGCGTTCTACGTGCCCAACATCGCCAAGGCGGTGCCGAAGCAAGCGCAGCCGGCGCTGCCGCCCGCCAATGCGTTCCTGCGGATCGGTACCGACGATTCGGTGACCGTGGTGATCGCGCACTCGGAGATGGGGCAGGGCATCTGGACCGGCCTCGCGATGCTGATCGCCGAGGAGCTCGAGTGCGACTGGACGAAGGTCCGCTCCGAGCACGCGCCGGCCTCGCCGGTGTACGCGAACCCGTTCATGGGCTTCCAGCTCACCGGTGGCTCGACGTCGACGATCTCGGAGTTCGAGCGCTATCGCACCGTCGGCGCGACCGCAAAGGAGCTGTTGATCCGCGCCGCCGCGGCGAGGTGGAAGGTGCCGCCCGCGCGCTGCAAGGCCGAGAACGGCGTGGTGACCAGCGGCGCCAACAAGGCGACGTACGGCCAGCTTGCCGAGGCGGCGATGAAGTTGCCGCAGCCGGCGAAGGTGACGCTCAAGGATCCGAAGACCTGGAAGATCATCGGCAAGCCGACGAAGCGGCTCGACACGCCGGAGAAGATCACGGGCAAGGCGCAGTACGGCATGGACGTCCAGCTCCCCGGGCTGCGCACCGCGGTCGTGCTGCGCGCGCCGTTCGGGGCGAAGGTTGCCAGGTTCGACGATGCCGCGGCCTTGAAGATCGCCGGCGTCGAGAAGGTGGTGTCGATCGGCAGCGGCGTCGCCGTGATCGCCAAGCATTACTGGGCGGCGAAGCAGGGCCGCGACGCGTTGAGCGTGCAGTTCACCAAGCCCGATCAGATCGTCGATAGCGAGCGGCTGATGATCGAATGGCGCGACAAGGCGAAGACCGTCGGCACGCCTGCGGTCGACAAGGGCAAGGTCGACGACGCGCTCGCGAAGGCCAAGACCAGGTTCGAGGCGATGTTCGAGGTGCCGTACCTCGCGCACGCGCCGATGGAGCCGCTCAACTGCGCGGTCAAGATC
>JAEYYY010000820.1 GCA_023430775.1 Pseudomonadota bacterium
GTTCGGTGCGTTCGCGGCGTTGCCACCGCCGCCTGACTTCTTGAACTTCGCGCAGCACGGGTTGCCATCTCCGTTCAGCACGCAGCTGACCTCGTCACAGCCCACGGAGGGCCTGGACGAAGCGACGCCATCCTTCGACTGCGGGGGCTTCGGCGGAGCAGTCTTCGAGCCCGTGGTCGGCTACGGCTGCTCCATCGCCCGCGCTTTCTCGGGCTCCGGTGTAGCCGCGGTCTTCGGCGACTCGGCGGCGGTGATCGACGTGTCCGCGGCCTCGCGACCCGCGTGGCGACCTGCCGACGACGTGGCGTGCTCGACCGGCTTCGCCGCTTCCTGCTTGCCGAGCCCCCACGCGACCGACTGATCGACGCGCGCCTTGATGCCGGACTCGAGCGACCACAGCGCGTTGTTGTGCGCGAGCTCGATCACCACCGAGCCATCGGTGCCGGTGTCGATCACGTCATCCGCGCTCACCGCACCACCGGTCGCGAGCGAGCGCGTCTCGCCGTTGCGCGTCGCGGTGACCTTGCCGCCGAGCTCGCGAACCTTGCCCGCCTCCGCCGACGCCGCGACACCTGTTGCGACACCCTGCGAGGCGCCGTTGTCACCGCCACAGGCAGCGGCGACGAGCAACGCGAACACGACCGAACGGAGCATGCTGGGGATTCTACGCACATGCGACAGCATCGGTCTGCTCGCTGATACGCGGCACATCGGTCTGGTTGGACACTGATAGCCGCGCGCGGATTGGAGAAAGGTGCGGACCTGGCAAGATGCGATCCGTGCGCATCGTTTTGATATTGCTCGTGGCGCTCGGCTGCGCGGGAGCGCAACGAGTATTGCGACCGACCACCGGCGGCATCGCCGGCCTCGCGCGCGATCACGACAGCGGCGACCCGGTCGCGAAGGCCGAGATCCGGATCGTCGAAGGTGGCCCGACGCGCGCCACCGTGTCGGGCGACAACGGGCTCTACGATCTCGATCAGCTGAAGCCGGGCAAGTACGTGCTGCTCGCGGTGTTCGCGGGTCAGCCGATCGAGATCTCGAACATCGAGGTGCGCGCCGGTCAGGTCACGATGGTCGACATCACGTTCACGCTCGGGCGGCCAGAGCCGATCAAGGTCGACTTCGGTGACGCGAAGACCGGTGCGATCCAGCGCTACCGGCCGAGCCGGGCATCGCCGCTGACCGCGATCATCGAGGGCACCGTCAGCGACACCTCGACCAGGCAGCGCGTCGCCGGCGCCGTCGTCACCGCCGTGATCGGCGATTCCAGCGACACGCAGCAGACCGTGTCCGACGACCACGGCCGGTTTCGGTTCGAGACCCAGCCGGGCACGTACTCGGTGAGCGCGTACTACTCGGTGGGTGGGCGCGGTCAGATCGAGGTTCGTCGCAGCAACATCTCGGTCGAGGGAGCGGAAGCGGTCCACGTCCCTCTGTTCATCGAGATGAATCGCTAGTTGAACCAGTAGCGAATGCCGATCGATCCCTCGAGGTGCGGGCCGAAGCGGTCCTCGTAGCCGAAGAACAGATCGGCGACGAACGTCAGCTGGACCCAGACGTCGAGCGGCACCTTGTTGAAATCGAACGCGATGCCGACCGGCACGCGCACGCCGAACGCGAAGCCGTCTCGATCGTTATCGAAGCGCCTGCGGCGGTCGTCGAAGTCCCAGATCCGACCGCCGATGCCGACGAAGAACGGCAGCTGGAAGTCCTGGTTATTGGTGATCGAGAACGGATGGAACATGTAGTCGAGGTAGAGGTGCAGGCCGTCGCGATCGTCGTAGTAATTGTCGTAGACCGCGCCGATCCCGAAGTTGAGAGCGCGGTCGTCGGACAGGAAGTACTTGCCGTTGATCCCGAACGGCGCTCCGAGCTCGAGGCCGAGGCCGAACTTGCCGTTCGCGACGTACTTCTCGCCACCCATCGAGCGACGGCGGCGGGCCTCCGAGGTCCCGGCGCTGGCGAGCATCAAGGTAGCGAGCAGTAACAACGTGGTGCGTTGCTTCATGTCCGCGATCCTAGTCCAAAAGTTTCGTAGGTGTGGTGGAGCCAGCGCCCCTAGATGTCGACCTCGAAGTCGCGCACTTTTCGTGCAACCGATCGCGCCGGTAACCCCACGGCATTCGCGCTGCCACGAGCAAGCCGATACAATGATTTCGTGCTTCGTCTGTCGCTCGTGCTGTGCGTGGCGTGCAGCTCCGGTGCGGGTACGTCACCGCTCGAGACCACGGGCTCCGCGAAGACCACCGCGGTGACGCCCGATGCCGCGGCGCCGGAGCCTCCCCCGACACCGAAGCTGGTGTGCGATGCCGACACGGCGCCGATCCCGGCTCCCGCGCCCGCGCCGACCTGGAACGCCGCGCGCCCCGCCGGCACGCGCCACGGCCCGTTCCTGACGCTCTATCCCGACGGCTCGATCGAGATCCGCGGCACGTACAAGGACGGCGAGCTCGACGGCACGTGGGAGCAGCTCTATCCCGGTGGTGCACCGCGCGAGGTCGGCGAGTACGCGGCCGGCAACAAGACCGGCAAGTGGATCCGCAAGAGCGCCGCCGGTGCGGTGCTCGGCGAGTACGAGATGAAGGACGGCACCGGCATCGAGAAGCAGTGGCTCGACGACGGCCAGCTGTACAGCGAGACGCCATACAAGAGCGGCGTCATCGACGGCACCGCGAAGATCTACGGCAAGAACAACTTCCTGCTCGGCAGCACGAGGTACAAGGCCGGCAAGCTCGACGGTCCGCACTCGTTCGGCACGCGCAACTCGATGCGGATGGAGGAGACGTTCGTCGCCGGCGTGCGCCGCGGCAAGCGAAAGATCTTTCACCAGGGCGGGCTGATCGCCGAGGAGCACTTCGATCGCAAGGGCCGGCTCGACGGTCCGTACACGCTGTGGCGCGACGCGAAGGTGTTCCGCGTCAAGGGCCAGTTCTCCGGCGGTCGTCGCACCGGCGCGTGGGAGTGGCGCGACAAGAAGGATCGAAAAGAAAAGGAAGGTAGCTACTACGGCGGCCGCCGCGACGGCGCGTGGAGCGAGTGGGTCGACGAGAAGCTGGTGTGGAGCGGCACCTACGACAAGGGCAAGCCGAACGGCACGTTCACCTACTGGGACAAGAACGGAAACGAGATCGGCAAGTACGACATCAAGGACGGCACCGGCTGGGTCTACACGTACTGGAGCAACAAGAAGCCGTACACCAAGCAGCGCGTCTACAAGGGCTACGAGGACGGCCTCTACCAGGAATTCACGCGCGCGGGGAAGCTCGTCGTCGAGGGTCACTTCGCCGGCGTGATGAAGCACGGCGGCTGGAAGGAGTGGACGTTCGACGGCGTGCTGCGGGCCGAGGAGACCTGGAAGCGCGGCAAGCTCGAGGGCAAGGTGAAGAAGTACGTCGACGGTAAGCCGTCGATGGAAGCGACGTACGTCGACGGCAAGGCCGAGGGTCCATACGTCGAGTACCGGCTCGGCACGCCGTCGCTGACGGGGCAGTTTGCCGCCGATGCGAAGACGGGGACGTGGACCAGCTACGCCGCCGACGGCAGCGTGGTGCGAATTGCCACCTACAAGGATGGCGTGCTCGATGGTCCCTATCGCGAGCTGACCGGTGGCGTGGTGATCGAGGGATCGATGGTCGCAGGCCGTCGCAGCGGAACGTGGACGCGAACCGACAAGGCCGGCGCCGTACGCAAGCTCACGTATCGCTCTCCTTGAGGCGACACCTGACCAGCTGGCGGGGTTCCAGAACAGTCGTCGATACGAAGGTATTCCCGGGCGTGAATCCATCACACCGGGTGCAACCCTCGGGCTTCTCGCGCGTTCTATTCGTACAGACCGCGAAAGCTTCCCGCGTTCTGAAGTCCGCCATGAACCGAGATGCCAAGACCCAGAGTGCGTTGATCGCCCTCGCCCGCACGCGCCGCATGCAGCGCGCACTCGCGCATGCGTATCTCCATCGCGGTGCGCCGATGCCCACGCTGCGCAGCTCGCTCGGCTACATGACCACCACCGCGTGCGTCGCCGACAAGAGCGAGCTCGAGCGCGGCCACCGCATGAGCGTGCTCGGTCTCGCGCGTGCCGAAGGCTTCGCGTACATCGTCGAGGAGCTCGGTAACGACGAGGCACCGATCGTCTATCGGATGTGGCTCACCGGTCCGCGGCAAGGTCACCTGGTTCCCATCCACGCGTGGTACGAGCGCGATCCCGATGCGCAGGAGATTCGCGCGCGCGTGCGAGCGATCGCCGCGACGCTCGAGCCCGCCACGCTGTCGACGTGCGAGGCGTGGATGCTGTCGACGCGGATCGTCCAGCGCCGCGCGCTGCGCGTGGCCGGTCCGGGTGCGTGCGCCGATCTGCCGATCCGGAAGTTCGCGCTCCAGCTGTCGGTGGAGCCGGTCAGCGGTCACGGTCCGAGCGGCAAGACCACGGTCACCGCATTCCTCCGGCCGCATGCCCAGCTGATGGACGTCTGGACGCTGACCGGGAGCCATGCGATCGCGCGGGTCTCCTATACGGGAATTCCCAGTGGCCTCGGCCTGGCGAAGGACACCGTGGTGCTGCTCACGGCGGGGCTCGACGACGATTACGACGACGAAAGCGCCTGAGACTCCATACGATCAGCATGTTAGCCGGGGTGATCATCCGCCCTGCTCTGCCTGTCGTACACCGGGTAACCTATCGTCACCCGTGCGTAAGACATCCATGCGCTTCTCGCTCGTCCTTCTCGGTCTCGCCGCCTGTGGCACGGATGACCCGTTACCGCCCGACGACCAGCCGGTGAACTGCGCCGAGGAGACGCGCGATGACGACTTCGCCGTGGGTCTCACCAAGGTCGGTGGTTCGAGCGCGCTCGGGTTCACGCTGATGACCGCGAATCCGGCGCCGCCGATCCGCGGCGACAACACGTGGGTCATCCAGGTCAACCAGATGAACGGTGGCGTCGCGGGTGCACCGGTCGATGGCGCCGACCTGCTCGTCACGCCGTTCATGCCGGATCACGGTCACCCGTCGGCGAAGACGGTGGTGATCGAGCCGACCGGCAATCCCGGCGAGTACGAGATGGCGCCGATCAACTTCTGGATGCCGGGGCTGTGGGAGACCACGATCGATGCCGCCTCGCCGAACGGCGACGACACCGTCGTGTTCCGGTTCTGCATCCCGAGCTAGCTAGTTCGGTCGCGTCATACAGCCGTCCGCGTTGAGCGGACCGGCGGCGTTCCAGGTGCGCATCGTGCTCGACACCTCGAGCGTCGGCACCTTGTCGAGGATCGCGGCGTCGAGATCGCCGCTGGCGACCAGATCGCGCAGCATCACGAACGGCAGCGGCCGCACGCGAAGTCGCGCCTCGATGTGATCGATCTGCGGGATCAGCGCACCGAGCGGCGCATAGCGATGCGTCTTCGAGTGATCGAACGCCGGCGAGTTGATGTCGAGGGTGGTTGGCTGAAGCAGCAGATGCTGGTCGTCGAAGCGCGCGACGTCCCAGAAGAAGTGCGCCTCGGTGTTGTCGGCCTTGAAGTTGAGGTCCCAGTGGAACTTGAGGTTGGGATCGCCGATCTCCTCGGGATCCATCTTGTCGGGCACGACACCGCTCTCGAAGATGACGTTGTTGCCGGCGTCGAAGGCGCGGAGCTCGATCCACGCGCGACGATCCTGCGCGGCGCCGCTCGGGAACTTGTGGCCGATGCCGAGGCCGTCGATGCGCACGGTGATCTGGCCACCGTTGCCGGGATTGACGCAGATGCCGCCGGTCGCGGCGTTTCCGCCGAGCGGGATCGGGCCGATGATCGCGACCGCCGGATCGAGATCGCGCGCGATCGCTTCGGCCTGCGCGGTGGTCTCGGGGAACGGCGTCAACGCCTGATCGATCGCGGGCCACATGTGCTCGTGGAAGCCGAAGTTGCGCGCTGGCACGTCGAGGCCTTCGCCGTCGGCGATCACGTCGGTCTTCGAGATCATGTGGCAACCGCCGCAGGTCAGGTGGATGCCCGGGCGCTTGTCGGTGGCGAAGAACGACTCCTGCCACTCGGCGAACGTGCGCTCGACGGCGACGCCGCCGGGCACGCCGTTGATCGCCTCGGG
Organism: Pseudomonadota bacterium; assembly: GCA_023430775.1. Taxonomy (GTDB): domain Bacteria; phylum Myxococcota_A; class Polyangia; order Haliangiales; family Haliangiaceae; genus JABFXX01. The sequence continues at coordinate 6,083 of JAEYYY010000820.1, forward strand.
CACCACGATGTCGTGGCACGAGCCGCAGATCTCGGACTCGTTGACGTCGGAGTCCATCTTCGCGTCGTACTTCGAGAAGTGCGCCGGGCTCTTGACCGGATCCTTGACGCCGCCGCGCATCGTCTGATCGTTGGCGAGCACGAGGCCGTTGTTGTGGAGCTCGCCGACGCTGTCGACGTTGTGGCAGAAGTAGCAGGTGATGCCCTTGGCCTCGGCGGGGAGCGTGGTGGGATCGAAGTCGATGCCGTTGGTCAGCCCGAGCTGGACGGCCATCGGCGCGTGGCACTTGACGCAGAAATCGCCGAGCTTGTTATCGGTCTCGCGCTGGCCGCGGGCGTTGAGCGCGAGGAACACCGGATCCTCCGACGCGTACGCGTGCATCGACCCCGACCACTGCGCGAAGTGCTGTGGATGACACTCGACGCAGGTGTTCGGATCGCGCAGCTGCTCGACCGAGAGTGCCGTGTCGTTGCCGCCACAGGCGACGAGCGTGAGGAGTGCGAGCGTGGCGATCAACTTCATGGAGTCTCTCCCGGTCCGGGGGCGCCGTTTTGCACCCACTGGACCAGCGCGCAGCGCTCTGCTTCCGAGAGCGCGGAGCCCGGCGGCATCTGATAGCTCTCGCCGAGCGATTGCGTGCGCACGATCATCTCGCTGCACGCCGCATCGCCCGGCTTGACGCGACCCGCGAGCAGCGCCGCGTGCGCCTTGTCGGGAGTCTCGAACGACATCCCGCCCTTGTTGCCCGTTGCCGAGTGGCAGGCGACACGCTGACTGCCGCAGCCGTCGGTCAGCGTGTTCGCGTAGACGTTGTCGAACGTCGGCACGTAGAGCGGCGCGCAGGTCAGATCGACCTCGATGCATTCGGGTGGATCGTCGCCCGGACACCCGGCGCAGGCCAGGGCGAGGACTACGAACCACCGCATAGCCCGCACTCTAGCCGAGATGGCCGCCCGGCATAGGTGCGCAGGTCACTGCCAGCGACTGGCCGAGAGCGGTGCCAGCGCAGCGACGAGCCGTCGGTAGCGGTCGTAGGCGTCGTCGAGGCGCTCCACGCGCAGATACTCGACGTGCGACGGAGTGACGCGGCTCGCGGCGGTGGCGAGATCCGGGTGCATGCCTGCGGCGACGCCGGCGATCATCGCCGCCGCGATCGGGCTGGTATCGGGATTCGCGATCACCTGGTGGCGGAGACCGAGCACGTCCGCGCGCAGCTGCGCCCACAGCCTGCTGTGTGCGCCGCCGCCGACCAGCACCACGCGATCACCCGCGAGCCCCAGGGTGGCGAGGCGCTCGACCACGTCGCGACAACCGAACGTCAGTCCCTCGAGCACCGCGCGTGCGAGATGCTCGCGGCCGTGACTCGCTGCCAGGCCGTGAAACGTGCCGCGCGCGTGCGGTCGCCACACCGGGGTCATCGCGCCGGCGAGCGCGGGGACGAACGTCACGCCATCGCTGCCCGGTGGTGCGGTCGCCGCGAGGGCATCGAGCTCGGCCGCGCTGGTCACCCCGAGCAGCTTCACCGCCCACTCGATCGCGCCGCCCGACAACCATCCCGGATTCTCGACGAAGAACGCGCCGGTCGGAAACGCGTGGGTCTCGACCATCGGCTCGGTCGCGCGATCCAGCACCAGCTCGGATGCGATCGTGCCGACCACCTCGGCGGTGCCGAGGGTGACCGCGATCGCCCCCGGCTGCGTGATGCCGGCGCCGAGCGGGTTCGCGAAGTCGTCGCCGGTCCCCACCGCGACGCGCGTACCTGCCGGCAGCCCGGTGAGACGCG
>JAEYYY010000874.1 GCA_023430775.1 Pseudomonadota bacterium
GCGCAGCAGCTACAAGCTCCCGATCCCGCACCGGAGTTTTGCTGCGACACCGCCATGCCCGCGTGAATCGGCTCTAAGAAACCGCCGGCTCGTGCGCTGTCGTGGTCATGCACGAAGCCCATCGTCAGCTGCTCGTGTGGATCGCGGTGCTCGTGTTGCTCGAGGTCACGCTGGTCGCGTGGATGCTCGCGCAAGCCACCTGTCGAGGTTGATCATGAAGACTCGCTCGAAGATGCGTCTGCTGCTCCCGCTGATCCCCGCCGCCGCGCTCGGGATCGTCGAGCTCGCCACCAAGGTCACCGTCGCAGCTCATGTCGCCGGTATCGGCGACGCCCCCGAGCGCCAGAGCTGTAGGGCAACCAACAGCTGCGAGCAGGTGATGTGACGACTGCGAGGTCGTCTCTAAGAAACTTCGGCCGCCCGCGCTGTCATCGCATGCGCAAGGCCGAAACGACTTCCAAGAAGCTTCTCCTCCTCCCCGTGATTCCAGCGCTCGTGCTCGGCATCGTCGAGCTCGCGACGCCGGCACAGATTCCGTTCAGCGCGCCGGTCCCGGTCTGCGTCGAGCGCGAGAGCGTTCCGCCGCCGGTCGTCGCCATCGACGAGCCGCCCCAGATGGCGCCGGAGACGGGTGGCTGCTCCAGTTGCACCGCCTCGCTGTGAGCCGCTGTATTCCCTCCAGAACCTGGCCAATTCACAGGGACTTGTCAGTAGTTAGCAGATTGAAACGACTGCCTCGATCACGCGTTCGATCACCCCATGCGCTTCGCCGACCACCCCAAGAAGCTGGGCCTCCTGTTACTGCCCCTGATCCCGCTCTCCGCGATCGGGATCGTCGAGGTCGTCGACACCGTGGTCGGTCGCGATGACACCTGCGCCTGCACGACGGCTCCGATCGAGGAAGCCGTCCGCGTCGAGCCCGCCCCGCCCCCGCCTGTTCGCACCGAACGCCCCACCCCCACCCCGCCGGCCTGATCCCATGACCACCAAGAAGCTCACCCTCCTGCTCCTTCCGCTCGTCCCCCTGACGGCGTTCGGCATCGTCGAGGTCGCCGGCACGAGCGAGACGCCCCAGCAGGCCTATCAAGGAACGCCCTGCTGGCTGCCGGACTCGCCGCACGTGGCACCGGAGCCTGTCGATCCGGAGCCGGAGCCGGCGCCGACGCCTGCCCCCGCACCCGCTCCTCAGACCGTACCGGTGGCCTGAACCATGAAGAACAAGAAGCTCGGTCTCCTCCTCCTGCCGCTCGTTCCGCTCAGCGCGATCGGCATCGTCGAGATCGTCGACCACGTGCTCGCGCCCGAACCGATGGTCGTGCAGCCAGCCAGGCTCGAGCCCACCGCTCGTCCCGCACCGATCGCACTTCCCACCGCACCCCAGGCCGGAGCAGAGGCGTGACGAACAAGAAGCTCGGCTTGCTCCTGTTGCCGCTCGTGCCGCTCAGCGCGATCGGCATCGTCGAGGTCGCGAACGCGATCGTCGCGCCGGAACCCGTCGCGGTGATCCACGAGCAGCCCGAGAAGGACTGCGAGCTGCATCCGGTCGTGACGTCGAAGCCGACGCCGCCGCCGGTCGTCGCCACGCCGTCGCGCCCGCAACCCGCGCCTCCCAAGTGATCCGATGACCAACAAGAAGCTCGGTGTGTTGTTGCTGCCGCTCCTGCCGCTGACGGCGATCGGCATCGTCGAGGTCGCGGACGCGGTCGTGTCGATGACCGAACCTCCGCCGGTCGAGATCGTGGAGGTCGAGCCGATCGCACCGCCGCCCGCGCCCGCACCGATCGAAGTCGGCCCCCAACCGGTGATCACCACATGAAGAACAAGAGGCTCGCGCTGGTGCTGGCTCCGATGTTGCCGCTCACCGCGATCGGCATCGTCGAGGTCGTGAACGCGGTCGTTTCGAGGACACAGCCAACGCCGGTCGGGATCGTCGAGGTGAAGCCGATCGGGCCGCAGCGGATCGAGCGCCCGGAACCGCCTGCGCCTGCGCCTGCGCCCGTGACCGTCGAAGTGGGTCCCCAACCGGTAAGGAGCACCTGATCATGACGAACAAGAAGCTGGGCCTGCTCCTGCTCCCTCTCCTCCCGTTGAGCGCGATCGGTATCGTCGAGGTCGCGAGCGCGATCGTCCGACCCGAGCCTGTGGTCGTCGAAGCCGAGCCAGAGTGCAGGCTACCCGCGAGGCCGACGCCGAGCGTGGCACCGCCACAGTACGTCGCACCGGCGGCTCCCGAGACCCAGCTCAAGGCGTGATCCATGACCAACAAGAAGCTCGGCCTGGTGATGGCACCGCTGCTTCCGCTGACCGCGATCGGCATCGTCGAGGTCGCCGATGCGCTCGTCGCACTGACGTCGCCGCCGCCCGTCGCGATCGTCGAGGTGCGCGAGTCGCCCGTCGTTCGCGAGCACGTGCCGCCACCGTCGGTTCGGTTCGCACGCCCCGCCGAGCCGCCGGTCGTGAGCCCCGAGCTCCAGGTCCCTCTTGCGATGCCCGTCAGTTGACCGTGACGACCGGAGCGATGACGAGCCCGTCGGTCGATGAACCATCGCGTGCTCCGGCGCGTTGATCCCGGGTGACACCATGACGAACAAGAAGCTCGGACTGCTGCTGTGCCCGCTGTTGCCGCTCACCGCGATCGGCATCGTCGAGGTCGCCGGCACGCTGTCGGCGATGACGGATCCTCCCCCGGTGCACGTGGTGCGCGAGACGCGCGAGGTCCACGAGGTCGCGCCACCCAGCGTGCAGTTCTCCGCGCCGCCCAGGCCGTCGCTTCCCGCACCGGAGCCGGCACCCTTGCCGACCGCGCCTCGCGCGATCACCACGGATTGACCATGACGAACCACAAGAAGCTCGGTCTGCTCCTCCTCCCGCTCGTCCCGCTGACGGCGATCGGGATCGTCGAGGTCGCCAGCGCCGTGGTGGTTCCGGATCGCGAGACCACCGAGGAGACCGCCGTGGCTCCGGTCGCGAAGCCGCCGACGGTTGCTCCGGCTCCGGCGACGCCCGCGCCACCGCCGCGTCCACCGACACCGCCGACACCGCCGCACCCGGCACTCTCGCGATGATGCGGATCCTCGAACGGCCCGGCGCGCTGCTCGCGCTGCTGCTCTCCGCCGGTCTCGCCATCGGTGCGACGCTGGTGCACCTCGCGACACCTGCCCCCGAAGCGTTCCACCGGCCACCGGCGCACCTGCAGTGCGGCCACGCCGTCAGCGAGTGGCTCGACAGCCAGTAGCACGTCCGCGGGAATGAACGCGTCGGCGAGGCGTTGTAGAACGGGGCATGCATCGGTTTGCCGGCAAGCGCGTCGCCGTCGTCATGGGCGGGCTGTCCGCGGAGCGTGAGGTCTCGCTGAACACCGGCGCGGGCGTGCTCGCCGCGCTCGTCGAGAAGAAGTGGGATGCGGTCGCGATCGACTGGAAGGAAGGCACCAGCCTCGCGCAGCTCCTCGAGGATGCCGGTGCCGACGTGGTGTGGAACGCGCTCCACGGCACCTACGGCGAGGACGGCGCGGTGCAGGGCCTGTGTACCTGCCTGCGGATCCCGTGCACCGGCTCGGGCATCCTCGCGTCGGCGCTCGCGATGGACAAGGTGATGTCCAAGCGGATCTTCGAGTCGAACGGCATCCCGACGCCGCGCTGGAAGCTGCTGCCGCACGACGGTCCCGCCGACGGCAGCGATGCGGCCGAGCTCGCCGACTGGAAGCTGCCGTGCGTGGTCAAGCCCGCGAACGAGGGCAGCTCGGTCGGCGTGTCCATCGTCGAGGACCGCGGCCAGCTCGCGCCGGCGATCGCGATGGCGCGCCAGTTTCACGGCCCGGTGATCGTCGAGGATTACATCGCGGGCACCGAGGTGTTCGTCGGCATCCTCAACGATCGCGTGCTCGGCTCCGTCGAGGTTCGCCCGGCGACGAAGTTCTACGACTACGAGGCCAAGTACAAACGCAACGACACCCAGTACCTGCTGCCACCCGAGCTGCCCGCCGACGTGATGGCCCGCTGCGACCAGCACGCCCTGGCGTCGTATCGCGCGCTCGGCTGTAGCGGGCACGCGCGGCCCGATCTGCGGATCACGACGGCCGGCGAGGTGTTCGTCCTCGAGGTCAACACGCTCCCGGGCATGACCGCGACCAGCCTGCTCCCGAAGATCGCGAAGCGCGCCGGGATGGACTACGCCACCTTGTGCGAGGAGATCATGGCGACGAGCGCCTGATGCGACGAGCGCCTGATGCGACGAGCGCCTGAGGCGACGAGCGCCTGAGGCGACGAGCGTCTGAGGCGACGAGCGTCTGAGGCGACGAGCACCTGGCCAGCCGATCGACTGGCATTGCCGAAATGCCGTGCCAACCTCCTGACATGCGTCTCGCCGCTGCGGCTCCTGTCCCCGTGATCTCGCTCGCCGCCCTGTCGCTCGGTGCGGCCCTGTGCATGACGAGCTCCGCGATCGACGAGCTCGATCTGGTCGACGCAGACATCGCGCTGACGCCGGAGCCGATCACCGTGCGCTCGCATCACTACGCGCCGCCCGATCACCACAGCGTCTGGGAAGGCACCTACGTCTGCCTGCAGGGACTGGCGTCGCTGAAGCTGACGATCGATGTCGATTCGCAGGGCGTCGCCACCGTTCGTTACGACTTCGGCCCGACGCCGTCGAACCCGGTGATCCCGAAGACCGGCGCGTTCCTGCTCCAGGGTCCGCTCGCGTTCCACGGCAACGGCGCCTTCACCGCCGACCTGGTGCCCACGCAGTGGATCGTGCACCCCGACGACTACATCATGGCGCCGCTGTCGCTCGTCACCGACGACGGCACGCACCTGCGCGGGACGATTCACTACGAGTCGTGTCACGACTTCCAGGCGACGCGTATCCAGTAACTCCTGCACGAGTTGCGCAAACGCGCGAATTGCGCAGGGGTGACCTGTTCCCCCGAATCGGGGCCTCGATCGCGACTTCCGACGGCGAGCCGTCACGTAGATCGCGCGGTTAACAGCGGCACGCGTCTTGAGATGCGTGCTCGCCATGAACCAAGCCCGCACCCTCGCCATCCTGGGTCTCGCGCTGCCGCTCGCCGCGTGTGTCGACGATCCAGCGGTCATCGATCAAGACAGCGCCGACATCGTCAACGGCGATCCGATCCCCGAAACGCAGCTGCCGTTCGTCGGCATGCTCGTCGACTTCAACACCAGCTCGCTGTGCAGCGGCACGCTGCTGTCCGAACGCGTCGTGCTGACCGCGGCACACTGCGTTCCCGACGACGGCAACCTCAGCGGGCTCGCGTTTACGACGGCGGCGCAGTTCTCGACGTCGGCGAAGTTCATCCAGGTGGTCGATGCGCGGGTGCAGTTCAAGTGGCCGCGCGGTGACATCCAGCAGCTGACGCGTGGCGATCTCGCGCTGCTCCAGCTCGGCGAGCCGGTCGTGCTGGCGAGCTATCCGGCGCTGCTGTCCAACCCGCTGCAGCTCGTGCCGGCCGTCAGCAGCGCGAGCTTCAGCACGCTGACGATCGTCGGCTACGGCCTCAACACCAACGATGGTGGCGCGGGCATCAAGCGCGCCGGCATCGTTGGCTTCGTCGGCTGGACCGATGTCGACGGCAGCCCGACGGCAACGCCGAAGGACTTCCAGGCCTACGGCGCGCTGGTCGGCCGCGAGGAGCTGGCGTGCCCCGGCGACAGCGGTGGACCGGCGCTACTCGGCAACGTGATCGCCGGTGTCACCCACGCCGGCACCGTGGGCTTCGGCCCGTGCGATCCGAACAACGCGTCGTTCTACACCTCGATCGCGCCCTATCACTCGTGGATCGTGGCGAAGGCAGCCGAGCTCAGCGGCCTCTACGGCGATCTCGATCGCAACGGCAAGCTCGAGCTCGCCGACCTCGACGCGTTCGGGGTCGGCCTCCGCAAGGGCACCTTCGATCCGGTGTTCGACATCGACAACGACGGCGACGTCGACATGACCGACGGCGACCTGATGGTGCTCGAGCGCGTCGGCATCGTCTACGGCGACATCAACGGCGATGGCTTCGACGACGGCAGCGACTTCCTGTTCTGGCAGCGCAACCTCGGCAAGACCACCGGCAAGTGGATCGATGGCGACATGACCTTCGACGGCAAGACCGACGGCAACGACCTCGAGGTCTGGAAGCGCAACTACGGCACGCAGGCACCGACTCAGCGGTAAGGCGTGGTGCCGCCGAGCCGCTCACGCGCACGCGCCGGCCAGTACGGCTCCCAGCCGGTCTGATCTGCCACCCGGTTCCAGACATCTCGCGCCCCCGTGGCGTCGCCGGTGATCGCGAGCGCGTCGCCGATCGCGATCGAGTGCCACGGCCGCAGGCCCGGATCGTCGCGGAACGGCTTGTACGCGGCGAGCCCGCGCGCGGCATCGCCGGCGCGCACGTGAGCGAACGCCTCGCCCATCGCGACGATCATGCGCTCGACGTCGGAGCCCGGCTTGTCGCGCGCCAGCTCGACGGCGCGCTCGCGCAGTGTCTTGGCTTCGGGCGAGCCCGGCGCCGCCCGCAGCAGGCCGACCACGAGCTGATGACACCGCAGCGAACGATCGGCCTTCTCGGCGGTGCGCGCGGGCTCGATCGTGGCCGCGCGCTCGAAGTCGCCGACGAACAGGGCGGCGTAGATCGCACGGCGCGCGTCGAGCGCCGTCATCAGCGCCGGCTGGATCGCGCCCAGCATGATCGCGGCACCGCGCCAGAACGCCGTGGTATCGCGCTGCGCGAGCGCCTCGCCGCACGATTGCAGGAGGCCGACGTTGCCGGCGAAGAACTTCACGGCCGCGCGCGCCAGCGGTTCCACCAGTGGCTCGGCGTCCTGCGGTGCGCAGCTCTGGATGATCTGGACGACCATGACGCCCCACCACACCGGCTGTTCCTTGCCCATCGTGACGAACGCGTCGATCAGGCACTTGTGGCACATCCCGACGGCATTCGCGGCGGCGGCGATCTCGGCGCGCTTGAGGCAGAAGTTGCAGACCGACTGCGGGGTCACGACCCGACAGCGATAGCACGCCGAAACGACCGGAGCCCCGTGTTACCGGGGCTCGCTAGGGGGGAAA
>JAEYYY010000887.1 GCA_023430775.1 Pseudomonadota bacterium
CTTCGCGTACGTCGACGCCCACTACAACACCCAACGCCCTCACTCGGCGCTGGGCTACCGAACCCCGAACGAGTATGAAGAGCTACGAGCAGCCTGAAACCGTGTCCACGGAATCGAGGCCAGGCCAGCCTGGGGCCAGGCCAGCCCTTGGCGAGCCTTGGCGAACCTTGGGGACTTGGCGACCCTCTGACCCGCCCCCCCACGCGGCACCTCCCTCCTTTCGAGCCCGTTCCAACCGACGTACTAACCAACTTCGTTCGAACGTTTGTTGGAACGACGCCGAACCGAGAGAGGTCGGTCGGGAGCTCTGCCGAAGGTCCGGCTGGCGGACGCTCGACCCGCACCCCCACGCGGCACCTCCCTCCTTTCGAGCCCGTTCCAACCAACGTACTAACCCGTCCTGCTGCGAAGCCCGAAGCGCCGAAGCGCGAAGCGCCAACGCGACGAGCCGACCGCGCCATGCTAACGAGTCTTCATGCCCTCGTGGGATGTCGTGGACCTCGGCACCGCGACCTATCGCGACGCCTGGGCGAAGCAGCTCTCACTCGTCGAGCAGCGCCAGACCGGAGCTGTTCCCGACACGCTCCTCCTCGTCGAGCATCCCCACGTGTTCACGCTCGGCCGCCGCCGCGAGGCGCACCAGAACGTCCTCGCACCCGGCGACGTCGAGGTGATCGAGATCGAGCGCGGCGGCGACGTCACCTATCACGGGCCCGGCCAGCTGGTGGCCTATCCGATCGTGCTGCTCGGCGACGGCGAGCGGGACCTGCACCGGTACCTCCGCAACCTCGAGCAGGCCGTGATCGAGACCTGCGTGCGGTTCGGCGTGGCGGGCGACCGCGAGCCCGGCAAGACCGGCGTGTGGTGCACCAACGCCGCAGGCGCACGCAAGAAGCTGTGCTCGATGGGCATCGCCTGCCGCAAGTGGGTGACGTTTCACGGCCTCGCGCTCAACGTGACGACGGACCTGTCGTACTTCGGCCGGATCAATCCGTGCGGCTTCGAGTCGGGCATCATGAGCTCGCTGGCCGTCGAGCTTCTGCGCGAGATCGCGATGGCCGAGGAGCGCGCGGCATTCTTCGAGCAGATCAAAAAGGCCCTGACCGAGGAGCTCGGCAGGGCCTTGAATCGACAGACCGCGTAGCGTCAGTTCGCGGACACGAGCACGTTCTTCAGCCACTCGCGCTGGACGACCGGGAGGTCGGGGCGCTTGCCGTTGAACAGCACGGTGCCCGGCTGCGCGACCTCGGTCGACCACTGGAAGCCATCGACCAGCGCCAGCGAGTCGAGGATGTGATCGCTGGTGTCCCAGACCGCGATGCGCAGCGTGATGACCTCACCGGGGGTGACGTTACCGGTGGTGACGAGCCAGCCGGTGGCGCCGCCCATGGTGGCGTTCGGCGTGCCGCACGAACCGGCGACCTCGTCCATGCCGGTGCCGGCGAGCAGGTTGGTGCCGGTGCACGTCGAGATCGTCCCGGGCGAGCCCGAGCAACCGGTGGCGCCGTTGACGCACTGGGTGAACAGGCCGGTGTTGCCGTGGCCGAGGTTGACGCCGACCGGCACCTTGTCGGTGGTGCCCGAGGGCTGGAAGAACGCGAGGTTCTTGTCCGGCGGGTTCGGCGGGTCGCCGGCGTACGTCGAGTCGAGCAGCACGACGAAGAAGTCGTTGTACTGGCTGCACGTCCACTCGGGGAACTCGATGCTGTAGAAGTTCGTCGACAGCTTGAACGACTTCGCGTTGGTCGGGACGCGGATCCGCAGCGTCAGCATCGTGGGATCGTTCGCCGTGGCACCGCTCGGTGCCGCGCAGCCGGGGGCGTTCGGCAGCGTGCCGCCGTTGGCCGCCACGAAGTCCGCCGGGAACGGCGAGGAGTTTGGCGTCGTGTGCGACTTGCTGCCCCAATCGAACGGGGAGCCCGCGTCCATCTTGGTGGCAGCGTAACCGGTCGACAGCACCGCGAGGTTGACGCCACCCTGCGGCATCGCGCCCGAACCGTAACGCGGCACGACGCGGCGGCTCAGCGGATCGGCGGTGCCGGTGCCATCGGCGAGCGACAGCGTCGCGCTGATCACGCCCCACTTCTGATCGTTCTCCATCGCCGTCTGGCAGATGTCGATCGCGCGCGCGTACTCCATGGCGTCGGACGTGTCCGGCATGATGCCCTGGTCGCACAGCAGGATCGTGTCGTCGACGAAGCCGTTGCAGTCGTCGTCGAAGTCGTTGCCGGCGGCATCGAACGCGCCGCCGTTCACCAGCTCGGGCTTGCTGCACTCGGTGGAGTCGCAGCAGTCGTTGCCGGTGCACGACGTGAAGCCGTCGCCATCGGCATCGACGTCGTCATCGACATCGCCGTTGCAGTTGTTATCGACGCCGTCCCCGCAGACCTCCTGGACCGGGTAGACGTCCGAGCACCGCGACCAGGTGGCGGTCACGTCGCACGTCCGGGTACCGGCGACGCACGGACCGACGCCGAGCGTGTCCTCGGGCCCCGTGTAGCACTCCTCGGTGGCGCCGGGCTGGCACTCGCCGGGGATGCAACCGCCGCCGACGCACGAGTAGCCGTCCGCGCAGGCGTTGCCGCACGAACCGCAGTTGAAAGGATCGGTCTCGATGTCCGTCACCCCTGCGACGCATTCGCGGTCGCTCGAGGGCCCGCAGGCCGTCGAGAGGGTGAACAGCATCGGTACTGCGAGTGAAGCGAGTCGACGCGTGAGCATGGGGGTTCCTTCCGGGCGCGGAAAATACACCCCGAGGCACCCCGTTCAAGCAGAATCGACGCGCTGCGCGGACTTACCGGAGATCACCGAACCGCGACGCCGGCGCGTCACCACGGATCTGGACGGGGCTCAGAACAGAACCGTGCCAGGGTCGGTCGCCTCGACGGACCACTCGAAGTGGTCGATCACGGCGATCGAGTCGAGGATGTGATCGCTGGTGTCCCAGATCGCGATCCGGAGCTTGATGATCTCGCCCCCGACGACGTTGCCGCTGGTCTGTAGCCAGCCGGTGCCGCCACCTTGCTTGCTGTTGGTATCGCAGCTGCCGCCATCGGCGGTATCCAGGCCGGTGCCGACGAGCTGATCGGTGCTGGTGCAGGTGCTGATCGTGCCGCCGCCACCACCGCCGAGGATGTTCGCGCAGCCGATCTTGCCGTTGATGCACTGGGTGAACAGGCCGGTGTCGCCCGCGGCGAGGTTGACGCCGACCGGGAACTTCATCGTCGAGTTGGGCGGCGTGTAGAACGCGAGGTTCTTGTCGGCGGGGTTCGCCGGCACGCCCGCGTACGACGAGTCGAGCAGCACGACGAAGAAGTCGTTGTACGGCGAGCACGTCCACTCGGGGAACTCGGAGCTGAAGAAGTTGGTGTCGAGCGTGAACGACTTCGCGTTGGTCGGAACGCGAATCTCGAGCTCGAGCATCACCGGATCGTTCGCCGTGTTGCCATCGGGCGCATCGCAACCGGGCGCGTTGGGCAGCGAGCCACCGTTGGCCTGCACGAAGTCGGCCGGGAACGCGGACTGGGTGTTGTTACCGTTGGTCGTCGGCGTGTCCTGGAAGTCCTCCCACGCCGGGTTGGTGTCGCCCTTGCCTGCGGCCGCGCCCGTCGACAGCAGCGCGACCGACGTGCCACCGCGCGGCACCACGTTGGTTCCGAACTTGGGGCGAATCGCGTGTGCCTTGGCAGCCGGCGTACCGTTGCCATCGGCGAGCACGAGCTTGGCGCTGATCACGCCCCACTTCTTCTCGGAGATCGTGGTCTCCTGGCAGAGCTCGATCGCCTTCGCGAAGTCCATCGCGTTGGTGGTGTTCGATGCCAGGCCGGTATCGCACTGCGAGATCGCGTCGTCGACCACGCCGTTGCAGTCGTCGTCGAAGTTGTTGCCCGGCGCATCGAACGCGCCGGCGTTGACGATCGCGGGATCCGCGCACTCGGTGGAGTCGCAGCAGTCGCCATCACAGGTGGTGATGCCGTCGCCATCGAGATCGACGTTCTCGTCGGCCTCGCCGCTGCAGTTGTTGTCGACGCCGTCGCCGCACACCTCGGCGGCCGGCACGACCTGGCCTTCACACGCCGTCCACAGCGCTTGATCGGTGCACGTGCGCACGCCGGCCACGCAAGGTCCGACGCCCTCGGTGCCGAGCTGCCCGTCGTAGCACTTCTCGACGGCGCCCGGATTACAGGGAGCGTTGGGATCGCTCGGACCTTCACGGGTGGAAGGACCGCAGGCAGCAATCAGGACGGTGATCGCGAACAAACAGGCGCGCATCATGGCTCCCTTCCCCTTGCGGGGGTGGTTCCCTCTCCGGCTCGCGCGGAGCTTAAAGCGATCACCCGATCACTTCGCAACAGCAAAATCGTTCGCAGCGCTGAAATGCATGCGGACTACCGTGAGCACGACGCACTGCGGCGTCCTCGGGCCATTCGGAATTCAGCCCGTCCGGACGCTGAAGTCGCGCACCGACACGATCTGCTTGCTCTCGAGATCCGCGAGGAAGCTGCGCCCCGAGCCGATGCGGCCGTCGAACGCGAGCAGGTACCAGACATCGAGCGTCCACCGCACGTGCTCGGTCTCGCACGGCGGCGTCCACGACACCGCCTCGAGATCGCCGAGGTACGTCGGCCGCGACGGGCTGGCCGCGACCAGCTTCTGGTACTCGTCGCAGTTCTGCACCAGCGTGACCGCGGCCGCGGCATCCTTCGCCGCCACGGTGCGCCGCCATGCCGAGGTCAGCCGGCAGCGGCCGATCTTGCCGTCGGGTGACAGCTCGATCTCGTACGCCTCGTCGGCGGCGAGGCCGTCGAAGTCGGGCACGTCGAACTCGGGATACTTGTCGCGCTCCGCGATCTGCTCGAACCGATCGTCGAAGGCCTCGTAGCCGGCCTCGAGCGTGTCCTCGCCGTAGTAGCCGTAGATCCGCAGGATCAGGTTCGACGACGGCAGCCGATGATCCCAGTCGACGATCGAGATCGCCCCCGCGTAGTCGTGGCGGAACCGCGCGAGCGGGGGCAGCGAGGCGGCGACCTTGGTGGCGGCTCCCTCTTCCGACAGGATCCCCTGGTACGCGACGCGGGGATGCAGCCGGATCTCTTCGGCAACGAAGGGACGGAGATCGGAGGACACCGGAAGCGCGATAGTACACAACGCCGGGCCGGTGGCCGACCCTGGCGCGCGGTTCTTATCGAGCGCCGGCGAGATCCGATTCGAACGCGAATCCGAGTAACAAGTACGGAAAGGCGCGGCTCGTGAAGTCATCGGGCCGTTCGTCGGGCGCCATCACGTCGGGCGTGCCGGTGCGGTAGTTGTGGTCGAGGTACCAGGACGCGATCAGGATCACCGTCGGCTTGTTCCACTTCGACGGTCCGCGATCGTGCAGCGTGTACGCCGCGAACAGCCCGAGCCGCTGGTGGCTGTTGTCGCCGGAGAACCGATCGAACTCGTCGGCGTTCTCGGCGTCCGACAGATCGTTGTCGGCGAAGTGCTTCCGCTTGTAGATCGGCTTGACCCAGGTGTGGCGAAGGCCGACCGCGAGGCCCGGCTTGCCGACGAACAGCACGTCGGTGTCGGTCGTCAGCGTGATGCCCTTGTCGGGGAGCAGCGTGTCGTAGGTCGCCTCGTACGCGACGGTGTCGCCATCGCGCAGCTTGAAGTCCCAGTAGTCGACCTGGAACTGCGAGCGCACCGCGATCTTGTTCGCGAGCTTGAGCTGCACCGTCGGATAGACCGCGGCGTGAAAGAAGCCGGCCGACTGCGGTGCGAAGCCCGGGACCTCCTCGAGGTCCTTCAGGGTCTGATCGGAGTAGTTGACGTGCGGCGTGCCGAACGACTGCAGGAAGCCGAACGTGCCGAAGTACTTTCCGACCTCGAGGTTCGCCCGCAGGTTGAAGATCGACAGCGGCTGGAATTCGCCGCCGAACGCGACCTGCGCGCTCGCCGGGTTGAGCTTGGGATACGCGCCGAGGAACAGGAAGTTGTTCTGCGAGATCGGCTTCTCCGACGGGTACAGCCGCTTCTGCAAGCCGACCCGCGCGCGGGTCTCGAGGCCGAGCGGGTTGAGCCGCAGGATGCTGAGGTCCGAGACCATGACGCGCCAGTGACCCGGCGGTGGCGCCCCCGCGCCCGCGTACTTGCCGCTCACCGCCGTGCCCGCCGACGTCACGGTCGCTGCCGTCGGTGCCGCGGGCGTCGACGGTGCCGCAGGCTCCGCCG
>JAEYYY010000008.1 GCA_023430775.1 Pseudomonadota bacterium
GGGCATCGATCTCGACACCGCGTGCGCGAAGCTCCACGCGACTCGCCCGACGGCGGTAAACCTAGCGTGGGCGCTCGCCGAGATGCGCCGCGGGCTCGCTCCTTGCGCCGGCCCTGCCCGGCTCGCCGCGGCCCGCACGCTGGCGCGCAAGATCTGCGACGACGATGTCGCGACCTGCGAGGCGATCGGCAAGCACGGCGCGAAGCTGCTGCACGACCTCCACGCGAGGACCGGAGAGCGCGTCGACGTGCTGACGCACTGCAACGCCGGCTGGCTCGCCACCGTCGACTGGGGCACCGCGCTGTCGCCGATCTATCGCGCGTTCGAGGACGGCATCCCGGTGCACGTCTGGGTCGACGAGACGCGGCCGCGCAACCAGGGCCTGCTGACCGCGTTCGAGCTCGCGCAGCACGGCGTGCCCTACACCGTGATCGCCGACAACGCGGGCGGCCACTACATGCAGCGCGGCGATGTCGACCTGTGCATCGTCGGTACCGATCGCACCACCCGCACCGGCGACGTCTGCAACAAGATCGGCACCTACCTCAAGGCGCTCGCCGCGCTCGACAATCGCGTGCCGTTCTACGTCGCCGCACCGTCGTCGTCGATCGACTGGACGCTCGCCTCGGGAACCGACATCCCGATCGAGGAGCGCAGCGCCGACGAGGTCCGCATGCTGCGGGGAGCGAGCGTGATGCTACCGGACACCCCGGTGGCGAACCCGGCGTTCGATGTCACGCCGGCGCGGCTGGTCACCGCGATCATCACCGAGCGCGGCATCGCGCCGCCCGATCAGCTGCTCCGGCTGTTCCCCGAGCGCGCGTAGTCGCATACGGTCGGCGGGCATGACGCTGTCGCTGCGCAACGAGCTGCTCGCGACCAGCAAGCGCATGTTCGACCTCGGCCTCGCGCCGGGCACGTCGGGCAACGTCAGCGTGCGCTCGGCGAGCGGCTTCCTCGTCACGCCGTCGGCGATCCCGTACGACCAGCTCCAGCCCGACGACATGGTCGAGGTGCGCGACGACGGCACGCTGCGCCCCGGCCAGCGCGTGCCGTCGAGCGAGTGGCAGCTCCACCGCGATCTGATGGCGACCCGCCGCGATGCGGTGGCGATCGTCCATACCCACTCGCCGTACTGCACGACGATCGCCTGCCTGCGCCGGCCGCTGCCCGCGATCCACTACACGATCGCGCTCGCCGGCACGCACGAGGTGCCGTGCGCCGACTACGCGACGTACGGCAGCCCCGAGCTCGCGCAGAACGTCACCCGCGCACTCGGCGACGGCCGCGCTGTGTTGATGGCCAACCACGGCATGGTCGCGCTCGGTGACTCGCTCGCCAGGGCGCTCGAGCTCGCCGCCGAGATCGAGACGGTCGCCGGCCTGTACTGGCGCACGCTACAGGTCGGCACGCCGGCGATCCTGCCCGCCGACGAGATCCAGCGCGTCGCCGCGAAGTTCGCGGTCCACGGTCAGAAGAAACGCCGTTAGCGACGCCACGTCCAGGTCGTCGGGATCTTGACCTGGATGCCGCCCATGATCTCGATCCCCTCACCGAACAGCGCGCGGGCGCGGAGAAACGAGATCAGGAAGAAGCCATGGACCTGCGGCCCCGTCGCCCCGGTGTGCGGATCGTACGCCCAGCCGGCACCGACGCCCGCGCCCATCCACGCCCGCTGCCCCTCGACGTAGAGCGCGCCGACGTTGGTGGCCGTGCCGCCGGTCAGCTTGTCGTTGGTGAACCGCAGCGGCGAGAACCCGAGCGACACGCCGTACGACCTCGGTGGGATCACCGCCCCCTTCGGGATGAACAGCGTGGAGCCGTGATCGTTGTGCGTCACGTCGGACTGGCCGTACGACAGCGTCACCTCGCCGGTGATCTCGCCAAACCCTCCGCTGATCGAGCCGCCGCCACCGCCGCCGAGGATGCCGGAGGTCAGCATCAGCCGATGCTCGCCCGGATCGCCGGGATACTCGGGAGTCTTCGAGGCCAGCTGCTTCGGCGGCACCCTCGGATCGATGATGCCGGGCGCATTGACGTCGCGGTGGTAGTGACACCCGGCGAGCGCGACGAGCAGGAGCGCCTTCATCGCCGCTCCCTCGGAAATTCCGCGTAGGCGTGGGTCGCGGCGAGCGGCCACGACTGCTTCTGGCCGCCGGCCTCGATCGAGATCTCGAACGTCGCCGTGCGATCGCCGCGGTTCCAGCGCGCCTCGTTGTCGAGCTCGAACGCGATGTAGTGGTAGGTCGAGTCGAGCAGTCGCCGATCGGACATGCCATCCGGATCGCGATAGTCCGGCGGGAGCTCGACGCCGTTCCTGCTCTCGAGCACCTCGCCGGTGAACGTGCGGTCCGCGAACTTCAGGGACGCGGTCACCCCCGAGACGCACGGTTGACCTTCCAGGGGCGTGACGCGCACGGTGACGCCGAGGCCGGTCTTGCCCGACTTCGAGACCCACACGGCCGCCTCGCCGCAGGGCAGCTGCAGCGGCTTGGTGGTGACGGTCCACATCGGCACCGACGGCGGCGGTATCGGCGGCGCTTGCGAGGTCGCGGCGCAGATCGCGAGGACGGCGATGCACGCGGCGCCGGAGACCACGCGATTGCCGGCGCGCTCGTCGCGGTCCTCGCGGTCTTGCAGCCACAGCCACGCGAGCGCCGTCATCGGCAAGCACCAGAGGTCGGATGGATCGAGCACGTGAGTGCCCCACCAGCCATCGATCGCGCCGTGAAACGCCGGCCAGCTCTTGAGCAGCGCGAACACCACCGCGACGGCGAGCACGCACGCCATCGCCACCCGGCCATCGCGGCGCAGCGCGCGCCCGGTGATCGCCGCCACACCGCGGGCCACGCAGACGGCCGCGATCGGGGCGACGAACAGCCCGGCGACATCCGACAGCTTGCCGGTCACGAAACCCGGGAGCAGGCCGCTTCCCTTGAGGACGTGATCGTTGACGGCGAGCACGGTTGCCGCGACGAGCGGGGCCGGATGGACGAGGTCATCGGCCCAGCCGATCGAGGGGGAGCGGGTCGCCATCTGGAAGCTAACGCCGGGTGGTACCCGGACCTTGCACCTTGTAGGGTACAGAGTGATCGATTCGATCGAGGGGGCCGTCGGGATCTATCTCGCCTCCTTCGTGATCGCCGTGATCTCCGGCGCGTTCCCGCTCGTCAACGCCGAGGTCTATCTCGCGAGCATCGTCATCGCGTCGCGAGTCGCGTGGCCGCAGCTGATCGCGCTCGGCATCATCATCGCGTGCGGCCAGATGGTGTCGCACTCGCTGCTGTTCCACGCCGCGCGTGGCGTCGCGAAGGTCGGCGGCAAGAAGCGCGAGAAGCTCGAGGCGCGGATCGCGCGAGCGCGCGCTCGGGTCGCGAGCTGGGGCAACAAGCGGATCGCGCTCCTCGTCACCTCGGCGACGCTCGGGCTGCCGCCGTTCCTGTTGACCTGTGTCGCCGCCGGCGCGCTCGAGATCCGCTACCGGCTGTTCGTCAGCGTCGGGCTCGCCGGCCGGATCGTGCGGTTCACGGCGATCGCGCTGATCGCCGGGCTGGTCTGAGTCAGCCGGCGCGGCCGAGCGCGCGCGGGCCGGCGCGGCCGCCGGCGACCACCAGGACGACGAGCGTCAGCACGTAAGGCAGGAGCGGCATCAGCTCGCGCGGGATCGCCGAGCCGGTGCCCTGCAGCTCCGTCGTGAACGCCTCGGCGATCGCCATCCCGAAGCACGCGATCACCGCCCAGGCCGGACGCCAGCCGGCGAGGATCACCATCGCGAGTGCGATGTAGCCGCGGCCGGCGGTCATGTCGGGCACGAAGCCGCTGCCCGCGAGCGACAGGTGCGCACCACCTGCACCGGCGAGCGCGCCACCGACGAGCCCGGCGGCGAACCGCGTGGCGGTCGGCGACACGCCCACCGCGACGAGTGACTCGGGACGATCGCCGGCCGCGCGCAACCGCAGGCCCCACCGCGTGTGCACCAGCGCGTACGGCACCGCGATCACGGCGATCGCGGCGATCCAGAACACCAGGTTCTCGAGCACGGCGTCGTCGAAGCCCTCGCACTGGATGCCGGCGCCTTGCTCGAAGATGATCTGCAGCAGGAGCCGCGTGCCGCCGAGCGCGAGCAGGTTGAGCCCGATGCCGACGATCACCTGGTTCGCCGATAGCCGCAGCGACAGCCACAGCTGCAGCGCGGCGACGCCGACGCCCATCGCCATGCCCGCGATCACGCCCACCACCGGACTCCCCGTCGCGTGACTCAGCGAGGCCGCGGCGAACGCACCGAACAGCCACTTCGCTTCGATCGCCAGATCGATCACGCCGGAGCGCTCGGTGACTGCCGCACACAGCGCGGCGAGCGTCAGCGGGATGGCGATGCCGATCACCTGGGTGACGAAGTCGATCTTGAACACCGCGCCGGCGAGCGCCGGGTGCGTCGCGAACACGACCGCGAGCAGCGCCGCCACCGGCACCGCGATCGCCGCCGCGATCTTGTGCGATCGCGTCACGCGCGCACCGCCTCGTAGCGACGCGCGACCCACGGCCCCGCGCCGGCCACCGCGAGCACCACCACGCCCTGGAGCATCTCGGTCAGCTCCTTCGGGATCTTGTCGCCCACGGTCAGCCCGCCGGCCGACAGGAAGCCGAGGATCAGCGACGCCGCCAGCACGCCGATCGGGTGCGTCCTGCCGAGCAGCGCCGCCGAGATGCCCAGGATGCCGGTGCCGCGCCCGAGGCTCTCCTCGAACGCGTACTTGTGGCCCATCACGAAGTTGGTCGCCGCGAGGCCGGCGAGCGCGCCCGCCCCCGCCATCACGCAGATCTGCACGCGCGTCACCGAGATGCCGGCCGTGCGCGCCGCCGCCGGGTCCTGACCGACGGCACGCCACGCGACGCCCCACGTCGTTCGCGATCGCAACCACCACACGCCCACGGCGGCGAGCACCGCGATCACGAGCGCCACGTTCGCCGAGCTGTTCTCGAGCGGCAACTGCGGCAGCTTCGCGCCCGCCGCGATCTCCGGTCCGCGCGTGGTCCCACCCTGGAACAGCCACTCGTTGCCGATCCACAGCGAGAGGCCGAACACGATCGCGTTCAGCATGATCGACGTGATCACTTCATGTGCATCGCGCCAGGCTTTGAGTGCACCGATCGCCGCGCCGATCGCCGCGCCTCCCGCCGCCGCGGCGAGCACGCACAGCGGCACAGCCACGATCGCCGGTGTCTCCGCCGGTAGCGCCGCTCCGACCACCGCACACAGCAGCACGCCGGCCGCCAGCTGCGCCTCGGCGCCGATGTTGAACAACCCGGCATCGAGCGCGATCGCCACCGCCAGCCCGCACAGCGCGAAGCCGGTGGCGCGATACAGGGCCTGGCCGAGGTAGTACGGCTCGGTCGCGGTCCGCGACAGCATCTCGCCCCAGATCCGCCCCGGCGAGGCGCCGACGATCAGCATCAGCACGCTGCCGATCGCGATCGTCAGCAGCAGCGCGATGATCGCCGCCTCGAGCTCGCGGCGCGCGTTGCCGCCCGGACGAAGGAGCGAGATCACTGCCGGCGAGCCTAACAAGAGCTAGGATCGCGCGGTGCACCGGATCGCAGTGTTCGCGCTCCTGATCGGTTGTGGCTCCAAGACCGACGAGGAGCCCACCGCGTGCACCTGCACGCCCGGCAACAAGGGTCGGATCCGCGGCGCCGGTGGTGCCGAGCCGTTGACCGGCCCGTCGCTGCTCGCGGCGCTGCGCAAGCACGCGCAGGACGTCCGCCTCAACAGGACGCCGCGCGACATCAAGGTCGCGGACGACGAGCTGCGGTTCCAGCTCATCGACTTCTGCTCGCCGTGCGAAGCGTGGGTCAACGATCGGATGACGATGGAAGAGATGTTCCCGCTCGACCGGCTCGACGATGCGACCAGCGCCGTGTGCATGGGCCTGGTGCTGAAGGATGGCTCGACGGCCTACGGCGAGACCCGCCCGCGCGCCTGCCGCTGACCTACGCCGCGGCGCCCGTCATCATCACGCCCAGCGCCTCGCGTGCATCCTTCGCACGCAGCGCCTCGCCACCGAGCTCGCCGGCGATCCGGCCACGCAGCAGCACGACGATGCGGTGACACAACACCAGCAGCTCGTCGAGATCCGCCGAGATCACGAGCACGCCCGCGCCGCTCTGCGCCGCCGCCCGCAACCGGCCGTGGATCCGCGCGACCGCGCCGAGATCCACAC
>JAEYYY010000155.1 GCA_023430775.1 Pseudomonadota bacterium
GCCTGGGCGAGCGCGGCCAGCTCGCGCTCGCGACCGACCATCGGCGGCGGCACGACTCGCCGGTTCGACAGCGCGATCGCCGAGGGCGCGCTGCCGAGCGCATCGAACACCGCCTCCGCCACCGGCCGCGAGATCGGGCGCGGCTGCAACAGCGCCATCGCGAGCGTCGCCAGATCGCGCGGGCCGCCCACCGGATGCGACGGCATCTCGCGCTGCTTGCGCGTCATCACCTGCTCGGCATCACCCTCGAACGGGCGCCGCCCGGTCAGCGCCTCGTAGAGCATCGTGCCGACGCCGTACCAGTCGCTCGCCGGTCCGAGCGGCTGATCGGAGGCCTGCTCCGGCGACATGTAGACCGGCGTGCCGACGGCGAGGCCCTCGCGACCACCCTCGGCAACCGCGAGCACCAGCCCGAAATCGAGCAGCACGAGGCGACCGTCGGGCGCGACCAGCACGTTCGACGGCTTGAGATCGCGGTGCAGCTTGCCGGCGACATGCAGCGCGTGCAGCGCATCGGCGAGCTGGACCAGCGCCTCGCGCAGCCGCGTCTCGTCGAGCACGCCGTCCTGGATGTCGGCCCGCGTGCGGCTCGGGCCGGTCAGCTTGCCGGGGCGCGTCCAGTCGATGAACGACACGCCCTCGACGAGCTCCATCGTGATGTACCAGTCGTTGTCCGCGGTGGCGTGCAGCTCGTGCAGTGCGACGAGGTTCGGATGCACGATATCGGCGAGCGTGCGGAACTCGCGCTTGAACCGGTAGAGGTCGCGCCCCTCCGCCTTGCGCAATAACTTCAACGCGACTTCGCGCCCCAGTTCGCGATCGTGCACGCGATAGACGATGCCCGCGCCGCCCGAACCGAGCGCGCCGCGCACCTCGAAGCGACCGTTCGCCAGCTCGGACCCCGGAGGCGAATCTGTCGACAGGCGCGTCACCGGCCGATCACGATATCGCAGTCGCGCGCCCCGACGGAGAGCGGGGCCCGCGCGAAACGTTACTTCTCACCGCGGGCGATCGCGACCAGCCGCCCGAACGCCCAGGTCCGAGGCGTCCGGATCTTCGCCGGTCGCCGCACCGCCGTCCTGACCAGCCGGCGCAGCAGCAAGCGGGCATCGGCGGCCTTGCGATCCGGCTTCGGCCACGCGGCGAGCTCGGTCATCGCGGCGCTCGCCAGGCCGGCGGCGCGGCCATCCGCGATCAGGGTCGCCCACGTGCGCTCGCGATAGAACCGCGCGCGCGCCAGCTCGAGCAGCACGGGACGATCACGCGCACGCAGCATCGGCGCCTTCGCGATGCCCTCGCGCAAGTTGACCAGTGCGTCGCTGACCGCGCGATAGCGCTGCTCCGCCGGCAGGTGCGCGACCGCCACTTCATCGTCGGCCTCGAGCTCGCCGCGCGCGAACGCCTGATAGATCGCGCCGACGCCGATCATCCCGCAGCTCTTCAGCTCGGCCGCGCGCAAGGCACCCATGCTCGCGGCACCCCACACCTCGATGCCGCGCTCGAGCGCGAACACGATCTCCTTGTGCCAGACCGCGGCCATCCGCTCGAAGTAGCCGTCGACGATCGCGATCCGCTTCGGTCGCTTGCGCGCGCTCGCGAGCCGCAGCACGTCGCCGAGCGCGACCGGCGGTGCGACCGTCGCACCCGGCAGCAGCGCGCCGACCTCGCTCGCCGCGAGCGTCGGACCGACGAACACGATCGTCGTCATCCGAGCGCCTCCAGATCCGTCGCGCGGCCGGGTACCAGGACCTTGACGACGGGCACGCGCAGCTTGCCGTGGGTGAGGTCGACGGCGATCACCCGATCACCCGCAGCGGTCACCCGCGCGACCAGATCGGCGAGCCCTTCGCCGAGGCTGGCCGACTCGAACCGCGGCAGGTCGTCGAACAGCACCGGCTCGTCGCACGGCGCCGCGAGGCGCTCCCACAGCTCGCGCAGCACCTCGCGGTTCGTCGCCTGCGCGTAGTCGGCGGGAAAGAAGTCGTCGCGCGCGCCGGCGATGTACGTCAGTCGCGTCTGTGCCGCCTCGGTGAGCGCCCGCGCGATCGCGACCTCGGGCAACAGGTGCGCGCCGAAGCCCTGGTAGCACCCGAGGTCGCGCCACGACGGCTCGTGCGGATCCTCGACGATCGCGCAGCCGATCGCGGCGACGTCGGTGGCACCGAGATCCCAGACGAACACCCGCGCGCCGGTGCGCGTGATCCGATCGATCAGCGCCAGGCAAATCGGACTGTCGATGGTATCGAGCACCAGCCGGCGATCGCCGCCCGAGCGCCGCCACGCCGCCTCGGCATCGCGCTCGAGCACCTCGCAGAGCCCGTGCAGGATCGCCTCCGGCAGCACGTTGCCCGAGGCGAGCCCGTTCGACGACACGTCGAACACCGGCGGTCTCGCGAACACGGTGTCGAGCGTCACCGAATCCATCGGCACCAGCACCGGGGTATCGGTCGCGAGGTCGCGGCCCTCGAGCCACGACCACGTCGCACCGAGATCGAGGCGGCCGCGCGGCCGCGGCAACCGCTTCACGTCGATCGCCTTCGCGCGCAGCCTGGTGTACGAGCCGCGGATCACCGGTCGATCGAGGTGCTCGGCCGTCCAGGTTTCGAGGCTCTCCATCAGCGCCGACACCTTCGCCGCGAGCGGCGAGATGCCCTTGCCCTGCTGCGTCGACAGGGATCGACCGAGCGGCCGCACCGCCGCGAACACCGGGATCCCGAGCGTGTCGAGGCCGGTCAGCTCGGCGATCCGGGTGATGCCCGCACGCTTGGCCGCCGGTGCGAATCGCGTCCACGTCGCCTCGAGCGTGGCCGCACGGTGCGTACCGTCACGCAGCGTGGTCCTGGCGGCGAGCGGCTTGCCGGCGAACGTGAGCATCGGGATGCCGAGCCTGCTAGGATCGCAGGCCGTGCGGCAACTGTTGCCCCTGATGATCGTCATCGTCACCGCGCTGTTTGGCGCCTGCGGTGGCAGCTACGCCCAGAACACCCGTGCCGCCGGCGATGTCGATCGCGGCGAGACCAACGGCCGCAGCTTCGAGTTCGTCTCCAACAAGCCCGAGGGCGACGACTGGAACATCCGGATCCGCGATAGCTCGATGTCGGTCGGCTATGGCAACGAGGAGACGTCCGAGGATCTCGGCACGATCAACCTGAACAAGAAGGAGACCGCGAAGGTCTGGAAGCTGATCGACGCGCTCGGCATCGAGGATCGCAAGAAGGGCAAGAAGGACGAGGACGAGGGGTACGTCATGCTGCGCATGCGCGAGCCCGGCGGCGACGAGGGTCACGAGACCACCACGGTGTTCGTGTCGCGGACGACCGGCGACGAGGACGTGCTCGCGCTCGCCGAGTACCTGCGCAATATCGTCGGCAAGTACCGCAAGGAGAAGCCGAACTTCTGACGGGAATCGCTTACGATTCTCGCGCGTGACAGTCGAGCTCGAGCTGATCGACGCCGCGGGCGCGGAGGCGGCCTATCGCGAGATCGACGCGCCCTCGTTCTTCACGAGCTGGGGCTGGATCGGCAACTGGCTCGCGTGTCTGCCGGCCGACCGCGCGCCGCGCCTGTTGATCGCGCGACAGGCGTCGTGGTCGCCGGGCGCACGCGACGGTGACCGCATCGGCATCGGCTGCCTCGCCGAGCGCAGGACGCTCCGCCGCGGCGTGGTGCCGATCCGCTCGCTCCACCTCAACGTCACCGGCGTGCCGCGACTCGACGAGCTGACCATCGAGTACAACGGCCTCGCCGGTCACGAGCCACCCCTCGCCGACCTCCTCGCCGCGCTGCCCGGATCGTGGGACG
Source organism: Pseudomonadota bacterium (assembly GCA_023430775.1). Taxonomy (GTDB): domain Bacteria; phylum Myxococcota_A; class Polyangia; order Haliangiales; family Haliangiaceae; genus JABFXX01. The sequence continues at coordinate 3,802 of JAEYYY010000155.1, forward strand.
AGGTCGAGCTGCCGGGCGTTTTGGAGACTGCGTTCGGCGGTCTCGCGGTCCCCGATCGCTATCGCCTGGTGGTCGAGCGGCGGTCGCCGGTCTACTTCGTCGATCTCGAGACCGTGCGAACCAAGGGCTACCTCGCGCAGCTGTCGTCGAGTACGCGGAGCCAGGTGCGCCGCGCGCAGAAGGCCGCCGGCGCGATCACGCTCGAGCTCGCCGGCGATCCCGCGCACGCGATCGCGATCTACGACGAGCTGCGCGCGCTCCACACCGCGCAGTGGCGCGAGCGCGGCCACCCCGGCGCGTTCACCGATCCGTGGATCGATCGCTTTCACCGCCGGCTGATCGCGACGCGGTTTCCGGCCGGCGAGATCCAGCTGGCGCGCGTGCGCAGCGGCACGGCGACGCTCGGATGTCTCTACAACTTCGTCTGGCGCGGCCGCGTCCTCCAGTACCAGACCGGCTTCCGGCCGAGCACCGACTCCCGCGACAAGCCCGGGTACGTCTGTCACACCGCGGCGATCGAGCACTGCGCTGCCGCCGGGTTAGCGGTCTACGATTTCCTCGCAGGCGACCACCGCTACAAGGACAGTTTGTCGACGGGAAACACGAGCTTGCTGTGGGTCCGGGTCCAGCGAAAGCGGTGGCGATTCGCGCTCGAAGATCGCCTCGTGGAGCTGGTGCGAACCGTGCGGAAACAACCCGCGTGACCGACCCTCGCAACGAGAAGCCGCAGCGCGAACGTCACCTGACGAGCCACATCTTCAACCTCGTCGTCATGGTGCTCGGCGGGATCGGGCTCGCGTGGATGCTGAACGACCTCGGGCTCGATTTTCTGACCCAGGCGGTCGAGAACGTCGGCTGGTGGTTCGCGGTGATCCTCGCGATCGATATCGCGGGCCTGTGCTGCGATGCCGCCGCGCTCCAGGCGTTCATGCGTCCCGAGGCGCGGATGGTGTCGTACCTGCGCGTGCTCGGCGCCCAGGCGAGCGGCCGCGCGATCAACGTGCTGACGCCGACCGGCGCGCTCGGCGAGCCGACGAAGTTGTCGATGCTGGTCACCCACGCGCCGAAGGATCGCGTGCTGTCGTCGCTCGTGCTGCTCAACCTCGGCTACTTCTATCTGTCGGTGATCGTCATCGTGATCGGCACGCCGATCATGTTCTTGCTCGTCGATATCCCGCAGACGATCAAGATGATGATCGCGATCGGCTTCGCGGTCCTGATCCCGCTGATGATCGCGCTCGGCGTGCTGGTGCATCGCGGCGCGCTGACCACGCTGGTCGCGATGGTTCGCCGCGTCGGCCTGATCTCGGACAAGCGAGCCGAGGGCTGGAAGACGCGCGTCGCCGAGGTCGATCGCCACATTCGCGAGCTCCAGACCAATCGCAGCGCCGGCACCTGGAAGGGCATCCTGTGGGTCGGCTTGTCGAAGCTGCTGCAGTGGACGTCGACCCTGATCCTGCTCGCCACCGCCGGGGTCGACGTCAATGCGCCGCTCGTGATCGGCATCCTGTCGGTCGGCCAGCTGATCCAGTGGATCTCCAACATCGTGCCGATGGGTCTCGGCGTCCACGATGCCGGCAACTACGCGCTGTTCGATCTCGCCGGTGCGAGCGGCGCGCACGGCATCGTCATCACGCTGCTCAATCGCGCGCGCAGCATCTCCGTCGCGATCCTCGGCCTCGCCGGCATGGCCGTGATGCACACGGTGAATCGCCTGGCGCTGCGCAAGATGCACCGCCGGCTCGATCAGCTCAAGGAGAAGGCGGCCGAGCAGGTGCTGGCAGACGAGGCCGCGCAGGAAGCGCGCGAGGCCGAGCGCCAGGCGGGTCAGCCGGCGCCTCAGTCGTCGTGAGCGAGGCCCTCGTACGGGATCGCGGCCTCCTCGAGCAGCTTCGCGAGCTGCGTGCGGTGCATGTTGAGCGCACGCGCTGCGACCGCGAGCGAGCCATTCGCGCGCTCCATCGCCTGCGCCAGCGAGGCCGGTCCGAGATCGGGCACGCTCGGGCCGCTCTTGCGCTCGACGGCCGTCTCGGCGCTGTTCGCCCCCGGCGGTAGGCCGGCGCTGTCCAGCAGATCCTCGGGCCGGATCATCTCGCGATCGTCGGCGAGCGCGCGCGAGCCCGCGTGACGGATGGCCGCGCGCAGCTCGCGCACGTTGTGGGGCCACGGCCGCAACAGGCAGGTCTCCATCAACCGCGGGTGGAGCATCAGGGCGCGACCGCGCTCGCGCCCGAGCTCGGCGGCCTCGAGCTGCATCAGCCGGGCAAGATCGACGCGCCGCGCGCGCAGCGGCGGCACCGTCACCGAGAGCTTGCTCAGCCGCTCGTACAGATCCGGGCGCAGCCGGCCATCGCTCACCGCCAGCCGGAGATCGGGGCCCGAGCACACGATGTTGGTATCGATCGGCGCGCCGGCATCGCGCGCCGCGAGCAACCGCGCCAGGCTCGCCTGTGCCGTCGGATCGAGCTCGGCGATGTCGGACAGGTACAGCGTCCCGCCGCGCGCCATCTGCAGATGACCGATGGTCTCGACCACGCCCTTCTTGCCGCCGAACAACAGGCGCTCGGCGACGCCATGGATCGCGGCGCAGCCGACGGTGATGAACGGCCCCGAGCGCGGGCTCGCCGCGTGATAGACGCGCGCCGCGAGCTGCTTGCCGCTGCCGACCCCGCCCTGCACGAGCGCCAGACCCGCGCCGTCGTGCGCGAGGCGCTGGAGCTGGTCGTGGACGCGCGCGAGCTCCGGACCGATGACTGATCCATTCGCGTCCGTCGCATCAGAGATCCTCGGATGACCACGGCCGTCGGCCACCAGCACGAGGATCGTGTGGCCGATCCGGAGCACGACATCGCCTCGCCGCTTGACCTCGCCGTGAACGCGCTCGCCGTTGACGTACGTGCCGTTGCGGGAGTCGAGATCGCGGATCGTCCAGGTCCCGCGATCCCAGCTCACCTTCGCGTGATCGCGAGACATCCGCTCGTCGGCGATCTCGTGAGATGCACCGGCCGCGGTGATGGTGCGCCCGAGCTCCGCGGGCGGCGGCACGACGAGTGACGCGGGTGCCGAGTTGCACGCGACCATGATCATCGCAGGCGTGGCCGCAGTGCCCGGCGCCGGAACATCAGAGGCGTCGTCGATCACCACCATTCAAAAACTACCTGTTACGATGGGTTCGTGGCCATAGACCCGTACGGCTTGGCACTGAAGAACGTCTTGTATCCGGCCTGGGAGCGGTTGCGAGGGCGGCCGACGTTCGATCTGCTCGCGTCATTACGTCGCACCGAGCGGGCCAGTGTCGACGAGCTCACCGCGATCCGCACCGGGTACCTCCGCCGGCTGGTCCGTCACGCGTACTTCCAGACCGCGTACTTCAAGCGTGCCTGGGACGAAGCCGGGTTCCATCCCGACCAGCTGCACACGCTCGACGATCTGCGGCGGATCCCCACGCTGCCTCGCGGCGTCGCGCAGGCCACCGTCGACGAGCGCACCGCCGCGTGGCCCGCGGTCGCGGTCAGCAAGACCACGTCGGGCTCGACCGGGCAGCCGCTCGAGGTGCGGTTCTCCGAGGAGTCGCGGCACTGGCGCGATGCCACCAAGTGGCGCGGCTACGGCTGGGGCAACTACCACATGGGCGACAAGGGGCTGATCCTGTGGGGCGTCCCCGCGATCGCACCGACGCGACTCAAGCGCGCGAAGCTCGCGATCGATCACAAGCTGCGCCGCGACATCTACGCGAACTGCATGGTGCGCTCGAAGGAGAAGCTCCTCGAGATGGTGCACCTGATCATCCGCGAGAAGCCGACGTGCATCACCGGCTACGCGCAGGCGATCGCCGACCTCGCGCGATTCGTCAACGCCGAGCACCTGCGGGCGTGGAAGGACATCCCGGTGATCTACGGCGCCGAGCGGCTGTGGCCGCACGATCGCGACGACATCGCGCTCGCGTTCGGTCCGGCGATCTTCGAGACCTACGGCTGCCGCGAGTTCATGCTGATGGGCGCCGAGTGCGAGGCGCACGATGGCCTGCACGAGCAAGCGGAGAACCTGATCGTCGAGATCCTGGTCGCCGAGCGCGACGGCACGATGCGTCCGGCGAAACCCGGCGAGCAAGGCGAGGTCGCGGTCACCGATCTGCACAACCTGGCCTGCCCGTTCATCCGCTACCTGACCGGCGATCTCGCGATCGAGCGCGAGACCACGCCGTGCTCGTGCGGTCGCACGCTGCGCCGGTTCGGTCCCGTCGAGGGCCGCGTCACCGAGACCATGCGCGACGCCGAGGGCAACCCCGTCGAGGGCATCCTGTTCAACATCCTGTTCCTCAACATGGCGAAGCACACCAAGCAGTTCCAGGTCGTGCAGCGCAAGGATCGCAGGCTGCTGCTGCGCGTGGTGCCCGTCGGGCCGACGCTCGATCCGGGCGCCGAGGCGCTGATCCGCGACTACGTCGGCAAGCACCTGCGCGGCATCCCCCTCGAGATCGAGGTCGTGCCGGAGATCTCGCTGTCGCGCGCCGGCAAGCTGCGCCGCGTGATCGTGGAAACGAACTAGCGCCGGCGCACGAACATCGGCGCGCCCTTGGGGAGCGCGACCGGTGATGGCAAGCCGATCGCCGCGTCGGGATCGGGCGTCGCCATCGGCGACGAGGCGCGCGGGAACCGCGTGCGCGAGGCGAGCTGCGCGCGCGGCACCAGCCGCGGATGGGCGAGCCGCGGCCGAGCGAGCGGCTCGTCGGCGAGCACGAACGAGGAGAAGCCCGGTGACTGCGTCGGCGGCTCGAAGCTCAGGAGCTCGTCGCCGACCTGCGTCAGCGAGCCGCTGTCCTCGGGCAGCGCGACCGCGAGGTCGGCGCGAAACGACGGGGCCGGCGGCGTGCCGTCGTCGACGGTGAGCTCGCCGTCCTCGGAGACGTAGCTGCGCGAGGCCGGTGCGTCGGCGGATCGCGGGGCGCCGAGAAAGAAGGTGCGAAGGGCCACGCCGCTGCGGACTGCAACGCTTGTTCCGCGCGCAACCTCACGACATCGCTACGCCGGGTTGTGCAAGCAGTGCGCAGCGGTCGAACAGTTGTGAAGCCGCCGCTGCACGATCTGATCAGATCTGATCTGATCTGATCCGGTCACTTCGGCAGCGGGAAGCCGCGGACCTTGAACAGCGCCTTGACGTCCGGATCGCGGCCGCGGAACTCCTTGTACGCCTCGGTGCGATCGGTCGAGTTGCCGGGCGCCAGGATGTACTTGCGCATCGCGGCGGCCACCTTCGGATCGAACACATCCTTGGCCTCGGCGTACGCCTCGCGGGTATCGGCATCCATCACCTCGGACCACAGATACGAGTAGTAGCCGGCGGAGTACGAATCGCTGGTGAACAGGTGATTGAAATGCGGCAGCCGGTGGCGCATCGCCACTTCCTTCGGCGCGCCGATCTTCGCCAGCGTGTCGCGCTCGAACGCATCGGCGTCGACGGTGCCGTCGGGCAGCGTGTGGAGCTCCATGTCGACGATCGCCGACGACAGGTACTCGACCGTGGTGTAGCCGGTGTTGAACTTGCTCGACGCCTCGATCTTGTCGAGCAGCGCCTGCGGCATCGGCTTGCCGGTCTTGTAGTGGAGCGCGAACTTGTCGAGGATCGGCCGCGTCAGCACCCACATCTCGTGGACCTGCGACGGGTACTCGACGAAGTCGCGCGGCGTCACCGCCAGCGACGGGTACTTCACCTCGGAGAGCAGGCCGTGCAGCGCGTGGCCGAACTCGTGGAACAACGTCTCGGCGTCGTCGACGGAGATCAGGATCGGCTCGCCCGCGGCGCCGCGCACGAAGTTGTTGTTGTTCGACGTGATCGGCTTCTGCTCCTTACCGAGGAAGTTCTCGTGGCCGCGATAGCCGAGCGCCCACGCGCCGCTCCGCTTGCCCTTGCGCGCGAAGTAGTCGCCGTAGAACAGCCCCACATGCGCGCCGGCCTTGTCCTTGACCTCCCACACCCGGCCATCGGCGATGAAGTGCGGCACCTTGCCGGTGATCTCGGAGAACGTCAGCCCGTACAGCTTCTCCGCCATGAAGAAGCTCGCCTTGATCATGTTGTCGAGCTCGAAGTACGGCTTGATCGCCTCCTGATCGAGCGCGTAGCGCTGCTTGCGCACCTTCTCGGCGTAATACAGGTAGTCCCACGGCTCGAACGCGGTGACGCGATCGCGCTTCGCGAGCTTCGCCATGTCGGCGACCTCCTCCTTGACGCGCGCGACGGCGGCCGGCCACACCTTCAGCATGAGCTCCTTGGCCCGCTCGGGATCCTTGGCCATCGTGTCGGCCATCCGGTAGTGCGCGTGGGTCTGATACCCGAGGAGCTTCGCGCGGTCGGCGCGCAGCTTGACGATCTTCGCGATCAACGCGTTGGTGTCGTTGTCGCCGCCGTTATCGCCGCGCCCCTTGAACGCCTTCCAGACCTTCTCGCGCAGCGCACGATTGCTCGAGTTGGTGAGGAACGGATCGACGCTCGACCGCGTGTTCACGACCGCCCACTTGCCGGTCAGCTTGCGCTCGTCGGCAGCGGCCTTGTAGTTCTTCTTGAGGCCGTCGGAGAGCCAGCCGAGGTCGCTGGCCTTGTCGATCACGATCCAGC
>JAEYYY010000034.1 GCA_023430775.1 Pseudomonadota bacterium
CCGGATCGGGTGGCGAACCCGCCTCCATCTTCGAGTCGACCTTGTGCATGACCATGAAGCGCATCGGTCATCGATCTACACGACAACCGGGTCGGCAGGGCTCGTCCTGCTCGAAGATCAGCGACGGCGAGGATGCAGCAGGAGCGCGACACCCGCACCCGCGAGCGCGGCGATGATCAGCGTCCTCGGTGCCTTGCCGGCGACGACGTGATCGACCTTCGCGCGGATCGACGTCTTCTCGCGCACCTTGTGCACGAACTTGTCGAGGTTCTCTTCCAGCGACTGGCGAGCCTCGAACATCTCGCGCTCGATCTTCTCTTCTTCCTGCTTCTCGGGCTCCGGCTTGTTCTCAGGCATGGGCCTGCGCTCCTCTGTCCTCGATGGTTGCCTTCACGCCCGCAACAACGCTCTTGGCTTCGTGCACCGGCACGTCGAGATCCGGCTTGATGTCGCGCTTCAGCTTGAGGCCGAACGCGGTGGCCAGCCCGCCGCCGAGCACGAGGTAGACGATCGCCATCAGCACGAGTCGCAGCGCGAGGCTGTCGATCACCGCGCCGAGCGCGACCACGGCGGCGACGCACAGCATGCCGAAGCCGATCAACGTGACGATGCCGCCGAACGTGACCACGGCGGTGTCGACGGCGGCGACCTTCGCCACCTTGCCGATCTCGCGCCGCACGAGCTCGACCTCGCCCTTGGCGAGCGTTTTGACATCATCGGTGATCTGGGCGAGCAGCTCTTTGGCGCTGTCGGGTTCCGGCTCGTTCATGGTTGCGAGGTGAGCAAGCCGCATACCGCCGCACTACGAGCGATGCTGATCGAAGAAGTCATCGCATGGCACGCGTGATGCTCGATGTAGGTGCATGAGTCACCACCACAAGAACCACCACGGAAAGGCCGACAAGAACGAGGGCGAGGGCAGCCGCAGCGCCGACCGTGCCTACCAGCAGGGGGTGCAGTCGTTCATCGCCGAGGATCGCGTGGAGCCTGCCGCACAGCAGGCGAAGTCGTACGTCGAGGAGCACCCGACCGAGGCGGAGCGTGACGAGATGGCCGGCAAGGCGGGCCCCAAGCCGATCGCTCGTCGGGTCGAGGAGCTGGCGACCGAGGGCAAGGCGATGTTCCAGCGTGCGGTGTCGCGCGTGCGTTCGGTGATCGACAAGCGGATGTCGCGGCGCCAGCACGGGTAGCCTCGGTCGGGTGACCGACCTCGTGTACGAGCGGACGGGCCGCGGCAGGCCCCTGTTGTTTCTCCACGGCGCGACGCTCGACCACCGGATGTGGCATCCGCAGCTCGCGCTCGCGGATCGCTTCGAGGTCATCACCTACGACCTCCGAGGGTTCGGCGCGTCGCCGCCACCGACCGGCGCGTTCAAGCACTGCGAGGACGCGGCCGCGTTGATCGACGAGCTCGGGCTCACCGATGTCTGCGTCGCCGGCCACTCGATCGGCGCGCACTACGCGCTCGAGCTGGCGTTGCTGCGGCCCGACGTGATCAGCGGCTTCGTCTCGGTCTGCATGTCGGGCCTGACGCAGGACTATCCGCCCGACATCGTCGCGATGTTCGCCGAGCTCAAGCGACTGGCGCGCGCTGACGACCTCGCGCAGGCGAAGCAGCTGTGGGCGGGCTGCGCCTGGTTCACGCAGGCGAGGGCGATGCCGGCGATCGCCGCGCTGCTCGACGACTATCTCGCCGACTACTCCGGCTGGTACTGGCTCCACGACACGCCGGCGACCAACCTCGATCCGACGGCGGTGACGCGGCTCGAGCAGTTGTGTGTGCCGGCGCTGGTGATCGATGGCGAGCTGGACCTCGACTACAACCACCGGATCGCGGACGTGCTGGCCCGCCGGATCCCGCGCGCCGAGCTGCTGCGGCTGCCGGGCATCGGCCACATGGCCAACCTCGAGGCGCCGGACCTGGTGACCTCCGCGATCGGGCAGCTCGCAAATCGCCGCTAGACGCCGGGATATCTCCCGGATATATTCGGGATATGTCGCGCAAGAAGTCGCCGGAAACACCGCTTTACGTCCGGCTCCCGAAGACCGAGGGAGACCGCCTCGATCGCGCCGCCGCCGCGCTGCGGATGGCGAAGAAGGATCTGGTGGCGGGGCTGGTCAGCCGCTACGTCGATCCGGATAGCCAGCAGGGGCTGGCGGCGCTCAGCACGCTGTCGACCCGCCGGCCACCCGAGCCCGCTCCCGGCGGTGGTCCGTTGATGATGGGCACGTACTCGTTCCAGCCGTACGACCCGCCGGAGATCATGAACGCCGAGCAGGCGGGGCAGTTCCTCCAGATCGAGGAGAAGAACGTGATCGAGCTCGCCGAGGCCGGCCAGCTGCCGGGCAAGAAGCTCGGGCCGGTGTGGCGGTTCTCGCGCGATGCGCTGGTCGCCTGGCTGTCGACCCCGGAGAAGAAGCGATGATCAGATATCCCGGAGATATTCGGATGGAGCTGATCCCCACGGTGGTCGAGCAGACCCACCGCGGCGAGCGCGGCTGGGACCTGTTCTCGCGGCTGCTCAAGGATCGCGTGGTGTTCCTCGGCCGCGAGATCGACGACGCGATCGCGAACGTGATCATCGCGCAGCTGCTGTTCCTCGATGCCGAGGATCCGGACAAGGACATCATGCTGTACATCAACTCGCCCGGTGGCTCGGTCACCGCCGGGCTCGCGATCTACGACACCATGCAGTTCCTCCACGCGGATGTCGCCACGGTGTGCACCGGCCAGGCGGCGTCGATGGGCAGCTTCCTGCTCGCCGCCGGCGCCAAGGGCAAGCGATTCGCGTTGCCGCACGCCAGCGTCGTCATCCACCAGCCGCTCGCGGGCTTCCGCGGCCAGGCCACGGATATCGAGATCCACGCGCGCGAGATCATGCGCACCAAGGAGACGATCAACGAGCTGTACGCGAAGCACACCGGCCAGCCGGTCGACAAGATCGCGCGCGATACCGATCGCGATAACTTCCTGTCGGCCGCCGAGGCCAGGGACTACGGCATCCTCGACGAGGTGCTGACCACGCTGAAGAAACCGAAGTAGCTACTTCTTCGGCGCCCCGTACATCGCGCGCATCTGCGCGCGGTACTCCGCCATCGTGCCGAGCCCGATCGCCTTGCGGCGCGCGTCGACGTTGGCCTCGTCCTCGATCGGCTGGGGCTCGCCATCGGCGCCGAACTGGGTGCCGAACCGCTGCGGGCGCTTCTCGGCGACGGCGACGCGATCGTAGAGGTAAGCGTGGCTCTGCGCGTCGGCGTCCCCGGCGGCGACGGCCTTCTCGAGGAGCGCGAGGCACTGCTTCTGGAACGCGACGTCGGCATCGGCGTGCTGGACGAGCAACCACGCCGCGTTCGCACCGTCGGCGCCGACCAGCTTGATGCCGGGCCAGCCCTTCGCCGCGATGATCTCCTTCATGCGCGCCGTCGTCTTGCTGTCGACCGCGGCGAGCGCGTCGATCTGCTCCTGCGTCGGCTTCTCGCCGAGACTGGTGATCGCCTTGCGGGCCTTCTGATCCTCGGCCATCAGGGCGAGCAGCTCCCTGCGCAGTGCCGGATCGCCGAGCTTCGCTTCCCACGCGTTCACGTTGCCCTCGATCTTCGCGATCATCGGCGCCCAGCGCGAGTCCGCGCGCAACGATTCGAGATCTGCATCCTGCTGGACGTGTCCGACGTCCTTGAGCCCGGCCGCGACGGCGCGATCGAGCAAGGCGAACGCGCGATCGGCATCGCCGGCGCGGGCGTGGCAACACGCGCCGTTGTAGGCCGCGCCTTCCTGTTGTCGACCGGTGGTCTGGTCGGCGAGCGCGCCGTAGAGCTCGGCGCAGCGCGCCCACTGCTTGGCCTCGTAGGCCGCGAGCGCGTCGGCTTCGCGCACCGGCGCGGGTTTGACGGGGGCAGGGTTGTCGGGGACGGGCGCCGGTGAGGAGCTACAGGCGACGGCGACGAGGAGAAAGGCGAGACGAGGCTTCATGGATCGGGTTGCTCGACGATAGGTGATCGAGTCGTCGGCCGAACCGGGACGACCTCGTGGTTTGTTCCCGGATCGCGACTTCGACCTCGCTGCCACACCACCATGCCGATCACGATCGACAGCGTCATGATCAGGAGGACGATGGCGATCACCCACTTCACCTTCCGCATGAAGTACCGGTCGACGCCGTTCCTGTCGTAGCGCGGCCCCATCGCCTTCCAGTTCGAGCTACGGGGATAGAGGTCGCGGCGCTCGAACCAGCCGAGCTGCTCGACGAGCGAGGTGTCCTCGGCGGCGCCACGCGCCGCGGCGTTCTCGAGCTCGCGGCGGATCGCGGTCTCGATCGCGGTCCACTTCACGTCGCTCGGCACGAGCTGCTGTTCCTGTCGGAAGTCGCTCAGGCTGCCGTTCCAGGTCGCCGTTCCGATCAGGGTCGGCAGTGGCACGCCGTACTCGCGGACCGCGACGCTGCCTCGCGCATCGCACGTGACCTTCCACTGCGTCGTGTCCTCCGGACGCCGTGGACTGGGTTTGTCGCTAGGGCTGCCCTCGATCACCCGTCCGACTCGTTGCTCATCAGGAAGGTGATGTAGCGGCCCACGCTGCGAGTGTAGTCGACGCCCGATGGTCGTCGCGACACTGCCAGAGAAACCCTCGGATCTCAAAAGCGGCGGCCGTCACGCTGCCGGAAGCTGGACAGCCCCGGGACCATGCGCGATCGTCGGTGCCGACATGCGCACGCTCCTGGGGGTGATGTTCGCAGTGGCGGCGACGACCACTGCTCGAGGAGATAGCTGTCCCGCGTTGACGGTGCCGGTGCCCGAGAAGTTCGAGCAGACCTCCCGTCACGACGTCAAGGTGCCGGACATCGTCGACTACGGCGACAAGCAGCTCGATGGCTTCTTCGAGAAGCTGGCGCGGGTGGCGCGGAAGGTGCCCGGCGCGGTGGTGCGGATCGGGACGTACGGCGACTCGAACTGGACCAACGATCGCACCGCCGGCGATATCCGCCGCCGCTTGCAGCTCGCGTTCGGCGACGGCGGACACGGCTTCGTCGGGTTCGGCACGCCGTGGGGCTGGTACCACCACCAGAATCTGCAGCACGGCACGACCGGCAAGTGGTCGCCGTGGAACCTGTCGGCGATGCCGATCAAGGACGGCATGTACAGCTTCGCCGGGATGTCCGCGGAGTCGTCGCAGAAGGGCGCGACCGCGTGGGTGGAGACGGCGAAGGAAGGCGATCCGGTCGGCACCGCGGTGTCGAGCTTCGAGGTGTCGTACCTCGCGCGTCCCAAGGGCGGCGCGTTCGACGTGCTGATCGACGGCGAGCTCAAGGAGACGATCGATACCGAGGCGAGCGCGAACGAGGTCAAGTACCTCCGCTACAAGGTGGCCGACGGCAGGCATCGGCTGACCATCAAGGTGGCGAAGGGCAAGGTCCGGCTGTTCGGCGTGGTGCTCGAGCGCGATCGCGGCGTCGTGCTCGACGGCATCGGCATGAACGCGCTCAACCCGCTGCGGATGACCAAGATGGATCGCGCGCAGCTCGCCGCCGGGCTCAGCAAGCGCAACTACGATCTGTTGATCGAGACCACCGGCACCAACGTGTGGTCGCCGATCGATCACAAGACGGTGATGCCGGAGCTGATGCAGCTGTTTCATCAGGCGCTGCCGAAGGCGTCGTTCATGCTGTGGTCGGCGCCCGACTTCGTGAAGATGAACCGCGAGGGCCAGGAGCCGATCTCCGAGCCGGCGATGCGCTACCTCGCCAAGGCGAAGCACGACATGGCGAAGACCCACAAGATCGGCTGGTGGGATCAGTACGCGGCGCTCGGCGGCCACGGCTCGGCACCGAAGTGGACCAAGTCGCACTTCTACGAGCCCGACGGGATCCACATCGGACCGCGCATGAACGCCTATATCGGCGAGCGCTTCGTCCACGCGTTGCTGGCGGAGCTCGCACGCCGCGTCGAGCGAGATCCGAAGCTGGGATGCAAGTGAGGCGCGCGGTCGCGCTCGGCGTGCTGGCGCTCGCCGGTGATGCGCGCGCCGAGGAGTGCTCGGCGGTAAAGATCTCCGTGCCGGCGGAATTCGCGCTGACCAGCAAGCACGATCAACCGGTGCCGCCGATCATCGACTTCGGCGACAAGCAGCTCGACCACCTGTTCGCCAGGCTCGCGCAGGTCGCGCGCGCGAAGAAGGGCCAGCTACGGATCGGCATCTACGGCGACTCGAACTGGACCAACGACCGCACCGCCGGCGAGATCCGCCGCCGCCTGCAGCGCGCCTTTGGCGACGTCGGCCACGGCTTCGTCGCGTTCGGCATTCCGTGGGGCTGGTACCACCACCAGAACCACCAGCACGGCACGACCGGCACGTGGACGATGTGGAACATCGCGACCATGGAGGTCCGCGACAACCTCTACGGCTTCGCGGGGATCAGCGCGGAGTCGACGCAGGCCGGCGCGACCGCCTGGGTCGAGACGGCGAGGCAGGGCGAGCCGGTGGGCACCAGCGTGTCGGCGATCGAGGTCTGGTACCTGGCACAGCCCAGGGGCGGATCGTTCGAGGTGCTGATCGATGGCGAGCCGAAGGAAGTGGTGTCGACGGACGCACCGAAGGAGATGAAGTTCCTCTCGTACAAGGTGCCCGACGGCAAGCACCGGCTGACGATCAAGGTGAAGAAGGGCCGCGTGCGGCTGTTCGGCGCCACCTTCGAGCGCGACGTGCCCGGGGTGCTGGTCGACGGCATCGGCATCAACGCGCTGTCCGCGGCGACGATGACGCGGATGGATCCGGCAAATCAGTCCGCGGGGCTCGCGCGCCGCAACTACGATCTGGTGATCGACGCGACCGGCACCAACATGTGGGCCGCGCAGGCGCACGCGAAGTTGATGGTCAAGCACGCCGAGCTGTGGCGGAAGGCGCTGCCCAGGGCGTCGCTGATGTACTGGTCGGCGCCCGACTTCATCAGCGAGGGCACGACCAACTCGACGCCGCGGATGAAGCAGAACGCGAAGGAGCGGCTGCAGGGCGCGACCGATGCGCGCGTCGGGTTCTGGGATCAGTACGCGATGCTCGGCGGCTACGGCTCGATGCCGAAGTGGCACAAGCTGCGCTGGGACACGCCCGATGGCGTGCACATGGGTCCGCAGCTCTCCGCGTACATCGGAGAGCGCTTCGTCTACGCGCTGCTGCGCGAGCTCGCCAAGCGCGTCGAGAGCAATCCTCGACTCGGTTGCGCCAGCTAGCGGGCGCGTTCGCTCTCGGTGATCGCCGTAGGTCGGCGGCGTGGCGCGCTTCGTGAAATGACGAAGGCGCATGAAGGCGATCAGCAAAATCCTATTTCTGAGTGGTGCGCTCGCTGCGGCGGGTGCATGCAGGGACAACAGGGACGAGGCGCGCGAGGCGCAGGAGACCGCGAACAAGAAGGCGGTCGAGGCGAACGAGGCGCAGCGCGAGGCCGACGAGAAGGCGGCGCGGGCGGCGCGCGAGGAGAACGATCGGCTGCTCGGCGAGCATCGCGATGCCGAGGACAAGCTGCGCAAGGACATCGAGGCCGCGGATCGCAAGATCGCGGACCTACGCCGCAAGCTCAACGACGTCAAGGGCGACAAGCGCAAGAACGCGGAAGCCGCGGCCAACGAGGTCGAGCTCCGTCACGCGAAGGTCGATCAGAACCTGCAGAAGCTGCGCGGTGCGGCCGCCAACGCGTGGGATGCCACCAAGCTCGAGCTCGAGTCGGACATCGCCGCGCTGAACCAGGCGATCGACAACTTCGAAGACACGCTCTGAGGAGGCCGGTCATGGCGATGTTCGAGCACAACTCGGAGAAGTTCGGCTACATCGCCTTCAACATCGGGATGACTTCGACGGCGCGAACAGCGCTGTCGAAGCGCGGGTACGACCCGGGCGAGATCGATGGCAAGGACGGGCCGAAGACGCAGAAGGCCGTGCGCGCGTTCCAGGCGCACGCCTCGATCAAGATCGACGGCAAGGTCGGCAAGGAGACGCGGAACGCGCTGACCAACGAGCTCGCTGAACAAGCGAAGTAGTGGCATCGCGCTTGCTGCACCCGAGGGCATGAAAGCTATCGGGAAGACCGGCATCGTCGCGATCATGATCGTGGGCGCCGTGCTGCTGCTGGGTGGCACGTGCGCCACGACCTACAACAAGCTGGTCCGCCTCGACGAGACGGCGGATGCGCAGTGGGCGCAGGTCGAGAACGCGTACCAACGCCGGGCCGACCTGATCCCGAACCTCGTCGAGACCGTCAAGGGCGCGGCGAAGTTCGAACGCGACACCATCATCGCGGTCACCGAGGCGCGCGCGAAGGTCGGGCAGGTGGCGCCGCCGAACAGCGTCGACAATGCCGAGAAGTTCGAGCAGTACCAGCAGGCGCAGGACCAGCTGTCCGGTGCGCTGTCGCGGCTGCTGGTCGTCGCCGAGGCCTATCCCGATCTGAAGGCGACGCAGAACTTCCGCGACCTCCAGGCGCAGCTCGAGGGCACCGAGAACCGGATCACGGTCGAGCGCATGCGCTTCAACGAAGCCGCGCGCGAGTTCAACTCCGCGCGCCAGCGGTTCCCGACGATGATCGTCGCGGGCATCTTCGATCGCTTCGCGGCCAAGCCGTACTTCACCGCGAAGGCGGGTAGCGACGTCGCGCCGAAGGTCGAGTTCTGATGCTCGCGTTCCTCGTCGCCTTGATCTTCGCGGTGGCGGGCACGCCGCCGGCACCGATCCGCTGGGTGACGGACAACGCCGGGTTCGTGTCGGAGGCGACGCGCGCGAACCTCGACGACAAGCTCGAGCACTACGAGCGTGCGACGGGCCACCAGGTCGTGGTGTGGATCGGCAAGTCGCTCGACGGCGGTTCGATCGATCGGTGGGCCAACGAGACCTTCGCCGCCTGGCGACTCGGCCGCGCGCCCGCCGACGCTGGCGTCGCGCGGTTCGTGCTCG
>JAEYYY010000062.1 GCA_023430775.1 Pseudomonadota bacterium
GGCCCAGCCCGATCCGGAGCCCGCCCCCGAGCCGGCGCCAGAGCCAACGCCGGCACCCACGCCGGCTCCGGACCCGGCCCCCGCCGTCGAGCCCGCACCACCCACGACCACGCCGGCCGAGTCCCCGGCGACGCCGACCGAGACGACGACGGCAGACGCCGCGGTCGAGGCCGAGTTTCCGACCAAGCGCGAGCTCCATCGCAACTTCGCCGGCTCGGTGCAGCTCGATTACATGGCGGTGCCGAGCCGCTCGACCGGCCGCGAGGTCGGCTTCGACGGCGCGACCGTCGAGGTCTCGCTCAAGCTGGCGATGGACTTCTCGAGCAACATCTCGAGCAACGTCAAGGTGTGCGTCGCCTGCCACGGCTTCGAGGTCGGCATGGCGTTCTTCGATCTGCGCGTCGCCGATCAGCTCAACATTCGCGTCGGCCGGTTCTCGCCGGCGTTCGGCGAGTTCCCGCTGCGCCACGATCCGGCGAACCATCGCACCAGCGACAAGCCGCTGCCCTACGACATGGGTCGGATGGTGCGGATGACCGAGTGGAACCAGGGCGTGTTGCCGGCGCCGTGGGTCGACAACGGGATCGAGGTCAACGGCACCAACTTCTTCGGCCATCACCTCCAGGTCGACTACGCCGCCTATCTGATCGGTGGCCCGCGCGCCGGTGCGGATCCGATGGACTTCGACTTCCGCGCGTCGCGCTCCGGCGAGAACTACTACATCGACAACAACTCGCGACCCGCGTACGGCGGCCAGCTCGTCGCCACCATTCTCCGCGGCAGCACCAGCCTCGCGCTCGGCGCGTCGGCGATGCGCGGCACCTACGATCCCGAGCACCGCAACCGGTTCTCGATCTACGGCGCGCACGCGGTGTTCCGGGTCCGCGACGTGTTCGTGCGTGCCGAGTACCTGCGCCGCCTCACCGAGATGTCGCTCGGCGAGGATCCGACCCAGCGCTTCAAGTACGGCCCCGACGCGATGGGCGTCTACGATCCGTACTTCGTCAAGGAGGGCGCCTACGCCGAGGTCGAGGTGCCGATCGGCAAGCGCATCACCGCGGTGCTTCGCGAGGATGGCATGCGGCGGCGCGGCAACGTGTCGATGACCAGCGACATGCGAAGCGACAGCATGGTGCTGCGCCACACCGCGGGGCTCGCCATCCTGTTGCGCTCGTCACTCCGCCTCAAGCTGTCCTACGAGGACTACGACTTCTCGGACTACGAGGACGAGAAGGTCGCCCACGTCGGCATCGCAGGCCCGTTCTGAGGAGGACCCGATGAAGAAGCTCGCTCTCTTGTTCGCGCTCGCCGGCTGCGATCGGCTCGGGCCGCAGGTCGACGATGTCACCGTCGATGCCGCGGCGACCGATGGCACGCCGTCACCCGACACGCCGCCCGGCGGACCGCAGTTCGTGTTGCCGGCCGGCGCGACCGTGCCGCACTCGAAGGACAACGCCGGTCTGCTCGCCCAGATCCGGCTCAACGATGGCCTCAGCGACAACCAGCTCGCCAGCAACAACGGCGTGCTCGCACGCAGCGCCGGCAAGTCCGGCGGCGCCACCGTCAACTTCTGGAACTTCGGCGCCGCGCAGGTCACCGGCAACTTCGCGGTGGTCGCGCCGGTCTACCAGCTCGTCGACACCGACGGTGCGACGCCGATCGATCACCCGCTGCTGCTCGACTCCGTCCCCGGTGACAGCCGGTACTCGCAGGTGCGCCGGATCGTGCTCGTGCCGATCACGGCGAGCTACGCCGGCGAGCTCGTGACCAGCACCGACGCGCTCGCCGAGGCGCTCGAGCTCGGCCTCGTCGCCGAGCCGATCGCGGCCGGCACCTGGCGCAGCCTGCCGGTGGTGCCGCACGACACGCTGCTCGAGGTCGGCACCGTCGATCCGGTCGCGCCGACCGAGGTCTACGCGGCCGGTCACATCGTCACCGCGTTCCCGCTCGGAGGCGCGTTCGCGATCCAGCCGCTGCGCAACGGTGGCGTGCCGATCGGCCAGGAGTCGCGCCTGGTCTCCGGCGTCGCCACCGGAACGCCGCCGGTGATGCCGACCACCGCCGATCCGCAGCCGGTGTTCCAGTACTCGATCCCCACCGCCGCGCCGACGACGGCACCGAACTACACGCCGCTGACCGCCCAGGTCGACGTCCGGCTCGCCGCCGGCGTCGCACCGACCGCGGTCACCAGCGACGCGCAGGTGTTCCGCCGCAACCCCGCGGTCACCGGCTCGATCAACGGCTTTCTCACCGACACGGTCGACAGCTTCACGATCACGACGACCGTCACGTTCCGCCACATCCAGTTCGAGGAGGGCCAGCCATGAGAGCGACGATCCTCGTCACGCTGCTCGCGGCGTGCGATCTGACGTACGAGCCCGAGGTCGGCTTGCTCGCCGCCCCCGATGGCGGCACCAGCGATGCCGATGACGACGCCGCCCCCGCGGCGAACCCGCGGTGCTCCGACAGCGATCCCACCACCGCGGTGTCGTTCGCACGCGACATCCAGCCGCTGTTCGGCCGCTCGCCGGGCTCGTGCACGGGCTGTCACGGCAACAGCGCGACGTCGGGCTTCATGGTGCTGACCTACGAGGCGATCCGCAGCGGCGGCCAGGTCTCCGGCACCGAGATCATCGTCGCCGGCAAGCCGTGCGAGAGCCTCCTGTTCTTGAAGCTCGGCCCGGCACCGCCGTACGGCGCGCGCATGCCGTACAGCGGACCGCCCTACTACTCGGCCGATGACCTCGCTCTGCTCCGCGCCTGGATCGCGGAGGGCGCGCACGACAACTGAGGATCATGCAGTACCTCATCATCATGCTCGCGCTCGCCGCCTGCGGGCCGCAGGAGCACCTCGTGCTGATCCCCGCCAACGAGACCATGCGGACCGCGCCGCGGATCCGCGAGGCGTGCGCCATCACCGAGCAGAAGTGCTCGCGCTGTCACGACCTCGAGCGCATCAAGATCGCGCATCACGCGCTGGTCGACTGGCCGAGCTACGTCGAGAAGATGCGGCGGCTGCCGGGCAGCGGCATCAGCGTCGACGACAAGCCGGTGCTGCTCACCTGCTTGAACTACCTGTCGCAGCGCCAGGCCGATCAGGACGCCTACGGCACCATGCGTTAGCGACAGAAGCCGTGGTCGACGCCGCCCATCACGACGGGTGCGAGTGCCGCGGTGCAGGTGCCGGTGGCGCAGTCGAGCGTGCCGTCGAACCGGCACATCGTGCGACAGACACCACCGTCGTCGCAGAACACGCCCGGCGCGCAGTCGAGGCTCGACTGGCAGCTCGCGCCGGCACCGCTGCCCACGGGCTCGGCGCACAGCGGCAGCGCGACCGGACCGGCGGAGTCGAAGTCGTTGCTGAGGACCACCTTGCACACGGTGCCCGCGGGGCAGCCACCGTCGAGCGTGCAGGTCGAGCCGCATAGCCCGATGCCGACGCCCTCGACGAGCTGCGCGCAGCCGAGCCCGGGCGGACAGTCGGCATCGCCGGCGCAGTAGCGATGACAGCGGCCGCTGTCCACTGCCTGCGCCACGCACACCAGTCCCGCGGCGCAATCGACATCGACGCTGCACACCTCGTCGGCGAGCGCGCTGCCCTCGGGCACGCAGCCGCGCGTCTCCGTCGTCGGGCCGGTGCGGTGACAGGCCTCGCCCGGCTTGCACCCACACTGCGGGCTCACCAGCGTGCACGGATCGGCGATGCACAGCTCGGCATCGACCGCATCGACCGCATCTCCCGGGGCGTCGCCCATCGCATCGCTACTCCCCGATCGCGCCTCGAAGCCGAGCCGACCGCATGCCGCCAGCAGCAGCAACAGCGAGGCGCGATACGGCATGCCTCCACGGTAGCGCGTTTCCAGCCGCTGCTCGAACAGCTCTATCATCGTCCCGATGGCGGCGCGCGACGACCTGGTCAGGACTAACTCGAAGACGCTCCTGCTCCTTGCGCTTGCCCCTCGTCATTGGTCGGTGACGATCACCTTGGTCAGCCCGGCCTTCTTCGCGCGCGCCACCACGTCGTTGGCGACCTCGACGGGCGTGGTCGCATCGACCCGCACGTAGACGCGCGTGCGCTTGTCCCTGTCCTTGGCGAGCAGGAACACGCCATCGAGCTGCGCGTCGGGCACCGCCTTGCCGTCGATCGTGCGCCGGCCATCGGCATCGATCGCGATCACGATCACCGGCGTGGTGTCCTTCGGGTCGAGCGCCAGCGGTGGCTTCTCGACCGGCTTGGGCTTCTCGACCGGCGGGGGCTTGTCCACCGGCCTGGCGGGCGCCGGCATGCTCGACGCGCGGCCGAGCCGCTGATCGAGGTGCTCGGTGATCTGCGCGCGGCTCTTCTCGCCGAACATGTTCGCCTGCAGCGAGTACGACGGCTGCATCAGCGAGCCCGACTCGGCGGTGTGCTCGGCACCGAACGCGTGGCCGAGCTCGTGGAGCAGCAGCGCGAGCCGCTTGTGGTGCTTGCGCGCGTCGAACATCAGCACGCGCTCTTCCTTGCGCAGATCCTCGAACGACGCCTCGAGCGCCTTGCGCTCGTGGATATCGGAGTAGCCGCGGATCACGAGATAGCGCCCCGGCAGCTGTGCGATGCCGATCTCGTCGAACGTCGAGGTGACCAGCGACAGCGACGACGTCAACCCGACCACCACCATCGCGCCCGTCCCCGGATCGTGGGCCGCCAGCGCCGTCATCGTCTCGCCGAGGCCCTGCCCCGGCGCCGGCCGATACGACCAGCTCGCGTATTCGGCGGTCAGCCGGATGCCGAACTGCGCGGCGAGGATGTCGTTGGCGTCGTCGAGGATCTCCTGGAAGCTGTCCTGCCACTTGACGTGCTGGGCGCGGTACTCGTCGTCGGCCCAGACCCGGATCTTCTTGGTCTGGACGTCACCCGACCACGAGCCGACGGCCTTGACCCGCGTCGGCGTCACCCGCTCGGCTTGTTCGTGGACCACCTGCTGGCGGGTCTTGCCGCCGCCGAAGCGATGCACCGGAGAAATGAAACAGCCCGCGACAGCCACGAGCACCACGACGAGCCACCCCATCACCCGCCGAACGTACTACGCGACGACGTACTTGATCGCGCGCGACAGCAGATACACCGCGTAGATCATCAGCGCGAAGCCGACCACCCGCGGGATCCACGCCGCCTTCTCGCCGAGGACCTGGCGGCCCTTCTGCGTCAGGTAGGCGACCAGGGCGAACCACGCGAAGCTGCCGACCATCACGCCGATCGCGCAGGCGAGCCCCTCGCCGGTGGTCCCGTCGGGGATGATCGAGCCCATGATCACGACCCAGGTCACCACCGCGGCCGGGTTCAAGATGATCAGCGCGGCACCGACCGTGAAGCCGGACCACATCTCCTTGCGCATCGCGGTCGACTCCGAGGCACCCGGCTCGGGGGTGGCCGGCGCGACCGGCTGCGTGCGCGCGGTCATGAAGCCGTAGATCAGCAGCACGATGCCGCTGATCGCGTAGAGGATCGGCGGCACCGCCGGATAGGTCCGCAGGATCGGCGTCACCCCCATCACCCCGAGCGCGGCGTACAGCCCGTCGGCGATCGAGCCACCGAGGCCGACCGCGATCGCGCGCCGCAGCGTGTGCCGGTAGGCCGCGTCGATCACCGCGACATTGACCGGCCCGATCGGCACGCCCGTGAGCGCACCGGCAGCGACGCCGATCGCGAAGAACATCAGCACGGAACCCTCCGTGCTATACCGCGCCGGTGCACCCGCCTGCCAGCGAGCCCGCGGAGCGAAGCGACGGTTCTGACAAAAACCTCGACGAGGGCCCCTCCGTCACCTGGCTGGGACATGCCACCGCGGTCGCCGAGCTCGGCCGCGCCCGCGTCCTGTTCGACCCGCTGCTGAGATCGCGAGCCCGAGCCGCCGGCAAGGTGGACGCGGTCCTGGTGACGCACTCCCACGTCGATCACCTCAACCGCTGGAGTCTGAAGGCGGTCGATCGGGACACTCACCTCATCGTGCCTCGGGGCGCGCGAGAAGTCGTGGCCGATCTTGGATTTCGCCAGCTCACCGAGGTCGATATCGGAGATCAGCTCGAGATCAACGGGGCCGTGGTGACCGCTGTCGGCACACGTCACGACCACGGCCGCTGGAAGAAGAGCCAGTCGCCGGTCGCGCTCGGCTACGTCGTCGAGGGCGGCGGCGCCGCGCTGCACCACGGCGGCGACATCGACTTCTCCGATCACGCGGTGTTCGACGACATCGGCAAGCGCCACCAGATCGACGCCACGCTGCTGCCGATCGGCGGCATGTTGCCGGTCTGGTACTACCGGAGCCGCCGCGCCGTGCTCGATCGCGGCGTCCACATCGATCCCGACTGCGCGCTCGACATCTACGAGCGGCTCGGCGCGAGAGCGCTGGTGCCGGTGCACTGGGGCACCGTCCATCTTCGGTTCGGGCTGCCGAGCATGCCGCGCCGCCGGCTGGCCAAGGTCGCGGCCGAGCGCAGCGTCGGCGGCGTCCAGATCCTCGCGCACCGCGAGCGCCTCGCGCTCCGTCGCGGGACGTGAGCTCACACCACGCCGTGGAACCGAAGACAGCCCCACACGCCGATGAACCCGATGATCATGCCGATGCCGTAGCCGAACCGCTTGTCGTGCACGGTCGGGTCGGTCTTGTCGGCCTTCGCGAGCCGGACGAGCTTGTACGCGTCGTAGAAGAACCAGGTGCCCGCGAGGCTGGCCGTCAGGATGGTGACGAACCACTTGAACACGCCGGCGGAGACGATCGGATCACTCATCGCGTGGCCCCCGGGACGGCGTCGACCAGCATGCGCTTGGCATCGTGGATCACGATCACGAGCATCAGCGGCGGGAACAGCCAGAAGAAGAACGTGACTTCCATGTCCGCCGTCGCGAAGCCGATCAGATAGCCGGTGTACGCGACGAGCCGCTCCATCGCGTACGACTTGTAGTTGACGGTTCGCCCTGCCCGCTTCGCGTAGATGCCGCGCAGCGCGCTGTTGACCATGCCGAGCACGATGATGCTGACGACCGGGAACACCGGCGCCCAGCCGTACGCGGCCACGATGATCAAGCAGAAGCCGTAACAGATGCCGTCGGTGATCGCGTCGAACATCTCGCCGAACGGCGACCGGCAGTCGAAGATCTTCGCGACGAGGCCATCGAGCTTGTCGAGGAAGCCGCAGATGATGATGAACAGCGTGGCCCACTGCCGGTGCTCGTTGTGGACGGCCCACACGAAGAACGGCAGGCACAGAAAGCGCGAGGCCGTGACCGCGTTCGCCGGGTTGAACGGCGAGACGACCTTCGGCGGCCGAGCCGGCTCCGGCGCGGCATCCGCGGGAGCGGGCAACTTGGACACTGCGGTCGCCACCCTAGCTCGCCTTCGCGTTCGCGTCGTCGAGGTTGGGCGCCGAGATCGGATCAGAACCGAGCTCGGGCGGTGCATCGCTGGCCAGCACGACCAGGGCGGGATCGACGTGCCGGTACCGCTTCCACGCGAACCGCACGCGCTGCAGCAGCGAGACGTGGCTCATGATGGCCACCGCCCAGCAGCCCGCGATGAGGGGGCGAGGATCGGCGAGCAGCGCGGTGAAGAACACGCCGGTGCCGAAGTAGATGAGGAACTCGGCCGAGCCGAACAGGCCGACGACATCGACCGGGTGACCGATCTTGCCCTTCTCGCGCCAGATGTCCTGCTGCGACTCGGCGTAGATCGAGAGCTTGATGATGACGTTGGTGAGCGCACCGGTGATTCCGAAACCCAGTACGACCAGGATGTGCGGATAGTCGTACGCCAGGTTCAAACAACCGCCGGCGTACATGATCCCGAGCACCCAGCGGTCGCAGACGTCGTCCATGACGGCGCCGAACGTGGAGCGCTGGTTGTAGTTACGGGCCTTGAAGCCATCGACGTGATCGACGAGGCCGCGGACCAGCAGGATGCCGAGGCCCGGCCACCAGTACCCGTAGAAGAACACCACGCCGCCGATCAGGCCGATCATGGCGCCGAGCATCGTCCACGCGTTGGCGTGGAGCGGCAGCCTCGCGAGACTCGAGACCACTGGATGCACCAGGCGATCGAAGTGTTTGCGCAGAGCGAACAGATTCATGTGCGGTCGTTCCGGGGGTGGACTCTATCCATTCCCTGAACCTAGGTGAAGCATCAAACCCGCGCTCGCGGGTTCACGTCACCTTCACCTGCGCGATCTCTTACGCACCCCGCAAGCTGGTAAGAGTCCTACGCAAAGCGGCAAGGAACGAATCTAGCTGACCGGCAGTCACCGACAGCGGCGGCTGGAGGCGGAGCACGTTGCCGTGCCAGCCCGACATCGTGATCAGCATGCCCTCGGCGTGGAGCATGTCCTTGACCTTCGCCAGCTCGGTCTTGCCGAGCACTTCCTTGGTGTCGCGGTTCTTGACCAGCTCGATGCCGCCGAGCAGGCCGGTGAAGCGGACGTCGCCGATCCACGGGTCATCGAGGGCCCACGCACCCTCGGTGAAGTGGCGGCCCATCTTCTCGGCGTTCTCGATCAGCTTCTCGTCGAGCAAGGTCTCGATCATCGCCAGGCCGGCCGCGGCGGACACCGCGTTGCCGCCCGAGGTGGGCGTGGTGCCACCGAAGAACTCCTTGCAGACCGCGTCGGAGGCCAGCGTGACGCCCAGCGAGCCGATGCCACCGGAGAGGCCCTTGCCGCCGGTCATGATGTCGGGTTGGAGGCCGTAGTGCTCGACGGCGAACATCTTGCCGGTGCGGCCGAGCCCGGTCTGGATCTCGTCGGCGATCAGGAGGATGCCGAGGTCGCGGCGGATCTTGTCGAGGCGATCCCACCACGCCTGCGGCGGCGCGATGCCACCGACGGCCTGGATCGGCTCGGCGATGATCGCCGCCGGCTTTCTCGCCGCCAGCAGCTCCTCGACGCCGTCGAGGCACTTGGCATTGCACGTGTTGCCGCTGTGGCCCTTCGCGGTGCAGCGATAGCCGTACGCGGTGGGGATGGCGAAGTTCTCCTTGCCCATCGGCTTGCCGGCGCTCTCGCGATACTTCTCGCTCGCGGTGACCTCGAGCGAGCCCAGCGTCAGGCCGTGGTAGCCGTTCTGGAGATACGCGATGTCGGTGCGCTTGGTGTACTGGCGCGCGAGCTTGAGCGCGAACTCGTTGGCCTCGCTGCCGCCCGTCGAGAAGAACGCCTTGTGCAGCGATTTCGGCGCCAGCTCGACGAGCCGCTTCGCGAGCTTCACCGCGGCGACCGTGCCGTGCTTGCCCGAGACCTGCAGCACCTCGCCCATCTGCTTGGTGGCAGCGGCGACGATCTTCGGATGGCAGTGGCCGGCGTTGTTGACGAAGTAGCCGGCCGTGAGGTCGAGGTAGTCCTTGCCGTGGATGTCGGTGACGACGCAGTCCTTGGCCTTGGCAATGATCACCGGCTCGCCCGCAGGGTGCGTCCATGGACGCATGACGTACTTGCGGTCGTCGGCGTCGATCGCTTCGGCGTTTGGCGTTTTGTCACCCATCGGCTCGTTCATCCTTTTTCAGTCGTCGCAACTCTGCCACGAAGTTCAACACCTACCGGAGACTAGTCAAGCTCCGGCGTTACCACTTCCAGTCTCTGCCACGAAGCGCCTTGCGGCCCTGTCCCAGATCCTCGTCGAGGCGCTGACCAGCGCGCCGTTCTCGATCTCGAAGATGCGATAGCGCGCCGTCTTGTCGGGCCTGTTGTCGACGAAGTGCGTGCCCGACACGATGCCGCGCACCGGCACTGCTGTCCCGTCGGGCCCTGCAAGCGACTCACTGATATCGCGATGCTCGTGGCCGTGAACGATCAGATCGGCGCCGGCGCGAGCGATCACTTCCGCGAAGCGATCGTGATCGCGCAAGCCGCGGATTCGACTCTTCGCCCGCTGTCCGGCGACGGGGTGATGGATCGCGACCAGCCGGAACATCCGGCGAGCTTGCGACCCGGCGAGCCGTGGGTCAGCCAGCACGCGCTCGAGGCGACTGGCCTGTCCCGCACCGATCCGGCCATACGCGGTGAACCACGGCGTCTGCCGGCTGGTCGACAGCCCGATCACGGCGACCTCGCCGCGCACGCGCACGATCGGCCACCGCGGTACGCCGTCGACGACGTCGTTCTCGTGATCGTCGGGAGCCAGATCGTCGGCGGTCCACGCCCACTCGGGATCGGTGGCGGCGAACGGCTCGAAGGTCTCCGCGAACAGCCCGACGCCCTCGGCGACGTAGGCGTCGTGGTTGCCGGGGATCACGGTGATGTTGGTCTTGCCGTGGGTCAGGTTGTCGAACTTGCCGCGGGCGAACTCGAACTCGCGGCGCAGCGCGAGGTTGGTGACATCGCCGGTGCACAGCACGTGATCGATGCCGTGGGTGTTGAGGTCGGCGATCATGTCGTCGAACGCGTCGACGTGATAGTGCCGGCTGCGGTTCGAGATCAGGTTCATCCGCCCGATCCACCGCTTGTTCATGAGCTCGAGCCACCGCGTGCCGGCGATCGACAGCAGGTGGAGATCCGAGCAGTGCGCGATCCGCATGCGAGGAACATTCCTAGCATGCGAAGGCCCTCGAGCGGTCAGCGAGCGCCGACGGCCTTCGCGCGGCGGTCCATCGTCTCCTTGGCGGCCGCGTAGTTGACGCCCGGAATGACACCCGGGTTCATCAGGCACGCGCTGAGCTTGAACACGAAGGCCTCGAACTCGTCGGTGCGCCGCCACTCGTCGAGCTTGACGCGTTCGCCGTAGACCACGAACGCGTTGTTGAGATCGCCGCCGTGGGGCGTCAGCCAGAACGAATCCCAGCGCGCGAAGTAGCCGAGCTTCTGCTGGGCGTCGAACCACGCACCCGCCTCGGACCACAGTTGCATCGCCTCCGGTTCCCGGCCCGGAATCGGTCGGTTCGCACCGATGAACAGCACAGCCTTCTCGTTCGCCATCACGTCCTCCTCGCCGAGGACTTCAGCACCGTCCGGCAGGTGTCGCAACCGCGCGGGCGTGCGAACATCAGGACGTGGGAGCACGCGACAGCCTCGAAGCGGCGCTGCTCGCGAGCTGGGATCGCGAGACGCTCGCGGTGTACGCGGATCACCTGCAGGCGCAGGGCGATCCGCGCGGCGAGCTGATCGCGCTCGATCTCGAGCTCGCGTCGCGCAGCACTCCCGAGCTGGTCGCGCGGCGGACGTCGCTGATGACGGCGTGGCTCGGCCGGCTCGTGCCGTCGAACCCGCACACGCCGTGGGTCGGCGATTCGTTCAAGTTCGGCTTCGTCGAGAACCTGGTCCTCGAGGACGACGAGGAGGCGGCGGCGCGGCTCGCGCAGGTGCTCGCCACGCCGCTCGCGCCGTACCTCAAGCGCGTGACGATCCGCGGCGATGCCGCGCACGTGGCCGAGATGATGCGCGGGCTGTCCGAGGCGGAGCACCCGCACGCGTGGCTGACCGACCTCGTCGTGCGCTGCTGGAGCGGCACGGTCGCGACCGATGTCGTGGCGCGCTGGATCGAGATGACGCCTGCGCTGTCGCGCCTCGAGGTCCAGGGCCACGAGGTGTTCGAACAGTTCTCCCATCCCGGCGTGCAGCGCTTGAAGCTGACCGGCGTCCACGCGCTGCCGGGCGTGTTCACCGCCGAGTCGCTGCCGAACGTGCGCGAGCTCGATCTCGCGTTCGATCAGCCGTACGACGGCGAGCACTACACCCATCCGGTGTCCGGACCGATCGAGCCGCTGCAGCTCCCTGCCCTGCGCGTGCTGGATCTATCGCGCAACGAGCCCGAGGCGATCCGCACGCCGTACGGCGGCGACCCCGACATCGATTACTACGACGACGGTGATGATGACGCCCCGGCCGGCACCGCGCTCGACGCGCTCGAGGTGCTCGCCGTGCAGCCGATCCGCATGCAGCTGACGCACCTCGAGCTGCCGTCGATCCGGTCGCGCCAGGAGCTCGAGCGCCTCGAGGCGATCGTCGGCCACATGCACGCGCTCGAGGAGATCGAGGTCTCGCGCGCGCACTACTTCAAGCTCCCCGCGAAGCTGGCCACCAGCAAGGCGAGGTTCGTGCGACCGGCGAGCTGGCCGTGGCCGAAGGTCTCCGAGATCCCGCACGGCGACGGGCTGCACGTCGTGATCCCCGGCAGCCGCAGCGGCGACACCGTGCCGATCGCGGATGCCGCGTCGGTGATGGAGCGCCGCTTCGAGGAGCTCGATGCCGAGGCGCGGTTCGCGTGGACGCGGTTCTGGGCGTTCGTCGACGAGCTCGGCCGGCTGCCCTGGAAGAGCGACCCGCGCGAGACCTGGACCGACGACCGCACGTTCCCGGCCACGATCCTGGCGACCGCCGTGGATGCCTGCGAGATCGGCGGCAGCGGCGGCTGGCGGGAGCTGCGAGACTCGCTGCGATTTCGCAGACCTTTCGCGCCGGACGCCATGCTGACGGTCCGCCGTGTCAGGACGCTGTGAGCAGTTCGCCCACCTGGCTCGTACGCGAGAAGAGTAGGATCGCGGACGATGAGGGTGCTGTGGCTGATCGCGCTCGGCGCGTGCGAAGCACGGCTCGGCGGCAATGCGATCGAGAACACGCTCCCCGATGCCGCGGGTGATGGGATCATCGATGCCGAGGCCGATGCGAAGGTCCCGCTCGGTCCGTGGGGCGCGCCGATGCCGGTCCCGATCACCGCGGTCAACGATGACGATCCGTCGCTGACCGGCGACCAGCTCGAGCTCTACTTCAATCGCGCCGACGACATCTTCGTCACCAGGCGCGCGGCGATCACCGATCCGTGGGGCCCGCTGGCGATCGTCCCCGAGCTGTCGATCGCCGACGTCACCGACACCACGCCGGAGATCACGTACGACGGCCTGACGATGTTCCTCGCCTCGAACCGGCCACCGGTCGACGGTGCGCTCGATCTCCATGTCGCCACACGCGCGAGCCGCGCCGACAAGTTCGGCACGCCGACCAAGCTGACCGAGCTGTCGGGTGGCAATCGCGAGGCCGCATCGGCGAGCGGCGACGGCCTCGTGATCGTGTTCGAGTCCAATCGCAACGGCAGCAACGACACGTTCATCGCCGAGCGACCGAACAAGGCCGTGGCGTTCGGCACGCCGGTCGCGGTCGCCGCCGTCAACACCGGCACCACGTCCGACGGCAACCCGATGCTGTCCGCCGACGGGCTCGAGCTCTACCTCAACTCGGATCGCTCGGGGAACAACGAGCTCTACGTCGCGACCCGCGCGTCCACCGCCGATGACTTCGGCGCTCCCGTGCTGATCGACGAGCTGAACGATCCCGCCGCGCAGGATCAAGATCCGTGGATCTCGCCCGACGGCCGCACCCTCTACTTCGTGAGCGATCGGCTCGGGACGACGCAGCTGTTCATCAGCACGCGCTGAGAGGCGTTCGCGTCGCGGGCGCGCGCACGCCGGGCTGAGCGACGAGGCGCGGCGTGACAAAAAGAAACCGCACGCTTTCGGGCGTGCGGTTCCTGATCTCAGCAGGTGGCTTAGTAGTTCGTCTTGTTGCCGAACGTCGAGCCCGAGCGCGTGCTGCTGCCGATGCTCGTGCCGAGGTCGCTGCCCGTCTCCGACTTGAGCGACGACGAGACGTTGCTGGCGGCGTTCTCGATGGCGGGCTTCGCCTTGTCGGCGACGTCCTTCATCGAGGCGACGAGCTTGTCCCAGGCCGGCTTCACGCCGCCCTGCTTCTTGACGTAGTAGGCCGCGCCGCCGATGGCGGCAAGCTTCGCGAGAGTCGTGATCCTCATGTGCATATCCTCCGTATGCACGTAGCTCACGCAAGCCGCGTGCCTCGCACCCGCGGTGATTGCTGAGCCCAGATCGCGCCCGGCTACGAGATCACCGGGCCTGGACGAACAGCCCGTTCGGGATGTCCTGCGCGGGGTCGAGACGGTCCCACGCGAGGTACGGCTGGCCGTGCCCGGTGGTCGCGCCGATCGAGAAGCCATCGAGCAGCGGCGAGATCGAGATGCCCTGCGTGGTCCACGTGCCGCTGCCACGGCTCGCGAGATAGACATCCGCGGTCAGGCCATCCTGATACGCGATCTGCGGCGCGCCGCTGACCAGGAAGATCGCGGCGGCGGCGCCGACGTTGTGCGTGCGGTCGCCTTCGCGCGTGCCGTCGTCGACCAGCTCGGGCGTCCCCGGCGAGCCGTTGAACGTGGTGTAGAACAGCTGGTCGCCGAGCGCGTCCTGATACGCGATGTGCACGGTGCTGCCATCGCTGATCGCGCTCGCCCACATGCCGCGATCCGCGGTGCCACCGCCGTCGAGCGTGGTCTCGGTGAACACGCCCTGCCCCGGCGCGTTCTCGACCGCGATCCGCAGCTCGCGTGCGTTGCGATCGTAGTAGACCGCCGCGAGCTTGCCGTCGGCGAGCAGCACGAGGTCGACGAACAACCCGGTGCCGGTGGCGATATCGGCGACCTCGGGCTCGGGGAACGCCTCGACACAGCTGCCCGCGATGCAGGCCTCGGTATCTTCCGCGCACTCGGCGGAGCAATCGCTGGTGATCGCCGTGCAGGTCTGACCCTCGTCGCCAGCCACGCACGCCTCGCCCGCGCCGCACAGGCCGGCGCAGCTGCCGACGCCGGTCGCGATCGTGGTCACCGTCCAGTCGTTCGCGGCGGCCGGGGTGGCCGTGCCCGAGCGCGCGAGCCGCAGCTCGGTGTTGCGGTGGCCGGCACCGTCGTCGAGGCCGAGCGCGATGTACGCGATCGCCGGGTTGCCGTTGGCATCGAACGCCAGCGACGCGTAGCGACCGGTCTCCTGGCCGTCGCTACCCTGATCGACCACCATCGTGTTCCACGTCAGCGTGCCGGCCTTCGGCTCGAGCGCGAACTTGAGCGAGCCGGTATCGCGATCCTGGTACGCGACGCGCGCCAGCCCGCCCGACATCGCGATCGACGTCCACGCACCGACGTTCGGGCCCTCGCCCTCGATGCCGCGCCGATAGCTGTCCTCGCCGTACGTCGGCGTGACGTCGGTCGGGATGCCGTCGACCGCGACCAGCGCGATCGCATCGGGATCGGTGACGTCGGCGACCACCAGATCGCCGAGGCCTTGATCGTGGGTGGCCACCATCACGCGGCCTTGATCGCCGGCGATCGAGGTGAAGCGGCCGAGGGCACCGTGCGGC
>JAEYYY010000090.1 GCA_023430775.1 Pseudomonadota bacterium
CGCGATGGTGCGCGTGCGGACGGTGCTCGTGCTGACCGTTGTCGGCACGCTCGCCTTCACGCTGATCCCCGCCGTTCGCGACGCCGCATATCAGACGATCGAACGTTACGACACGGAGCGAGTCACGTCGTTCGCGGAGGACCGTGGCTACGATCGCATCGCGGACAACCCGGAGTATTGGCTTCTCGGTGCCGGCGAAGGTGCGTACCAGCGCTATCGCTACGACTCCGCGCTCGGCGCTCACGAGATCCACTCGTCGATGGGGACACTGTTCTTCTGCTACGGAATCGTCGGGACTCTGCTATTAGCGATGTTCGTGTGGCGAACGATGAAGGGCAGCGGCTTCCGGAGCTGGGTGCTGATCATGCCGAGCATCGCGTACGGCATGGGACATCAAGGGCTACGAACGACACTGTTCTGGGTGCTGTTGGCGCTCGTCGTGGTGCTGCGAGAACCGTTGAGGGCCCGGCGGTGATGCGCGCACGCGACCTGACCACCGGCGCCTTCGGGCTTGCGGCTCTGTTGCTGTCGACGCTCGCCATCGGCGGCGCACCTCGCTACGCGGTCGTGTTGATCGGGTTGTGTGCCGCGTGCGCTGCTGCAAGTCAGGTTCGTTCGCGACGTCAGCTCGAACGCACCTCGCCGCTCCTCGCAGTGCTCGGAGTGGCGATCGTGTTCACCGCGATCCAGTTGATCCCACTTCCTCCGGGGCTTCGCGAGCTGCTCAACAGCGAGGGGCATGGCCTGATCGACGATGGCCATCGCCTGCTCGGCAACGATCCCGACGCGTGGCGCCCTCTCTCCGTCGATCCACCCGCGACGCTCGTCGAGCTCGCGAAGTTCATGGCGTACGCCTTGCTCGCGTGGATGGCACTGCGCGCTGCCACCTCGGAGCGGGGCCGCGCGCGGCTGTTGATGGCGGTCGCGGGTACCGCCGGGCTGATCGTCGTCACTGCACTGATTCACGAGCTGCTCGACGCCGATACCCTGTTCGGCATCTACAAGCCGAGCCGCGTGTCACCGGTGGTGATGGCGCCGCTCCTCAACGCGAACCACCTGGCGAGCTTCCTCGCCCTCGGCGCGATCGTGGCAGCCGGGCTCGCGGTGCACGAGATCAAGGTGCCCGCTCGGCGTGTGATCTGGATCCTGATCGCGGTCGGCTCGCTCGCCGTCATGCTGATGACGCGGTCCCGGGGAGGCGTGGTCGGCTTCGGCGCTGGCGCGATCATCAGTGCGGTGCTGATGGTGCTGCAGCAAGTGCGGTCCGCGGGCTCGGGCTCGCGCAAGGATGTGCTGCGCATCGCGGTGCCCGCAGCGATCACCGTCCTGTGCTCGATCGTCCTGGTGGTTTATATCGGCGGCGACAACGTCACCAAGGAGCTCGAGAACACGCGGTTCGAGGAGCTCTCGGACTCGCGCAGCAAGTATGCGGCATGGGATAGCTCGCTCGAGCTGATCCGCGAGGCTCCCGTGCTCGGCGTCGGGCGAGGTGGCTTCGAGACCAGCTTCACGCGCGTCCACCCGCAGAGCGGCGAGGTAACGTTTGCGCGCGTCGAGAACCAGTATCTACAGACCGTGATCGACTGGGGCATCGCCGGCGCGCTGGCCTTCGCGATCGCGATCGGCATGGCCGTGCGAGTCGTGCTGCGCCGCTGGCACCGCGGCGCTCTCTCGGCCGCGGCGATCGGCGGCATCACGGCGGTCGCGACGCAGAGCCTCGTCGACTTTGGTCTCGAGCTCCCAGGGCTCGCGGTGCCGACGATCATCGTCGCGGCCACCCTCCTCTACGTTCCGCTTCGCGAAAGCCCCAGGTCGATGCGCGCACGGACGTGGAGAATGGGCGCCGTCGTGGCCACTGCGCTCGTCGCGATGCTCGCCGGCTCGGACCGAGGAAAGCTGGTCGGAGAGGACCACGCCAATCTCAAGCGGCCAGGTGATCTGGAGACCGCGCGTGCATCATTGGCTCGGCATCCGCTCGACTACTTGTCCGCGGCACACATCGCAAACCGGGCGAACACTCCACGCGAGCAGATCGCGTTCATCAATCACTCTCTGCGCCTGCACCCGACCCATCCCGATCTACATCTCGTGGTGGCGCGCTGGCTCGCGAGCACGCGTCGCTATCAGCAAGCCGGGCTCGAGTATCGGTTCGCGCTCAACCGCGGCCTCAAGGTCGAGCTCCTCGTGGACGAGGTGGTCGCACGGATGCCGAAGCTCGATGCGGCGCGGGCCTTGCCCACCACGAATCGCCTGTGGCTGCGCATCGTCAAGGCGCTGCTCGCGCGTCAGCACAGCGACATTGCGGTCGCATACATGGAGATCGCGCTCGAGGATGACGAGAACCGCGACATCGGTTTCTGGCGGCAGTTGCAACTGCTCGCAGTGCAGAACGACAAGCCAGATCTCGCGTTGCGCGCCGCACGACGACTCGCGCTGCTCGAACCGTCGGTGGCGGCCACCATCAAGGTCGCCGAGGCGCAGGTCAAGGTCGGGGATCTCGACGGCGCACTCGCGACCCTTCGTCCGATCGCGAGTGGCCCGGCGGTGTCGCAGAGTCACGTCGACGCCCACATCCTGCGCTGCAAGGTGATGGTTACGCAGAAGAGCTGGGCACCTGCCAAGGTCTGCCTGTCCCAGGCACTGACGCTACCGTCGATCCCGATGGTCAATCGCAAGCAGCTACACGGCGAGCTGGCCAAGGTCGAGGAGGCGCTCGGCAATCACCACGCCGCTGCGCTGGAACGCGAGCTGGCAGGCGAGAAGGGCATCGAGAAGCCGACGGAAGTGCCCTACAAGATCAAGGCGCAGTAGGCGGTCACCAGAGCCGCTCGGGCACAAAGATCCGATCGCCCGCGGCGACGTAGAAGTTCGGGCGCATCCCATCCTGGATGGCGGCGACCGGAATCTTCCAGGTCAGCTCCTTGTCGCCCACCACCCGGATCACCTTCACGTGATTCTTCTTGGCCATCGGCGTGAACCCGCCGGAGAGCGCGATCACGTCGACGATGGTCATTCCAGGCGTGAACTTGACCTTGCCATCTTTTCCAATCTCGCCGGACACCGACAGACTCATCGAGTTGATCTCGGTGACGATGACGGAGACGATCGGATCGACCAGATAGCCGTCGGCGAGACGCCGCTGGATCTCTTCCTTGAGCTGATCGGGTGTCTTGTCGAGCACCGTCACCGTCCCGATGTACTGAACCGAGATGTTGCCAGTCGAGTCGATCTTGAAGGCGGCCTTGTTCGAGGATGACCCGTTGTAGATGGTGACCTCGATCGCGTCGCCGACGCCAAGTGGAGCGAGCTTCGCATCCACAACGGGCTGACTCGTCGGGTAGGACGCAGGCGGGATATCGGTGCACGCGGAGAGCGCGAGGGCCAGGACGAGGTGCCGCATAGACGACGACAGTTAGTTCGTGATCGTGCCAGAACGTTCAATGAACGTTGGCGGCGAACCATACGTCATAGCCTTCGTCGCCAGCTAGCTCGTTGACAGGCGACCCAACCACCGATAACCTCTGGCCTTAAAGAATCGCGGATGCGCCGATCGGCTAAATATTGGGGTTTTCTACCCTTCTTGCTGTTGGGTGGAAGTTTGCTCGCGCAGCCGGCAAATCCAGCTCCGCCTACGGATGACATCACGACGTACCGGCAGGAGATCGCGACTTCGTTTCGCGTAATCCAGCACCTGCAACTCCAGGCTCGCCGGGACAAGGACGTGATTCGTCTGACCTGTATCAACGACAAGCTGATCCAGGCGAAGGCACTCCGGAACGTGTTCGATGACGCCAGGGCTGGTTACGAGGCTGCCTCTTCGGACGCCGACAAGGCCGCGAAGAGCGACAACGCCAAGGAAGCCTGGCAAGGCATCAAGTCGCTGCGCGAGCAGGCACAGGCTTGTGCCGGCGAGGTTCAGTTCGAGAGCGATTCCAAGTCGGGATGGAACGGTCCCGATGTGCCGGACGATCCAAACCAGGATCTGTTCCCCGACGATCTGGAACCACCGGGCTACGCGTCGCCATACGATTGAGAGTGGCCGCCGACCGTGTAACCGCGAGCGGGATGCTCAGCTGGCTTCCGCCGGGTTCGCCTTCTCGCCGTAGCCGTAATACTGGTAGTGGTAGTAGCCGTAGCGACGGTCTCGCGTATCGAGACGGTTGACGATCACACCCACGATGTGTCCGTTGATGTGACGGATCTGTCGGGTTGCACGCTTCACTTCGTCGCGCAGCGTCTTCCCCGCACGAACGACGATCGCAACGCCATCCGTCTTGTTCGACAGCACGACGGCGTCGGTGACTGCGCCGAGCGGAGGCGAATCGAGGATGAGTCGATCGAAGCGCCGGTTGAGCTCCTCGAGCACGTGCTGGAAGCGCTGGCTCATCAACAGCTCGGCTGGGTTGGGAGGCAACGGCCCGCACGGCAACACGAACAGGTTCGGTACGTCCGTGGGCTTGATCGAGTCCTCGTAGGTGCCCTCGCCGACGATCAGGTTCGATAGGCCACTTCCACGGCTGACGCCGGTGGAGATGTGAAGCCGCGGTCGGCGCATATCCGTATCGATCAGGAGGACGCGTTCGCCGGCCTGCGCCATCGTCGTACCGAGGTACATGACGAGCGTGGTCTTGCCCTCTCGAGGATTGGCGCTCGAGACCACGAGAGTCTTCAACGGACGATCGGCACCCGAAAACACGATGTTCGTGCGAAGAGAGCGGCACGCCTCGGCGACCTGCGAGTTCGGATTCGAGTGCACGTACATGTCGCGCTCGCGAATATCTTCGTTGTCGTCGTCTGCCGATTCCCCATCGAGCATCGGCACGATGCCGAGCACGGGCGCCCCAGCCGAGTTCTGCGCGTCCTCCGTCGACTTCACGGTGCGATCGAGGAACACCAGCAAGAACACCACACCGAAGCCGAGCACCAGCGCGAGCGCGCCTGCGATCGCGACGTTGTTACGCAGGATCGGCGACACGGGCTGGGTCGGGAGCTGCGCCTTGTCGAGCGGCCGCACGTTGCTGTCGATACTCTTGTGCAGCCGACCCGCCATCTCGCTCGTCGACAGCCGTGCGACGAGGATGTTGTAGCGATCCTCGGCGGTCTTGCGATTGCGGACCAGCGTGTTGTACGCGACGAGCTTCGGGCCGAGATCGAGCGCTTCCTTGGTGTACTTCTCGACCTCTGAAGCCATCGCCCGCTGGTACCGCACGGCTGCCTCGTGCTGCCTCTCGGCCGCGCCAACCAGTCGGTTGGCTTCCGCGGTCAAGGTCGCGCGAAGGCTGTCGACTCTCGACTTCGCCTTTGCATACTCGATGGTCTTCGGACCCACTTCCTTCTGTAGCTGCTCGAACTCGCTCTTCGCCGTGTAGTAGTTCGCGCGCAAAGCATCGAACGCGGAGTCGTCGCCCATCGACAGGATCGGCGTGTCGATGATGTCGCCATCACCAACCTTCGCGAGCTGGCGAAGAATGCTGAGCTTGGCCTCGAGCTCCTTGGTCTTCCCGACCGCATCGTCGAATTTGCGCCCGTAGTTGTCGATCTTACCGGACAGGAACGTCTGCTTGTTCTCGAGCGACACCGCGAGCAGGTCATTGTCCTTCTGGTACTGGTAAATCGCCGCGTCGGCCTCGCGAAGATCTTTCTCCGCAGTTGCGAACTCGGCGGACAGCGCGCTCGATGCCTGCACGATGCCGGTGTCGAGAAGTCCGCGCGCGTATGCTTCGAAGGTGGCGACGTGCGTGTTCGCGATGTCCATCGCCAGCTGCGGGTCGGTGTTGCGAGCGACGACGTACATGATTCGATCTTGTTCCGGATAGCGAATCGCCAGGCTCTTCTGGAGGCGATTGGCGATCAGATCGAACTGCTGATCGGTGGTGAGATTCGACCGAGTTTCCTCGTCGAGCATTCGCGTGTTCAGGTTCAGCGTCACCGCTGTCACCCGCAGCAACTTGATGCTGCCAAACACCTGGCGTTGCTCGCGGTAGTAATCGGCGCCACCAGCGCCGCCCGCGACGAAGTTATCGTTTCCCTGACCGAGCAGATCGGCGGACCGTGGCTCGATCTGAACCGACGCGGTCGCCTCGTAGATCTTGGGTAGCTGTCGCGTGTAAAAGACCGAGATCGTGACGGCGACCGCGATCAGGGCGACGAGCAGCCAGGCATACCGACGGATGGCGCGGAGATAGCGCCCGACATCAAGACTGATGGCAGCTTCGCCATCGTCGTCGTTTGGCGGCATCGGTGCCGCCATGGGTTCCGCTTGCATGCGAGCGGATTAGTACCCGAAACCACCTCGGAAGTTCAGACGGAGCACAGGCTAATTACCCACAGGGACGTGCCATCGTAAGCATTCGCAATGGTTGGGATTTGAGGCTATCGTGCCGAGGTCTTGAAGGCCATCGTCCTCACGATCGACAAGTATCATCCGCTGACCGATCACATGATTGCAGCGTACGGGCGGCTGTGGCCTGACCACCCGTTCCAGTTCCGGGTCCCGTACCAGGAAACGCCCGATGCGCTACGAGACAAGTACGGATCGCGCGTGGAGATGATCCGGACCGATCGTGCGTTCGCAGCAACAGTTCTCGGCCTGTTGCAGGACATTCCGGACACAGCCTGGGTCTACTGGTGCATCGATGACAAGTATCCGGTCGATCTCGATCTCCCCGTGATCCGGCAGGTCACGAGCTGGGTGTCTTCA
This sequence comes from Pseudomonadota bacterium, assembly GCA_023430775.1. GTDB lineage: Bacteria > Myxococcota_A > Polyangia > Haliangiales > Haliangiaceae > JABFXX01. The sequence goes on from JAEYYY010000090.1 coordinate 6,701, forward strand.
CTCGAGGATCGCAGCATCTCGGGCATCATGTGCTGCCGTCCGCCGGTACTGTTCGATCCGGCGCACGTCGAGTGGCGGCGCCGGCTGACCGATCCCGACGGTCGCGGATACGTGCGCCGCAAGGACTATGCAGGGATCTGGGGACATCAGTTCGTGCGCGCGCACGTGCTTCGTTGGTTCTTCAACCACCTCCCGGATCGCCCATTCAGCGCGAAGGAAATGGATCGCCTCAAGTGGAGTATTCCGTTGCCCGCGCGATCGGACATGCACGTGCTGGAGCGTAGTGCGATCTATTTCGGCGAAAGCACCACCCGAGGCAAGCTCACGCAGAACTGCGCCGAGAGTCTCCGGCGTCACGGACTCGCGATTCCCGAGCAGTTCGAGATCGCGGAACGCTCCCGCTTGATCGGCCACGAGTCCTTCGGTTCGAACGAGCTCGGTCTGCAATGGCTGACCGCCAAGCAGTGGGGCCGCAGCCTGTGGCGTCAGCTCGCAACGCGGCTCGACCGCTCGTAGTAGGGTCATCCGGGTTCTTCCATGCAGCGCGAAATCCACACGTTCGATAACGGCGTAAAGGTCTATGACGATCACCTGATTCCGAAGCAGCGCGAGCGCTACAAGAAGCGCAACGTCCACGAGGCCGAGGAAGAGGACATCTTCGTCCAGGTGATCAAGAGCCTTCCGGCCGATGGTTGCTTCGTCGATCTGGGTGCCGCGATCGGTTACTACCCGATCCTCGCGAAGAAGCTCGCTCCGTCACTGGTCGTGCACGCTGCAGAGCCTCTCGAGCGTCATCGCAAGTTCTTCGTCGAGAACATCGATCTCAACGGCTTCCGCGCCGACGATTTTCGGATCTACTCGGAGGCCGTATCGTCGAAGATCGGCCGCGAGCAGTTCGTGCAAAGCGGCTACACGAGCAAGCTGAAGCGCGAGCTGACCGGAATGGAGATGTTGCGAGATCGGGTCAAGAAGCTGGTCCGTCGCGCGGCAGCCAAGGTCGGACTCGCCACCGTGCGCAACAAGACGATTGTCAGCATCGAGACCACCACGCTCGATCGCCTCGTCGACGGGATCGGGAAGAAAGTCCATCTCCTCCAGATGGACGTCCAGGGTGTCGAGCTCGAGATCTTGAGGGGCGGAACCAAGACATTACGGAACGGCACCGTCGAGACCTTTCTGATCGGCACACACGGCCAGGACATCCATGCCGGATGTCGCGAGCTCTTGATCGCGAACGGGTACACGATCGAGCACGACCACGGTGACACCACCGAGCAGCCGGATGGCATCCTGGTCGCGAGCAAGGGCGTCAAGCGACTCGGCTGATGGCCGGTGACTCGCTCGACGCATACTTCCAGTCACTCGACTGGAAGACCGGTCCCATCCTGTGGGTGCCGACGCACGCGATCACGCATTTCTGGCCGCTCGGCACGGCGAGCAAGCGCGAGATCACCGAGCGGAGGCTTCGCTTCGTGTGGCGCGATGACTGGGATCTCGCGATCCGTCCGATCGCCGAGTACGCGGACGCGAGCGTGTCGTTTCGCAGTGTGTTCCAGATCTTTCGTGATGGCCGTGCGCCGGAGGAATCCGACGAGTACTTGCAAAAATCGGCGCTGATTGCCGATGGCGGACGCTCGGTTCGCGGAAACGACCGCGACGAGCTCGCGAATTGGTTCGCATCGTTGCGCACGCTCCACGACACGCTCGCGACGCGCGGCTACCGATTGCAGAGCGAGGTTGGTGGACTGCCACACGACGAGATCGGGATCGTCCTCGATCGCGACGGACGGCTGATCAAGCCCGAGGACAAGTTCTGCGGGACGCATCGCTTCGCCCTCGCGCTCCTCCTCGGAATCGAGCAGATTCCGGTTCGCGTGAGCGCCATCCACCCAGCATGGGCGAGAACTTCGCGTGTCGTTCGCGCCCCGCTGTCTGCTCCTCAATGGACGTTCCATGATGGTATCGAGCTGCGATTCCCGGAGGACCCCGTGACCAAGCCTGTCGGTTCGCGCGTGTTGCGCCGACTCACCAATGCGGTCCGCTACACGACCCTAACCGCGCCACTTCCATTTCGCGGCGATTACTCGACGAGTCACCAGCAGAAAGGCGGCGCGTATCACGCCAAGTTTATCGAGAAGCGCGGCCGTGCGTTGATGTGGACGATGGAGAAAGCGTTTCTCGAGGAGGTCGTCCGAGAGCGGCCGCCGCGGCGAATTCTCGATGTCGCGACCGGCACCGGTCGAATCGCGGGATGGCTCAAGAGCGTCGTGCCGTCGGCCTCGGTGACCGGGATCGATATCTCCGAAAGTATGCTCGCCGTCGCGCGCGAGAGCTGTCCGGACGTCGAGTTCCGCGTCGTTGACCTCCTGAGTGAGTTGCCGGATCTCGGCCAGTTCGATCTGATCACCGCGTTTCGCTTTTTCCCGAATGCCGACGATCAGCTGCGTACACACGCGGCACGCACGATCGCCACCCTGCTCGCTCCCGGTGGTCGGCTGGTGTTCAACAACCACCGCAACTTCTGGTCGGCGTCGTACATCCTGCAGCGCCTCACCGGCCGCTCGGCAGAGGGCGCAACCAACCGCGAGTTGCTCGACCTGTTCGCCGGTGCCGGGCTGAGCGTGGTTGCACGCCAGTCGGTCGGCGTGTGGCCACAGAACGAGGACGATAGCTATCTCCTGCCGTGGACGTGGGCGGCCAAGCTCGAAGAGCTCAACCACAGCCGGTTCGCCCGGCGGCACGCGCTCGGCTACGACACGATGTTCGTGCTCGAGGCCGCTCAGTAAGCGGCGCGCACGCCGAGCAGGACGACCTGACGGACGAAGCTCGGGTCGTCGAGCGTTGTTGCATCCGCCATGTAGCGGAAGTCGGTCTGATCGAGCGTCAGGTTGTAATCGAGGGTGGCGGCGATCCAGTTCTTGAAGTTGTAGATCATGCCTGCACCGACCGCGAAGATCACATCGTTGCGATCACGTTCCGCCGACATCACCTCGGCGATCACCTGGCGGTACGCGCGGAAGCGCAGCTCCGTCATGCCGTTGATGGTCAGCCGATTGCGGCGGTAGTCCGCGCGAAACGCGATCGCATGATCGCGATAGAAGTTGGCGTTGATCGAATCCTCGAAGTCGTACTCGTACATGCCCGAGAGCCGGACTTCGGGGCTGGGGCGGTAGCTGAGCTGAACCCGCCCGACGATGTTGGTGAAGTCGGTGTCCGAGTAGAAGCCCTTGCCGAAGCCGACGCGAGCGTTGAGGTTCGTCTTGACGGTGAGTGCGGTGGCGATGCCGGCGTAGGCTTTGAGCGGGTACGATGTCGGCCGCGTCGACGCGTCGCCGAGCGGCCCCGAGTAACCGAGGGAGACATCGCCGTAGAGTTGCGTGATCGGCAGCCACTGATAGGTGAGCCGGAAGTGGCCGCGATGAAGGATGCGATCGGCGAACTGCTGGCGCGAGTCTTCGAAATGATCGATCCGGTTCGAGTAGCCGAGAGACCAGTGGATCGTGCGGCCGATCGGTCGGAACCGCAGGTCGAGGTTCAGGTGGTTGACGTCCCGACGAAGATTGGAATCGGACTCGAAGTTGGTGGGACGGATCGAGCGAATGAACTCATCGCGAAACGCGAACTGCCACGTCTGCTTCGGGAACACGATTCCCTGCGCCATCAGATCGGCCGACAGGCCTCCCTGATTCAGGACCCGATCGTTCCCCGACAGATACTGCTCGTACATCAGCGCGGCATCGCCACGAAACGCGAGGTCACCGAAGTTCTTCGTGTCCGGGTCGGTCTCCTGAGGCATCTGCATCCGCTCGGCGGGAAGCGATCCCACCGAGATCTGCCCGAGAATGCGAAGGATTCCCGACGCCTTGGTGTCGTTCTCCTCGTAGAACACGTTCTGGACGACGCCAGACTCGAGGCCGAGGATCGGGTGGAGCACCGTCCCCTCTCCAACCCGAACACCCGCTCCCTCGACATAGGGATTCGCATCCTGCGCCTCTGCGTGTCCCACATGGACGAGCAGGGCAGCTAACGCTAGGAAAATGATGCGATTCATCCGAGGCCTACAGGTCCTGCATGCTAGGGCTCCAGCATCTACGAAGTCAACGGAAGCCACCTTCAGACTTCCTTAGTGACGACAACCTCCGCTCCCGTTCACGTTCACCGAGTGGATGGTTGTCCGAGATAACGGATTCGGCTATAGGTTCGCATCCGCTCCTATCGTCGATCCCATCTCCAGACTCTCGAAGACGAGTCGGTCCACATCCTGCGCGAGCTCGCGGCGGAGCGTGAGCGCCCCTGCTTGCTGTTCTCGGGCGGCAAGGACTCGATCGTCATGCTCCGGCTCGCCGAGAAGGCGTTCCGACCGGCACGGTTTCCGTTCCCGCTTCTCCACGTCGACACCGGCCACAACTTCCCCGAGACCCTCGTCTACCGCGACCGCCGCGTTGCCGAGCTCGGCGAACGGTTGATCGTCGCGCACGTCCAGGACTCGATCGACAAGGGTCGCGTCACCGAAGAGACGGGACCTCGCGCGAGCCGCAACCGGTTGCAGACCACCACGCTGCTCGACGCGATCGAGGAGCACCAGTTCGACGCCGCGATCGGCGGTGCCCGCCGCGACGAGGAGCGCGCGCGCGCGAAGGAGCGAATCTTCTCTCACCGCGACGAGTTCGGTCAGTGGGATCCGAAGAACCAGCGACCCGAGCTGTGGTCGCTCTACAACGGTCGCGTCAAGCGCGGTGAGCATTTGCGCGTGTTCCCGCTGTCGAACTGGACCGAGCTCGACGTCTGGCAGTACATCGCCGACGAGAACATCCCGCTGCCGGAGATCTACTTCGCACACGAGCGCGAGGTGTTCGAGCGCGACGGCATGCTGTACGCCGCGAACCCGTACGTGAAGCTGCTGCCGAACGAGAAGATCCGGAAGGAGATCGTTCGGTTTCGCACGATCGGCGACATGACGTGCACCGGCGCGGTGAAGTCCGACGCGCGCAACCTCGATCAGGTGATCGCAGAGGTTGCCGCGGCGAGGCTGACCGAGCGCGGAGCGACGCGCGCCGACGATCGGTTCACCGAGGCAGCGATGGAAGACCGCAAGCGCGAGGGGTATTTCTGATGGCGAGGCAGGGCTGATGTCGGGCCTCGAGGACAACGCGGAGCTCCTCCGCTTCAGCACGGCCGGCTCCGTCGACGACGGCAAGTCGACGCTGATCGGGCGGCTGCTCTACGACACCAAGACCGCGTTCGAGGATCAGCTCCAGCACGTCGAGGACGTGTCCCGCCGGCGCGGCGACGAGCGCACGAACCTCGCGTACCTCACCGACGGTCTGCGGGCGGAGCGCGAGCAGGGGATCACGATCGACGTCGCGTACCGGTACTTCGCGACCAAGCGGCGCAAGTTCATCATCGCGGACACGCCGGGGCACATCCAGTACACGCGCAACATGGTGACCGGCGCGTCGACCGCGAACCTGGCGATCATCCTCGTCGATGCGCGGCACGGGATCCTCGAGCAGAGCCGAAGGCATGCGTTCATCGCGTCGCTGTTGCGCATTCCGCACGTGGTGTTCGCGGTCAACAAGATGGACCTCGTCGGCTGGAGCGAAGAGGTGTTCCGGAAGATCGAGGCCGACTTCCGGAATCTGGCTGCGCGGCTCGACGTGCAGGACATCGAGTTCATCCCGATCAGCGCGCTGACCGGTGCGAACGTCGTCGAGCGCAGCAGCGAGATGCCCTGGTATCACGGGCCGACGCTGCTCTATCACCTCGAGACCGTGCACATCGGCAGCGATCGCAATCTGATCGACGTCCGGTTCCCGGTGCAGTGGGTGCTTCGTCCGCAGAGCAAGGATGATCAGCTGCACGACTACCGCGGCTATGCCGGACAGGTGGCGGGTGGCGTGCTGCGTCCCGGCGATGACATCCTCGTGTTGCCGAGCGGCCTGCCGACGAAGATCACGCGCATCGAGCAGGGTGGCCAGGACATCGAAGCCGCGTTCGCGCCGATGAGCGTGACCGTGCATCTGGCGGACGATGTCGACATCTCGCGCGGCGACATGCTGTGCCGGCCGAACAACCAGCCGACCGTCGGGCAGGATCTCGATGCGATGGTGTGCTGGATGAGCGACAAGCCGCTACAGCTCAAAGGTCGCTACGCGCTCAAGCACACCACGCGGTGGACGCGCGCGATGGTCACCGAGCTGCTGTATCGGATCGACGTCAACACCGGACATAGGGACGAGTCGTCGAAGGAGATGAAGCTCAACGAGCTCGGCCGCAT
>JAEYYY010000092.1 GCA_023430775.1 Pseudomonadota bacterium
GTGCGGCCGAGCTCCGCGAGCAGACGCTCCGTCGCGTCAACGTCCAGACCGCCGAGGTCACGACGAACGAGCCCTACGTCGATGCGCTGATCGCGTTCTTCAAGGCGCGCCAGAAGAGGATGGCGCACGGATGACCGCCGCGAATCATCCGATCGCGGCGGCCGCACGCCGGTCGCTCGCGCGCACGAACGAGAGGTGCCGGCCATGAAGCGGATCGCGATCGTCCTGCTCGTGGCCTTCACCGCGGTCGCGGTGGCGCAGCCCGATCCGACGGCGCCACCGTCGCCGCCCGATCCAGATCCGTGGGGAGCGCCGGGGTCGGGCTCGGGTGGAACCGCGCCGGACGATCCGGTCGGGCCAGGCTCGTCTGCGGGACCTGGTTCCGGTTCGGCGGGCTCCGGCTCTTCCGCCGGCTCCGGCTCTGGCACCGGGCCGGTCATCATTCAGGTGCCCACCGATCTCAACGCGCCGGCGGTGAGCGCCGCGGCCGCGCCCACCGAGGTTCGCCTCGGCGGCAAGTTCACGGTGTTCGTCACCGCGACGTTCAACGCGGGCGTCGAGGTCAACCTCCGCGAGCCGCTCGATCTCGGACCGGCGTTCGAGGTCACGCGCCGGCTGTCGGAGGACAAGCCGACCGGCGACGGCCGGACGACGCGCGAGTGGCAGCTCGAGGTGATCGCGTGGGAGCTCGGCGATCTCAAGGTGCCGCCGATCGCGGTGACCTACACGTTCGCCGGCAAGGCCGATCAGGTGGCGACCAACGCGATGAGCCTGCGCGTCACCGGCGTGCTCGGCGATGTCGTCGACGATCCGAAGGCGATGCGCGGCGATGCGCCGCCGACGGATCTGCTGTCGCGCGACTGGTTCTGGCTCTACGTCGCGATCGGTGCCGCGGTCGGCCTCGGGCTGCTGTTCACGCTGTTCTCGGTGATCAAGAGTCGCCGCCATCGCGTTCGCCTGGTCGGCGGCGTGGTCGCGGTGCCGCGCAAGTTCGACAGCGCGAGCGATCGCGCGCTTCACGAGCTGAAGGAGATCGAAGACTCCGGTGTCCTGGATCGCGACGACGATCGCAAGCGGGGTTACGCGCAGATGGTCGAGGTGATCCGCGAGTACATCGGCAGTCGCTACCGCGTCGCCACGCTCGATCTCACCAGCAGCGAGCTGGTCAACAAGCTCGCGAAGCTCGCCGGCGAGGGCGAGCTGGCGCTGATCGAGACCTGGCTCGAGCGCTGCGACATCGTCAAGTACGGTGGGCTCGAGGCCACCGCGGCGGACGCGAAGAAGACGCTCGACGATGCGCGTGCGCTGGTCGTCACCACCACGCAGATGCCGGTGGTGCCGAAGCCGGCGCCCAGGCCCGAGGCGAAACCGGAGGCTGCATCGCCGTCCGCGGACAAGCCCGCGCTCGAGGCGAAGCCCGCCGAAGCCAGGCCCGCGCTCGAGGCGAAGCCCGCCGAAGCGAAGTCCGCCGAAGCCAAGCCCGAGAAGAGCCCGTGGGAGCCGCCGGATCCGCGCGATCATCGAGCAACCGAAGCCGGGCGCGGTGATCAGGCCAGCGTTGGCGAGGACACCGCGACCACGCCGTTCCACAAGGAGGAGGCGCCGTGACCAAGCGTGCGACGGAGCACCGCGGCATCGCGGTTCTGCGCGTGATCTGGCCATGGCTATGGGTCGGGCTGCTCGGCCTGATCCTGTGGCTGATCATTCGCAACTACCTGATCAAGGAGCGCGGCGCCGAGGATCTCGAGTGGCGCAGCGGCAACGCGATCGTGCTCGCCGCGGGCGGCATCCTCGTCGGGCTGATCGTGTTCCATCTCCATCGCCGGCGGTCGGCCGCGATGGGCTTCTCGCAGGTCGGCCTCGTCGGGGCGCGCGGTGTCGGCGCGTGGCTGTCGGATTTCCCCGGCGTGCTGCGCGTGCTCGCGATCGGCTCGCTGTCGATCGCGCTCGCGCGGCCCGAGACGTTCAAGACCGTCACGCACACCGAAGAGTCGGTCGACATCATGATCGTGTTCGACATGTCGAAGTCGATGGAGGAGACCGACCTCCCTCGCGATCGGATGGACGCCGCGCAGCGCGTGATCCGGCGGTTCCTCCGCCGCACCAAGCAGGACCGCGTGGGCCTCGTGATCTTCGGCCAGCAGGCGAGGCTGCACACGCCGCTGACGCACGACATGAAGATGCTCGAGCAGGTGGTCGCGGATCTCGCGATCGGCGATGTGCCCGAGCTCGGCACCGCGATCGGCGATGGCCTGGCGATGGCGCTCGCGGTGCTGCGGCGCTCCGACGGGCAGTGCGATCCGTCGCCCGGCGCGCCACAGACGTGCGCGGATGACTTCACGTGCGGCAGCAAGGGCTTCTGCGAGGGCAAGAAGCGCAACAAGGTGGTGATCCTGCTCTCCGACGGTGACAACAACTGGGTCACCAAGTTCAACCCCGACGACGCGTCGAAGACGGCGCGCGAGATGGGCGTCCAGGTCTACACCGTGCTGGTCGGCCGCGAGGAGAGCGATCTGTTCGGCGGCATGAGCGTCAACCCGACGACGCTGCGCAACATCGCCACCAACACCGGCGGCGAGTTCTTCCGCGCCACCGACTACGAATCGTTCGATCGCGGCTTCCAGACCGTGCGCAAGAAGCTCGACACCGTGAAGCGCACCCGCACCGAGCGAGTGCCGAGCAAGCAGCTGTTTCTGCTGATGGTGCTGATCGCCGCCGGCCTGCTCGCGTTCGAGGCCTTGCTGTCGCACACCCGGCTGAGGAGGTTGCCGTGACGCTCGGGCCCGTCCATATCGCGCACCCGCAGCTGTTCTGGCTCGCGGTCGTGATCGCGCCGCTCTACATCTTCCTGCTGCACCTCTACGATCACGCGCGGCGCGCCGCCCTGACGCGCCGGCTCGGCGAGCTGCCGGTGCTCGGGCGCGTGATCGGCTCGGCGTCGCACGGCCGGCGGATCGTCAAGGACGTGCTGTTCGGTGCGGCGCTGTCGTTGATCCTGTTCTCGGCCTCGCGACCGCAGCTCGAGGGCATGAAGAAGCTCGAGCTGCGCGGCCTCGATCTGGTGCTCGCGATCGACGTCAGCAAGTCGATGCTGGTCGACGACGTCCAGCAGACGAAGACGATGAAGGCCAAGCGTATCGAGGCGTCGCGCCTCGCGCGTGGACGCGAGCTCGCCACCGCGCTGATCGAGGAGCTGCCCGGCGATCGCATCGGCCCGATGGTGTTCGCCGGCGCGGCCACCAGCTTCCCGCTCACCGAGGATCACCAGGTCGCCGCGCGCTTTCTCACCGACCTCGGCCCGACCGATCTGCCGCCGGGCTCGAACCTCGGCGAGGTGTTCCGCGTCGCGCGCTGCTTGCTCCGGCCGGACCTCTACGAGGACCTCGGCTGCAAGAAGATCGGCAAGCGCGGCCACGGCGGCGATCCGCTGCGCGGCGAGAGCCTCGATCCGCCGGATGCCAAGGACGACGGCAAGCTCGAGCAGGAGGTCGAGCGCGGCAAGGCGATCGTGCTGATCACCGACGGCGGCGACGCCGACGCGAAGACGATCAAGGAGGTCGCGACCGCACGCGAGCTCGGCATCGCGGTGTTCGTGGTCGGCATCGGCTCGCAGCGCGGCGGCGTGGTCTACGAGCTCGAGCCGTACTCCGGCAAGCGCACCACCACGCCGAAGCAGATGCCCGATGGCTCGACCGTGATCTCCAAGCGCGACGACGCGGCGATGCGCGCGATCGCGACGGCCGGCGGTGACGAGAACCGCTACATCCCGATGGACGAGAAGGCGATCGAGGTCGACCTGACGGCGGTCGCGGTGGTCGATGCGCTGCGCGCGGTCAATCGCGGACTGGCGAGCAAGCAGGTCAAAGAGATGCGCGACATCTACCAGCCGTTCCTGTTCCTCGGCTTCATGCTGCTGGTCATCGAGGTCGCGATCTCGACCCGCCGGCGACAGGCTCACCCGGAGACCCGAGGGTAACAATGGCGCGTAGCAACCAGGGAATCTCGTGTCATGCTCGGACCATGCGCCGTCGTGGCCAGGCATTTGCCTTGCTGCTCCTGCTCGGAGCGTGGGATCCGCTGCGCTCTCCGGATCCCGATGTTCGCCGGGGCAACGAGGCGTACCAGGCGGGTCGCTACGACGAGGCGCTCGAGGCGTACAAGGACGCGGCCGATCGCGGCGAGGTCGATCCGGACGGGCTCGCGTACGACCGCGGCACCGCGCTGCTCAAGAAGGCCGACGCCACCAAGGATCCGGCGGCGAAGAAGAAGCTGACCGAAGAGGCGATGGAAGACCTCAAGAAGGCCGCGCAGAGCAAGACCGATCCGCGGCTGCGCAGCAAGGCGAACTTCAATCGCGGCAACGAGCTGATGAAGCAGGACAAGCTCGAGGAAGCGATCGAGTCGTACAAGCAGTCGCTGCGCGACGACGCCTCGTTCGACGACGCGCGCTTGAACCTCGAGCTCGCGCTGCGCAAGCGCGAGAAGAAGCAACAACAGCAGCAGCGCGGCCAGAACGGGCAGCAGGGCCAGCAAGGGCAGCAAGGCCAGCAAGGTCAGCAGGGTCAGCAAGGTCAACAGGGCCAGCAAGGTCAACAGGGCCAGCAGGGCCAGCAA
>JAEYYY010000157.1 GCA_023430775.1 Pseudomonadota bacterium
CGGGCGGCAACCCGCTCGTGCTGTCCGAGATGGCGCGCGCGCCGGCGCTCGAGGCGGGCATGCGGATCGACGATCTGGTGCGCGAGCGCGCGACCAAGCTGCCGCTCGACGCGCAGGCGATGCTCGCGATCACGAGCGTCGCGGCGAGGCCGCTCGCGGTCGAGATCGCGGCGCACGCGGCGGGCGTGGTCGGTGGCCTCGAGGCCGCGAGTCAGCTGTCGGTGGAGCGGCTGGCGACGCTGCACCAGGTCGACGGCGAGATGATCCTGCACCCGGCGCACGACTACGTGCGCACCAGCGTGCTGTCGCTGCTCGACACCGAGGCGAAGGCCAGCTTCCACGAGGCGATCGCGCGGGCCTTCGAGGCGATCCAGGGAGGCCCCGGCCAGAAGCTCGATTCGCTCGCGGTGGTCGAGCACTGGCTGGCCGCGGGGTATCCGGCGAACGCCGCGCACCACGCGGTGGATGCGGCGCAGACCGCCGAGGCGCTGCTGGCGTTCCGGCGCGCCGCCGAGCTCTACGAGATCGCGCTCGCGTTCGGACCGTGGGACGCCGCGGGTCAGCGCGATCTGCTGCGGCGCAAGGCGCACGCGCTCGCCTGCGCCGGGGCGCTCGACGAGGCCGCCGAGATCTACGGTCATGCCGCGCAGCTGCTCCCCGATGCGGAGGCGATCGATCTCGAGCGGCTGCGCGTCGAGGCGCTGTTGCGCTGCGGCCGGCTCGCCGAGGCGCTGCCCGCGGCGGAGCGCCTGCTCGCGCAGATCGGGATCCGGATCCCGCTCGGGGCGCGCGCGTCGCGCACGCGCCTGGCGACGCAGTGGCTGGCGGCGAAGCTGCGTGGCCTCGACTACACCGAGCGCGAGGCCACCGACATCGCGCCGACCAAGCTGCTGTCGATCGACGTGCTGTACTCGATCGCGAGCGGGCTCGCGTTCGCCGATCCGAGCCTCGGCCGGGTGGTGCAGGGCGAGCTCACGCGCGAGGCCCTCGACGCCGGCGAGCCGATCCGCGTCTGTCTCGCGCTCGCCCAGGAGGTCTGCTACGCGGCCGCCGGTGGCAGCCGCAATCGGCCGGCCGTCGAGGCGGTCGGCGCGCGCTTGCGATCGATCGCGGCCACCGTGGGGCGGCCGGAGGTCATCGGCTTTGCCGACGCGGCGATCGGCATCGCGGCGCACATGAGCGGGCGGTGGCGCGACGCGCGGGCGTCGCTGGAGGCGGGGCTGGCCGCGCTTCGCGATCACGGCGCCGGCGTCCGCTGGGAGATCGATATCGCCGACACGTTCTGGCTGGCGACGCTGTGCTACCTCGGCGAGTGGCGCGAGATGGCGCGGCTCACCGACAAGCTGCTCCGCGATGCGATCGAGCGCGCCGATGCGGTCGCGCAGACCAACCTGCGGATCGGGCGCTGCAACTTCGCGTGGCTGGTGATCGAGCGTCCCGACCTCGCGCGCGAGCAGCTCGCGATCGCGGAGCGCGAGGTCCGCGACGACTCGTTCCGGCTGCAGGACGTGTCGGTGATGATCGCCGCCGCGAACATCGATCTCTACACGCGCGATCCGGCGACCGCGTTCGCGCGCATCGATGCCGCATGGGGACAGCTCGAGCAGATCGGCTGCCTGCGGCTGCAGCAACCGCGCATCGAGCTCGCGCTGCTCCGCGCTCGCGCGCTGCTCGCGCTCGGCGCCCCCGAGCAGCGCCGCGAGGCACGCATCCACGCCGAGCTGATGATCAAGGAAGGCGCCCCGTGGGCGACCGGCCTCGGCTGTCTGATCCGCGCGTCGGTCCACGCGTTTGCGGGAGGTGCCGAGGCCGCGCGCGCCGAGCTGCTGGCGGCCGAGGAACATCTGATCTCGACCGGGATGCTCGGCTATCTACAGATCGCCAGGATGCGTCGCGGCATGCTGGAGGGCGGCACCATCGGGACGGCTCGGAGCACCACCGCCCGCGAGGTTCTCTCGGGGCTGGGGGCCGTCGACACCGACGCGATGATCCGCCATCTGTTGCCCTGGCCGGAGTGACGCCAGGCGGGAGCTTGAGGTACGCTGCGTGGCCGTGGGGGACAGGACAGGTGTGTGCCTCCTCCAGTGATCCAGATGACCTCGAACGACGTACAGCTTGAGCCGGCCGCCGCCGGGATGAGGGACTAGTGTCAGATATCGCTCAACATCTCGCCGTTTCGCACAAGGTCGAGTTCGAAGATCTCGACTGGGAGACCGCGAAGAAGATCGGGCTGACCCAGCAAGAGGTCGACTCGCTGCTCTACTTCGCCGACATCGAGAGCCAGACCGTCCACTACTTCCTCGAGGTCTCCAAGCTCAAGGTCGCGCGCGATCCCGAGCTGCTCACGTTCCTGACCATGTGGAACTACGAGGAGTACTTCCACTCGTACGCGATCACGCATGCGCTCGAGCGCTGCGGCGTCGACGTCAAGGCCGCGCACGAGCGCGCGAGCGAGGTCCGCGCCGGTGCTCGCTTCAAGGCGAAGTTCGAAGACTTCGCGCAGGGCATGATCGCGCGCGTGGCGCCGAGGCCGTTCATCGCCCTGTGGATGTTCTGGGGCTCGCTCCAGGAGTGCCTGACCACGCAGGCGTACGAGGAGCTCGCGAACAACACCCAGAACCCGGTGCTCGCCGAGCTGTGCCGCCGGATCGCCAAGCAGGAGCGCCGGCACTTCGCGTACTACTTCGGTCAGGCCAAGAAGAAGCTCGAGGGCCAGCCCAAGACGCAGCGCTTCGTTCGCATGATCGCGAACCAGTTCTACGCGCCGGTCGGCGGTGGCGTGAAGACCGATGCCGAGGGCGCGCAGCTGGTCGCCAAGCTATTCCCGAAGGACCGCATCTTCGAGGTCATGGGCTACATCGAGAAGAAGATGGCCCTGCTGCCGGGCATGGACGGCCTCGACTGCGCGAGCCGGTGGGCCGCGAAGGTCCAGCCGATGCTGCCGTCGGAGACGCGCGCCGATTCGATCCCGCCGCACCTCGCCGCGGCCTGATCGCGCTCAGCGCAGCACGGTGAGCGTGCGCATCGTCCCGCGCGTGACACCGAACTGCTCGTGCACCGCCGTGCGCTTGACCGCGTCGGCGGGCGAGAGCTTGCCGGCGATCAGATCGCGATAGGCCTCGTAGACCCGCGTGGTCTCGGCCGCGGTCTCGCGGACCAGCTCGACGCGGAAGCGCTGGACGCCCTTGGCGAGCAGCTCGGGCACCAGGCTCGCGGCGCTCTGCGCTTGCGCGTTGAACACCGTGTTGCGGCAGCCGACGTCGACGACGACCGGGTGGACGAGGCCGACCCGATCCTGGAGCGACACCGCGTGCTGCTCGCACGGCCGGCCGCAGCTCCGGAAGTCCTTGCCGGTCGACAGCAGGTGCGCGTACACGCAGTGCTCGGTGTGAAAGGTCGGGATGTGGTGGTGGACGGTGACGGCGACGCGGCCGCGCGGCGCGTGGTCGAGCATCGCGAGCAGCTGATCGCGATCGAGATCGTGGGCGGCGGTCACCGTGGCGAGGCCACGACCGAGCACCCAGCCCGCGCTGATCGAGCTGGTGACGTTGAGAGAGAAGTCGCCGTGCAGCTCGGGATCGTGGCGCTCGGGGAGCCACGCGTGCTTCGCGAACCACGCGAGCGAGCCCCAGCTGCGGATCACCACGAAGTGCGGATCGAGCTTCGCGAGGTGGGCGTCGATCTTGTCCTCGCCGGGCTTCTGGACGCGGACGGTCGCGACGCCGACGCGGAGCCCCGCGGCCTTCGCGCGCGCGACCGCCTTCGCGAGCCCGACCAGCTCCATCCAGTCGAGCTCGACCTCCTGCGCGCCGGCGTCGATCACCGCGTCGAGCTGCGCGTCGGTGCGGCACAGCGGCACGACGATGGCTGCGCGCGGGTCGGCGTCGATCGCGCGGTGCGCGGCGCGCAGCTTCCCGATCACCGAGGCGGTCTCGACTTGGCGATCGACGCGACCGATCGCGGCATCGAGCTGGGCGACGAGCTGCCGGCGGATCTCCTTGAGCTCGGAGACGGGCAGATGGAGTGCGTTCGCCAGGCCGCCGACGTCGAGCGCCGCGAGGTGGAACGCGGTACCGCCGAAGCTGCCGAGCTTGTCGGCGATCAGCGCTGCCGTCAGCCCGGCGCCGCGTGCGGCCTGCAGGATCGACGTGCTGTGAGCGCGGACTTCGAGAGGCGGCGCCCCTTCGGTGCGCGGCGTGCGGCGCGCGATCACCGTCAGTGGCGAGCCGACCTCGCCGGTGACCACGAGATCGATCGGGATCCGGCCCAGTGGCTCGAACCCGGCCTTCGCCGCCTGATCGCCGGTCTTCGTGATCGCCGGATCGGAGTTGATCCACACGAAGTCGCCGGCGCGAACCTTGTCGAGATCCGGGCCCGGCGTGCCGAAGCCGAGCCGCAGCCGGCCATTCGCGAGCGCCTCGACCTCGAAGATCGGCCCGCCTTGCTCGGCATCCTCGGGCGTCCCGCGATCGAACACCACGCCCATGCCGGGCTTCGGGATGACCGCGGTCGGGCTTGCCGCGGGCGGCTGCTTCGCGTCGATCGCGCGCCCGCCCGTCACCGGACGCTGCGCCGGGTCCCGCTCGACGACGACCGCGCCGACCTCGACGCGCACGACGCGCCCGAGGGCGAGGCCGCGATGACGCGGGAACCGGCCCTCGACGAGCGTCTGATGATCGGCGCCGGCGAGGAACCCTGACGAACGGCCGCGGCTGTACGCGATCTCGAGGGCGACGTCGTCGGTCGCGATGTCGATCGGCGAGCTCCATCGCGCACCCGCCGACATGCCTGCGGCGTGCGGCTCGTGCGGTGTCACCGTGGCCAACGATGCCGATCGATAACGCGCCACCGTGGTCGCGACGTAGGCGGGGCCCTTCAGCCGGCCCTCGATCTTGAGCGACGCGACGCCGATGTCGGCGAGCGCGCGAACCGCGTCGCTGCCATTGAGGTCCTTGGGCGACAGCAGGTAGGCGACGTCGCCGAGATCGCGCACGCGATCGTCGACGACGAGGTCGTACGGCAGCCGGCACGCCTGCGCGCACTGGCCGCGGTTCGCCGACCGCCCGCCCCACGCCTCCGACGACAGACACTGCCCCGACCAGGCGACGCACAGCGCGCCATGCACGAACACCTCGAGCGGCAGCGACGTGCCCGCGGCGTAGGCGCGGATCTCGTCGACCGACAGCTCGCGCGGTACGACGACGCGCGACAGCCCGAGCGGGCGCAGCAGCTCCGCGGCGAGCGGCGACGATGCGGTCATCTGCGTCGACGCGTGGACCTCGAGCTGGGGACAGATCGCCTGGGCGAGCAGGGCGACCGTCGGATCCTGGACGATGATCGCGTCGACGCCGGCGGCCGCGACCCGCCGGATCAGCTCCTCGACGATCGGCAGCTCGGGCTCGAACACGAGCGTGTTGAGCGTGACGTAGGCGCGAGCATTCGCGCGGTGGACCAGCTCGACGATCGGCGCCAGGTCGTCGGACGGGAAGTTGGCGGCGCGGGCGCGGGCGTTGAAACCGTCGTCGAGGCCGAAGTAGACCGCGTCGGCACCGGCAGCCAGCGCGGCCGCCAGGGCAGGGCGGTCGCCGGCAGGCGCGAGGATCTCGGGACGACGCATGGCAGCCGAGCTGATCCCGGCGGGCGATGAATACGCTACGGCGCGGCCGAGGACCAGCGCGCGTTCGCACGGGTCTGGGTGTGCGAATCGTCCTCGGAGAACCGAATCGCGATCATGGCGCGCCGCATCGCGGGGTTGCGAGAGGAGGCGGCAAAGATTCATGGGGAACCTTCGCGGGCACCATTCCATATCACGCCACATCGAAGATCTACTAGCGATCCTCATGCATTTGCGTCCTTTGGGGGGTTGGCAGTGACAGGGGGCTTCTTTATAAAGCCGCCCTCTAGAGACCCCGAAGGACCCCACCATGACTCCCCTGATTCATTGGCTCACCGAAGGCGCAGCAGCGGCTGCGAATAGCGGTGTAGTCCGCCCCCGCAGCGAAGCCGATCTGGTGCTGCCCGACCTAAAGTCAGTGACGTTCCTCGGAACGTCCGGCTGGAACATCCTCGCGATCGGTATCGCCGTCTCGGCGATCGGTCTGCTGTTCGGCCTGGTGAAGTACCAGAAGCTCAAGAACCTTCCGGTCCACAAGTCGATGCTCGAGATCAGCGAGCTGATCTACGGCACCTGCAAGACGTACCTGAAGACCCAGGCGAAGTTCATCTTCCAGCTCTGGATCCTGATCGCGACGATCATCATCATCTACTTCGCGGCCCTCGAGAAGGTGCCCGGTCCCAAGGTGATCGCGATCGCCGCGTTCTCGGTGATCGGTATCCTCGGTAGCTCGCTCGTCGCGTTCTTCGGAATTCGCGTCAACAACTTCGCCAACTCGCGCGCCGCGTTCGCGTCGCTGCGCGGCAAGCCGTACCCCTGCTACTCGATTCCGCTCGAGGCGGGCATGTCGATCGGCACGGTCCTGATCTCGACCGAGCTGCTGCTGATGCTCGTCATCATGCTGTTCCTGCCCTCGGATTACGCGGGTCCGTGCTTCATCGGCTTCGCGGTCGGCGAGTCGCTCGGCGCCGCGGCGCTCCGCATCGCCGGCGGTATCTTCACCAAGATCGCCGACATCGGCTCCGACCTGATGAAGATCGTCTTCAACATCAAGGAAGACGATGCTCGTAACCCCGGCGTGATCGCGGACTGCACCGGTGACAACGCCGGTGACTCGGTCGGCCCCACGGCGGACGGCTTCGAGACCTACGGCGTCACCGGCGTCGCGCTCATCACGTTCATCCTCGTCGCGATTCCCAGCAACGCGCTGCCGATCTTCGGCGCCAACGGTCAGCTCCAGGATCAGGGCGAGCTGACGCAGACGATCCTCCTCGTCTGGCTGTTCGCGATGCGCATCATCATGATCCTCGCGTCGGTCGGCAGCTACCTCATCAACGAGGTCATCCAGAAGGCCAAGTACGGCAACGCCGACAAGATGGAGTTCGAGCACCCGCTGACCTACCTGGTGTGGATCACGTCGATCGTCTCCGTCATCCTGACGTTCGTCGTCTCGTACGCGCTGATCGGCACCGGCCCATCGGCGTTGCCCGGCGGCCTGTGGTGGAAGCTGTCGGCGATCATCTCGTGCGGCACCCTCGCCGGCGCGATCATCCCCGAGCTGGTCAAGGTCTTCACCTCGGTCAACTCCGGTCACGTCAAGGAGGTCGTCACCTCGTCGAAGGAAGGCGGCCCGTCGCTCAACATCCTGTCGGGTCTCACCGCCGGTAACTTCTCGGGTTACTGGATGGGTCTCATCATCGCCGGCCTGATGGCCGCCGCGTACGCGCTGTCGCAGTACGGCACGTCGACGTCGAGCGCCAACGCCGACATCGTCTACATCCTGCTCAAGACCAACGGCGGCTCGATGACGGAGGGCGCGGCTTCCGCGGCCGCCGCCGTGTTCGCGTTCGGCCTGGTGGCGTTCGGCTTCCTCGGCATGGGTCCGGTGACGATCGCCGTCGACTCGTACGGTCCGGTCACCGACAACGCGCAGTCCGTCTACGAGCTCTCGGTGATCGAGAGCGAGCCGAACATCGAGGAGACCATCAAGAAGGACTTCGGCTTCACCCCGAACTTCACGAAGGGCAAGCAGTTCCTCGAGGAGAACGACGGCGCGGGCAACACCTTCAAGGCCACCGCGAAGCCGGTGCTGATCGGCACCGCCGTCGTCGGCGCCGCGACCATGATCTTCGCGCTCATCATGCTGGTGACCGACGGCCTCAAGGCCGACGAGGTCGCGAAGCTGGCGATGATCCACCCGCCGTTCCTGCTCGGCCTCATCGTCGGCGGCGCGATCATCTACTGGTTCACCGGCGCCTCGACGCAGGCGGTGTCGACCGGTGCGTACCGCGCGGTCGAGTACATCAAGGCGAACATCAAGCTCGATGGCGAGTCGCAGAAGGCGTCGGTCGAGGACTCGAACAAGGTCGTCGAGATCTGCACGGTCTACGCGCAGAAGGGCATGAAGAACATCTTCATGGTCATCTTCTTCTCGACGCTGGGCTTTGCCTGCCTCGATCCGTTCTTCTTCATCGGCTATCTGATCTCGATGGCCATCTTCGGCCTCTACCAGGCGATCTTCATGGCGAACGCCGGTGGCGCCTGGGACAACGCGAAGAAGATCGTCGAGACGGATCTGCGCGCCAAGGGCACCGACCTCCACGCGGCGTCGGTCGTCGGTGACACCGTCGGTGACCCGTTCAAGGACACCTCGTCGGTCGCCCTCAACCCGGTGATCAAGTTCACCACGCTGTTCGGCGTGCTCGCGGTCGGTCTCGCCATCCAGCTGTCGCAGAAGGCGGCGGGTCTCGACCACCACGGCAAGCCGATCCTCGAGAACGGCGTGCAGGTGCTCGCGCCGCAGTACGAGACCATCAAGTACGTGGTCGCCGGCCTGTCGATCGTGATCTCGATGTTCTTCGCGTGGCGGTCGTTCTACGGCATGCGGATCGGCGTCGAGGTCAAGGCCTCGGATTACGCGAAGCCGGCCGCGGCGGCGGAGGACAAGCCGGAGCCCAAGAAGAGCGCCCCGGTGCCGCCGACCATCAAGGTCGACGACGAGGACAAGGCGCCCGACGACAAGAAGGAAGACAAGAAGGACGATTAGTCCTCTTCGTTCCGGTCGTTGACGAACGGGGTGCTTCGGCGCCCCGTTCGCCGTTTTCGGGGGGCGCGTGTTCGACGACCTCGTGTTCTCGCTCGAGGGACGGAAGGAGCATGTCGGCGCGCTGACCGCTCGCCCGTGGTAGGAACCGGCCATGGAAACGATTCGGGCGCCGCGCGGCACGCAGCTCACCTGCAAGGGCTGGCAGCAGGAGGCCGCGCTTCGGATGCTGATGAACAACCTCGATCCCGACGTCGCCGAGCGACCCGAGGATCTGGTGGTCTACGGCGGCACCGGTAAGGCCGCGCGCAGCTGGGAGGACTTCCACGTCATCGTTCGCGAGCTGCGCAAGCTCGAGAACGATCACACGCTGCTCGTGCAATCGGGCCGCGCCGTCGGCGTGTTCCGCACCCACGAGGAAGCGCCGCGCGTGCTGATCGCGAACTCCAATCTGGTCGGCCAGTGGGCGACCTGGGAGCACTTCCGCGATCTCGAGCGCCGCGGCCTGATGATGTACGGCCAGATGACGGCGGGCTCGTGGATCTACATCGGCTCGCAGGGCATCGTGCAGGGCACGTTCGAGACGTTCGCAGCGGCGGGCAAGCAGCACTGGAACAGCGACCTCGCCGGCCGCTTCGTGCTGTCGGGCGGGCTCGGCGGCATGGGCGGCGCGCAGCCGCTCGCGGCGGCGATGGCGGGTGCCGTGTTCCTCGGCGTCGAGATCGATCCAGCGCGGATCCAGAAGCGGCTCGACACCAAGTACCTCGACGAGGTCGCGCCCTCGCTCGACGCCGCGCTGCGGCGCGCCGAGGAGTGCAAGCAGCAGAGGCTCGCGCGGTCGATCGCGATCGTCGGCAATGCGGCGGATGTCTATGCCGAGCTGGTGAAGCGCGGCGTGACGCCGGACCTGGTGACCGATCAGACCTCGGCCCACGATCCGCTGGTCGGCTACATCCCGCAGGGGCTGTCGCTCGAGGCGGCCGCGGAGCTGCGCGCGAAGGATCCGGTGGAGTACGTCAAGCGCTCGCGCGCGAGCATGGCGGTCCAGGTCCAGGCGATGGTCGCGATGCAGAAGGCCGGCGCGCACGTCTTCGACTACGGCAACAACCTGCGCGCGCAGGCCGAGCTCGGCGGCGTCCCGCACGACGTCGCGTTTTCCTATCCGGGCTTCGTGCCCGCGTACGTGCGGCCGTTGTTCTGCGAGGGCAAGGGGCCGTTCCGCTGGGCCGCGCTGTCTGGCGATCCGGAGGACATCCGCGTCACCGACGAGGCGGTGCTCGCCGAGATCGACGACCCGATGCTGCACCGCTGGATGAAGCTGGCGCGCGAGCGGATCGCGTTCCAGGGGCTGCCGGCCCGGATCTGCTGGCTCGGCTACGGCCAGCGCCAGCGCGTCGGCCTGAGGTTCAACGAGCTGGTGCGCACCGGCAAGGTCAAGGCTCCGATCGTGATCGGCCGCGACCACCTCGACTGCGGCTCGGTGGCCTCGCCGAACCGCGAGACCGAGGGCATGAAGGACGGCACCGATGCGGTCGCCGACTGGGCGATCCTGAACGCGCTGGTCAACACCGCCGCCGGGGCGTCGTGGGTGTCGTTCCACCACGGCGGTGGCGTCGGCATCGGCTACTCGCTGCACGCCGGCATGGTGGTGGTCGCCGACGGCACGCCGCGCGCCGCACGCTGCCTCGAGCGCGTGCTGACGAGCGATCCGGGGATGGGCGTGATCCGTCACGCCGACGCCGGTTACCAGGAGGCGATCGAGACCGCCGAAGCCAAGGGCGTCGTGATCCCGCGCCGCCGCGCCGAAGGCTGAAGTCGGTGCGGATCGCGGCTGATCGGCGCGCGATCGGCGATACTGGCCACGCCGCATGGCGAAGCGAGTCGTGAAGAAGCAGGCGCGCCGACCGAAGTCGTCGAGGACGGCCAAGCCAAAACCTGCAACCAAGCGCGCGACGAAGAAGTCGTCGAAGCGCGTGGCCACCAAGAAGAAGACCACGAAGGGCGCGGGCGCGAAGATCGTCAAGGCGAAGCCCTCGCGCGTCGGCTCGACCGAGGAGCGCGAGGCCGCGGCGCTCGCCGTCGCCGAGGCCCTCCAGCAGCCGCCCGCGGAGGCGGCGACGACACGCGGGCTCGCCGACAGCGACCTAGAGCGCCTGGCGAGCGCGCCGCTCGACACGCTGACGACGCGGCGGTTGACCGACGACGAGGCGCGGCCGGATCACCCCGCCAACGAGAACGCACCGCCGCCGTCGCTGTCGAGCGCTCCGCTGGCGACGATCGCGCCGCGCGGCGTGTTCCTGCCCGATCGCGTGGTCGTCGATATCGAGGGCGACACGTTTCCCTCGACCAAGCTCGACGAGCACGGCCGCGACGAAGCGGTGCTGCCGGCGACCACGATCGGCGAGATCAAGGAGCGCGCCGCCGAGGCGCAGCGCCTCGTCGAGAGCGATCCGGCCGCCGCATTCAGCGCGTTTCACGACGCGCTCGATCTGCTGCCGCAGCCGCATCACAACTGGAACGCGGCGGCGTGGTTGCTGGTCGCGATGGGCGAGTGCGCGATCAGGAGCGGCGACTACGCGTCGGCGATCGCGCCGCTCAAGGATGCGATGCACTGCCCGGGCGCGATCGGCAACCCGTGGGTCCACCTGCGGCTCGGCCAGTGCCGGCTCGAGCTCGGCGACGAGCGCGCGGCCGACGAACTGGCGCGCGCGTACATGGGCGGCGGCCGCTCGCTGTTCGAGGGCCTCGACCCGAAGTACTTCGCGGTGGTCGAGAGCGTGCTCCAGCCGCCGCCCGGTCACGACCGGCTGCCCTGATCAGGCGCATGTGATCGAACGCGCCGCCACCTGCGCGAGACGACAACGGGTAACCGCTTGCCGGTGGTCCGCGATCGTGCGAACCAGCGGGTGTGATCGACAGGCGCGGAAAGCTGGCGGACGAGCCGTTCGACGTCCAGGTGACGCGCGACAAGGTCCTGGTGCGGTTCCGCGGCCGGCTGGTGCGCACGCTGACCGACGGCGACGCCGACGAGATCCGCGCCGCGGTTACCGCCGGGGATCCGGCGCACGTCCAGCTGCTGGTCGCCCGCAAGACCGGCAACTTCAAGCGAGGTAACGAGCGATGAGCGAGCTGGTGATCCGCAACGCGCGCGTGATGACGTGCGACCCGGCGCGCGGTGGCCTCGGGCTGATCGAGCGCGGCGCGCTCGCGATCGCCGCGGGCAAGATCGCGTGGCTCGGCGACGACGCGCAGGCACCCGCGAGCGCGAACACGATCGACGCCGGTGGCCGGCTGGTCACGCCCGGGCTCGTCGATTGCCACACCCACGCGATCTTCGCGGGCGATCGCGCGAACGAGTTCGCGATGCGCGCCGCGGGCAAGCCCTACCTCGAGATCGCGGCGGCCGGCGGCGGCATCCAGGCCACGCTGAAGCCGACGCGCGCTGCCACCGACGACGAGCTGATCGCGCTCACCCGATCGCGGATCGCCGCCGCGCGCGATCACGGCACCACCACGATCGAGGTCAAGACCGGCTACGACCTGACCAACGACGGCGAGCTCCGGCTGCTGCGTTGCATCGCCGCCGCCGGCACCGCCGGGCCGCGCATCGTGCCGACGCTGCTCGCGCACCTGATCCCCGCCGAGCGCGCGGCGGATCGCGAGGCGTACGTGCAGGGCATCTGCGATCAGCTGATCCCCGCGGCGGCCGCGCAGGGCATCGCGACCTCGGTCGACATCTACTGCGACGAGGGCGCCTACACGCTGGCCGAGACCCGCGCGGTGCTCGCCGCCGCGAAGCGGAGCGGGCTCGCCGTCCGCGGGCACGTCGGCCAGTTTCGCGATCTCGGTGCGGCCGAGGTCCTCGCCGAGCTCGGCGCGCTGTCGGCAGATCACGTCGAGCAGATCAGCGACGCCGGCATCGCGGCACTCGCCCGCGCCGGCATCGTCGCCGTGATGTTGCCGGGCGCGTGCGTCCAGCTGCGCTTGCCAGTGCCGCCCGTCGACAAGCTGCGCGCGGCGGGCGTGCCGCTCGCGATCGCCACCGATCTCAACCCCGGCTCGAGCTACTCGGAGGCGCTGCCGCTCCAGCTGTGGCTGGCGACCACGCACTACGGGATGACCGTCGAGGAGGCCTGGCTCGGCGTGACGCGTCATGCAGCGAAGGCGCTGGCGGTCGACGCCGGGCAGCTCACCGTCGGTGCGCGTGCGGACGTCGTGCTGTGGAAGTGCAATGACCCCGCCGAGGTGCCGTACCACTACGGCGCTTCGCACGTCGAGCGCGTGCTGATCGCCGGCGTCGGCTGACACGTTCTCGCAGCGGATCGATCGCCGGTCAGCGCATCCGATGTAACGGCAGGCCTGCGCGGCTTGCCCGTACAATGAAGCGATGCGCTGGTCGATCGTGATCCTGCTGGTCGCCTGCGGTGACCAGATCGATCCGCCCTGCGCGATTCCCTGCGGCGACGGCTGTCCGTCGGGGCTGACCTGCTCGGTCGGGTTCTGCGCGGCGGATGGCGAGACCTGCGATCCGGATCTCCAGCAGCTGTCCGCCGGTGCGGGCTACGCGTGCGGCGTCGATCAATTCGGGCGCGCGTGGTGCGGGGGCGATAATCAGCATCGCCAGATCGCCGATACCGATCGCCGCGTGTTCGAGCGCGCGACGGTCGCCGGCGCGCGGCGCTGGGATGCGATCGCGGCCGGTGGCGGCCACACCTGCGCGCTCGACGGCGGCGAGCTGTGGTGCTGGGGCCGAAACGATCGCAACCAGGTGACGAGCGGGATCGTCGGCGACGTGCCCGCGCCGGTCCGCATCGAGGTCGACGGCGCCACCGTCGAGTGGACGAAGGTCGCGACCGGCTTCGATTACACGTGCGGCATCGCGAACGGCCGGCTGTTCTGCTGGGGCGCCGGCGATTCCGGCAAGCTCGGCAGCGGCAGCCCGAACGACATCCCGCGACCGCAGATCATCCAGTCGACGATCGACGACTGGATCGATCTCGATGCCGGACTGCGCCACACCTGCGCGATCTCGCGCTCGACGGGCGTGTGGTGCTGGGGCGATGGCTCGAGCGGCCAGCTCGGCAACGCGCGATTCAACGTCAAGCTCGAGCCGCAAGCGGCTGGGCTCGTCGGCGCGACGCGGATCGCGGTCGGTCTCGACTCGACGTGCGCGATCGCCGACGGCACGCTGTATTGCTGGGGGCGCGCGACGCAAGGCGCGCTCGGCGATCCGGACCTCGTCGATCCCGACGGCGAGAATCAGGCGACGCCCGTCCAGGCGAGCTTGCTCGGCGGCTGGATCGACATCGCGGCCGCGCAGCGTCATGCGTGCGGCTTGCGCGAGGATGGTAGCGTGTACTGCTGGGGCACCGCGCGTGCGGGTGGTCTCGGCAGGGGGCTGTGGAATCACCAGCGCGGCTTCGGGAAGGTGCTCGACGGTGCGACCGCGCTGACCGTGGGCTGGAACGGCACCGACTCCGATCCGGGGCGCGACGAGGCCGACCTGGATCTCGCGTGCGCGACGGCCGCTGGCCGCGTGCACTGCTGGGGCGACAATCGCGCCGGCCAGCTCGCGCAGGGCGCGGCGACCCGATCGGAGACGCCCGTCGAGGTCGCCGGTGATCGCGAATGGCTCGCGCTCGCCGCCGGCGCATCGCATGTCTGCGGCATCGCCGGTGACGATCGCGCGGTCTACTGCTGGGGCTCGGTCGAGCTCGGCCAGGTCGCCGGTCGCGCCGCGGGGCGCACGAACGTGTGCACCGCGGAGCTGTGCGATGTCGCGATTCCCGAGGCCGCCGAGATCGCCGGCGCCGACGAGCTGGTCGCCGGCGCGAACCACACGTGTGCGCGCTCCGCCAGCGGCCTCGCGTGCTGGGGCGATAGCCGCCTCGGTCAGGCGGGCAGCCAGGCCGTCGGCGCGATCGCACCGGCCGCGATCGCTGGGTCGTGGTCGGCGGTGTTCGCCGGTGGCAACGGCACGTGCGGGATCGACGATGGCGAGGTCGCCTGCTGGGGCAACGCGCTCGAGAGTCATCCACCCGAGCCCGATCCGGAGCTCGCCGGCGCGACCTCGATCGGCCTCGGCTTCGATCTCGGCTGTCTGCTCGACGCCGCGGGCGAGCTCGCGTGCTTCGGCGACCCCAGCAACGGCGCGTTCGGCAACGGTGATGCCGGCACCTGCGGCGATGGCACCTGCAACGGTGACGAGACCGGCGCGAGCTGCGCCGCCGATTGCGGCGAACCACCGCTGACGCGCCTCGGGCGCAGCTACGACGCGATCGCGATCGGCCGCCGCGCCTTCGGCTGTGGCTTGCGCGCCGACGGTGTCGTCGAGTGCTGGGGCGACAACACCGAAGGGCAGGTCGGCTCGTTCGAGCTCTCGATCGCCACCGTGCCGAATAAGATCGAGGCCGCGATCGGCTGCTCGTCGATCAGCGCGGGCCGCGGTCACGCCTGCGCGATCTGTGGCGACGACATCGTGTGCTGGGGCGATGCGCGCCACGGCGAGGTCGGCGCGCCGGCGAGCGCGACGCCCGCGTTCGGTGGCCGCGTGATCGAGCCACCGAACAACGATCGCTGGACCACCGTCACCGCCGGCGATGGCTTCACCTGCGCGACCACCGCGAGCAAGCGGGCGTTGTGCTGGGGCACCAGCCTGCACGGCGCGCTCGGCAACGGCGGCCGCGGTGCGAACTTGCCGATCGCGATCCAGCTCGAAGGCGCAGACTGATCGCGGCGATGGCGGCTCGCGTCGGTCGATAGCCTCGTACCGTGCGTGCCTCCGCGCTACGCCGCGCCGGCGCCGTCCGCCTCGTCCTGCCAGACGGTGCTGTCAGATCGAAGCACAGAGTAACGGTGGGGCTGAGGCCAGATCGAACGCAGGTGCAGGGCCCGCGCAGCAAACGCGTCGAGCTCGACCGATGCGAATCGCTTTAGCCGAGCGCAGCGAGCAGCGAGCCGTCGTCGATCAGCCCCCGCACCGCCGCGATATCGGGCGCGAGCGGTCGATCGACCATCATCGCCGGGACCTTCGCGCGGATCACGGCGTGCAGCTTCTCGAGCTTCGCGGTGGTCCGTAGCGGGCGGCGGAGATCGAGGCCCTGGGCCGCGCACAGCAGCTCGATCGCGAGCACGTCGCGGACGTGACCACCGATCTGCGCGAGCTTGAGCGCGGCCGTTGCGCCCATCGACACGTGATCCTCGCGGCCCGCCGACGACGGGATCGAGTCGACCGACGCGGGGTGAGCGAGCACCTTGTTCTCGGACACCAGCGATGCGGCGGCGACCTGCGCGATCATGAAGCCGGAGTGCAGGCCGCTATCGGGCGCGAGGAACGGCGGCAGCCCGCTCGACAGGTGCGGATTGACGAGCTGCTCGATGCGACGCTCGCTGATGTTGGCGAGCTCGGCGAGCGCGATCGCCGCGGCATCGAGCGCGAGCGCGACGGGCTGA
>JAEYYY010000250.1 GCA_023430775.1 Pseudomonadota bacterium
CGCACGGCGAGGCCATCACGCCGGCCTTGCTCGGTCGCACGTAGACCTCCTGCGCGCCGAGATGCCAGAGGTACGGCGCATCGGCGCGCGCGGTGGCTTCGAGCGTGAACAGGTGTCGTTTGAAGACATCGAGCGGCGGATCATTGGTCACCGCACCGGCCCAGGCGCCGGACGCATCGACGAGACACCGCGCGCGGATCGGCTGTTGCGACGTTTCGATCACCACTCCGTCCTGTGCCGGCTCGACGCACCGCACCGCGACGCTGCACTCGACGTCGGTGCCGCGGGCGTAATCGAGCAGCAGGCCTTGCGGATCGATCAGGCCATCGCGCGGCACGAACAGCGCGGCCACGATCTCGACACCGAGCTGCGGCCAGTGCCGGGAGACGTACGCGCGGTCGACGACCTCGTGGGCGACATCGAGCACGCGCGCCCGCGCCGCGTAGACCTCGCACGCGGCGAGGTCATCGAACGCGAGCAGGCCACCGGTCGGCTGCCACCGGGTGGCGAACCTGTCGCGCAGGGCGGCGGCGCCGCGGATCGTCAACCGGGAGGTATCGTCATCTTCGGCTAGCTGCCGCCCCAGGCCGGCCCCCCGCCCGCTCGCGTGACGGCCCAGCTCGGGCTCGCGCTCGAGCACCAGCGCCCGGACCCCGCGCTGCGCGAGGGCCCACGCGGTGGCGCAGCCGGCGAACCCGGCTCCGACGATCACCACGTCCGTCGCGCGCATCCCGCGCCTTTTAGCACGCTCCGTGACATTGACCGCGATCCGATGGCTCCGGCAGACTGGCGCCATGCCGAAGTTGATCCGGATCGATACCGGCGATGACATCGGCGAGATCAGCGACAAGCAACTCGCGTTTCTCGTCGAACAGCTCGAAGAAGAGCACGAGGAAGATCAGGACTACTACATCGATCGCGACACGCTCGAGCTGATGTCCGATAACGGTGCCGACCCCGAGCTCCTCGCCCTGCTGGAGAAGGCCATCGGGACCGACGACTCGATGGATATCGCCTGGGAGTGAACCGGCCTTCGGGGGAGAAATCGGGCGCGAAAACGTAGCCCGACCCACCGAGGATTCATGCTGATTGCCGACGGTGGCGGTGTTACCTCATCGCTACCCTATGCGGCGTTTCCTGGCTGTGTTCCTGGCACTGGTGGCGTGCGGCGACGAAGACGATACCGCCACCCCCGATACCCTGATCGATGCGGCGCCCGCCGCGATCTCGAACGAGAAGGTGGCGACCTTCTCCTTCATCGCGACCGGCGCGATCACCGAGTTCCGGTGCAGCTTCGATGGCGCCGAATTCGAGACGTGCATTCCGGGCGTCAGCAAGGAGCTGGCGGACGGCGTGCACACGTTTGCCGTGGTCGCCGTGCTCAATGCCAAGGTCGACCTGACACCGGCGACGCACACGTGGCGGATCGATACCGTGCCGCCGGATACCTCGATCGTCGATGCGCCGCCGGCGATCGATAACAACGCCGCGCCGCTGATCTCGTTCACCGGCACCGATGCCGAGGGCACGGTGACGTTCGAGTGCTCGCTCGACGGTGCCGCGGCCGCGCCGTGTACGTCGCCGGATACGCTCGCGGTCGGCGACGGCAACCACGTGTTCTCGGTCACCGCCGTCGACGAGGCCGGCAATCGCGATCCGTCGCCGGCCACCCACGACTGGTTGATCTCGACGGCACAGCCCGACACCACGCTGCTGACCGGTCCCGATGCCGGCACCACGACCGGCACGAGCACCAGCTTCACGTTCAGCTCTCCCGACGTCAACGCGACCTTCGAGTGCGCGCTCGACGATGGCGCGTTCGCCGCGTGCACCTCGCCGCAGGCATTCACCGGGCTGGCCACCGGCGAGCACACGTTCACCGTGCGCGCGGTCGGTGTCGCCGGTGCGGATCCGTCGCCGGCGACTCGCACGTGGATCGTCGATGGCGTCGGCCCCGTGGTCACGATCAACACCAAGCCGACCAACCCGTCGAACGACACCACGCCGCAGTTCACGTTCACCGCCGACGAGACGGCCACGTTCGAGTGCCGGATCGACGGCGTCACCGCGTTCACAGCGTGTGCCACGCCGTTCGAATCACCGGCGCTCGCCGACGGCGGTCGCACGTTCCGCGTCAGGGGCACCGACGCGTTCGGCAACGTCGGCGCCGATGCCACGTTCGCCTGGGTGGTCGATACCGCTGCCCCGACGGTATCGATCACCAGCCAGCCGCTCGCGCTGTCGAACGACCCCACTCCGACGGTGACGTTCACGACCGCCGGCAACCCGGCGGCGACGGAGTGTCAGGTCGATGCCGGCGCGTTCGTGACGTGCGTCTCCGGCTTCTCGCCGACCGTCGCCGACGGCACGCACACGATCACCGTGCGCGTCACCGATGCAGCCACCAACTCGAGCTCGGCGACCACGAGCTCCTTCGTCGTCGACACCGTCGCGCCGACCGCGACCATCCAGACCCAGCCCGCCGCGCTGTCGAACAACAACACGCCGGCGATGACGTTCACCACCGCCGGCAACCCGACGACGATCCAGTGTCGCGCCGATAACGGCCCGCTGTCGAGCTGCACCACGTCGTTCACCTCGGCTGCGCTCGCCGACGGCAATCACACGCTGAGCGTGCGCGTCGCCGACGGCGCCGGGAACTTCTCGGTCACCAGCACCAACCAGTTCGCGATCGACACCCAGGCCCCGACGGTGACGATCAATACCGAGCCACCCGCGAACACCAACGACAACACCGCGACGATCACGTTCACCACGGCGGGCAACCCGGCGACGACGGAGTGCCAGGTCGATAACGGCGCCTTCGCGACGTGCAGCGGTTCGTTCACCAGCGCCGCGCTGGTCGATGGCCCTCACACGATCACGGTGCGCGTCAGAGATGCCGCCACCAACGAGGGCACCGACTCCTCGTCGTTCACCGTCGATACGGTGGCACCGACGGTGACGATCAACACGCAGCCTCTCGCGCTGTCGAACGACACCACGCCGACGATGACGTTCACCACCTCCGGCAACCCGTCGACGACCCAGTGCCGGGTCGACAACGGCGGCCTCGTCAACTGCTCGACCGGAACCTTCAACCCGACCGTCAGCGCCGGCACGCACACGATGACCGTGATCGTCACCGATGCGGCGACCAACACCTCGAGCGCGACCACCAACAGCTTCGTCGTCGATACGACGCCTCCGGTGGTCACCTTCAACGACCCACCGCCCTCGCAGTGGCCGGTCAACTACTACGACGTCGCGTTCTCGGCGAACGAGACCTCGACCTTCGAGTGCTCGCTGAACAACGCCAGCTTCGCACCCTGCACGAGTCCGCTCGCGATCACGTTCCCGTATCAGGTGAACAACCTCCGCGTGCGCGCCACCGACGCTGCGACCAACGTCAGCCAGATCGCGCTGACGAGCTGGAACGCGACGCCCGGGCTCGTCCTCCACTATCCGTGGGAGCAGGGCCGCACCAACAACACGAGCTTGCTCGCGCAGAGCCCGGCATTCTCGCCCGACGGCGCCGCCGCGCTGAGCACCTTCGTCGGCGGCTGGGCGGGCAGTGCACTCGGCAACTCGGTCGCGTCGCACATCTACCTGCGGACCAGTCGTCCGCTGTCGTCGTCGCCCGAAGGCACCTACGCCGTCTCGTTCTGGATCCGCCCGACGGTCGAGGCGAACGGCACGCTGCTGTCGACGATCGGTGCGAACACCAGCAACGGCTTCCGCGTCACGATCCAGGGCAATGTCCTGACGGTCGGGGTCCAGGAAGGGACGCAGACGTTCACCACCCAGACGGAGCTCCCTTCGGACATGTGGATCCACGTCGCGCTGCGGGCGCCCGGGCCGGCCAAGGGACTGCAGGTCTTCATCGACGGTGCCTTCCGGCAGAACGTGCCGGTCCCGAACAACACGGGGTTCGGCACCGGTCAGGCGAGCGCGTTGACGGTGGGCCCGTTCGCGAACGTCGACCTCGACGATCTGCGCTTCTTCAACACCGCGTTCGACGACGACTCGATCTGCAGCAAGCTCGCGCGTGGCACGCGCAACGCGAACGGCGGCTGCAACGTGATGGCGCCGCTGCTCGAGATCGACTTCGAGCTGGGTCGCGTCCTCAACACCGGCAGGTTCAAGCTGCCCCTGTCGCTGCCGCAGACGATCGCGTTTGTCAGCCCCGGCTCGACCGGTGCCCTCGGCCGGCTCGCCACGGGCTTCGAGTGGGGATTTGTCGACGGCTTCCGCTCGGCCGCCGCCTCCTCAGCGGGCCGCACGTTCTCGTTCTGGTTCGTCGCGGAGACCTCGTTCGGCACGCTGCTCGATACCCGGCAGCTGTGTTTCGGTGTCGGCGGGCCGTCGGATCAGTGCGGCGTCTCGGTGAGCTACGCCGACAACGGCCTCATCAGCGTGTTCGCCGGCACCGCCGCCGGGTTCCAGAAGACGATCACCATTCCGGTCACCACGACCAAGCGCAACAGCGTGGTGATCACCGAGCAGCGCGATGCCACGCTCAAGACGACCGTGTCGCTCACGGTGTTCGTCAACGGCAACAAGACCGTGATCCCGGTCGGTGCGGGCAACGTCTACGAGAACTGCTCCGAGAGCGTGAGGTTCATGACCACGCCGGGCCTGATCGTCGACGAGTACGAGTTCTGGCCCGCCGATCTGGCCACCAGCGAGGAGCTGCTGTGCGAGAACGGCCTCGACGGCACGTTCGACCCGTCGAGCGGCAGCTGCGCGCTGACAGCGAACTGACCTCGTCGAGCTGGCCGATCCAGTGGCCGGCTAGGACGGCCGAAAATACCGGGGCTGGCCAGTCGGGTTGCTCGACCTGGGGCTGGGATCTCCAGGGGTTGCCCACGACACGTTGCGGCACCGGGCTTGCGTAACGGGGGGAGCATGAAGCGCCTCGCTGGTTTTCTCGCCACCGCCGCCCTCGCCCTCCCCGTCGGGTGCACCGATGACGACTCGTTCCTCGATGGAGAAACGGTCAAGTCGGAGGACGGCAAGGCCGACTCCAGCCTGCTCGCGATGTTCATCGACCTCGAGTTCGAGGGGAAGCTGATCACCGACTTCAGCTTCGATAACCGCAACACCATCGAGGACCAGCTCCTCTACACCGTCGGCCAGCTCAATGGCTTCACCGCGGTCGGTCGCATCGACAAGGCCGAGGTCACCGACATCAAGAAGACGTCGGTCGGTGGCAAGACACAGATCACGTACAAGGCGAAGCTGCCGGTGGCCTGGAAGAAGTCCAACGGCATGCCGACCACGGTCGAGCTCAAGCTGCCGCTCGATATCTCGAGCAGCGGCCAGACCAAGTTCGCCGAGAAGTACGGCCACGACTGCGTCGACTTCGGCGCGCACGACGTCGACGCCGGCTCGATGTTCTACTACTACCGGCCGCGTCAGAGCGGCTGCAAGATCGACGCGGCCGACCTCCACACCGTGCAGGCCGTGGCGTCGCCGAGCCCGACGCAGACCACCGGCAAGTTCCCCGAGTACAACAAGGTCTGGGAGGACGGCCGCCTCGAGGTGCTCGCGATCTTCGGCAACTACGAGGACGGCGCGACCAGCGGCGACGCCGGCATCGACGCCTACAACACGTTCGTCGGCTCGATGAAGCGCGAGCTCGCGAACAAGAACCTGACCACGATCCCGGAGAACGTGCCGAACGCCCCGGGCGTCGCGTCGCCCGACATCGAGTTCAACGCCACGCTGCCCGACGGCAAGAAGGTCCACGTCGTCGCACTGATGACCGACAACGTGACCACCGGTCTGTCGCAGCCCGCGTTCCGCGCGCGCTACGAGGCGCTGTCGACCCGCGCCGACCTCATCGTCTACAACGGCCACGCCGGCCTCGGCACCAACGTCCGCGCGCTCGCGCAGGCGGGCGAGTGGGTGAAGGGTCAGTACGTCATCGTCTACATGAACGGCTGCGACACCTTCGCGTACATCGACGACGCGCTGTTCAACGCGCACAAGGCGATCAACCCCGACGACACCACCGGCTTCAAGTACATCGACATCGTCAACAACGCGATGCCGGCGTTCTTCCACTCGATGGCCGGCGCGTCGATGTCGCTGTTCCGCGGCCTCCTCGACCACGCGAACCCGTCGACGTACGAGCAGATGTTCCGCGGCGTCGATAGCTCGCAGATCATCCTGGTCTCCGGCGAGCAGGACAACGAGTTCACCCCGGGTGGCGGCGGCACGCCGGCGACGTGGCCCGGCCTGACGGATGCGGGCACGGTCAAGCGCGGCGAGTCGAAGAGCTGGGCGACGCCGACGGTCGAGGCCGGGCGCTACACCTTCTCGATCACCGGCACCAACGACGCCGACCTCTACGTCCGCGTCGGCTCGGCGCCGACCACGTCGAAGTTCGATTGCCGCCCGTTCAAGACCGGCTCGAACGAGAGCTGCACGGTGACGCTGTCGCAGCCCGCTCCGATTCACGTGATGGTGAACGGCTTCTCGGCGACCGCCGCGAAGTTCGACATCGTCGGCAAGAAAGACTGATTCGCTTAGTTTCATGCACGCGGCCCCAGGCGATTCGATCGCACGGGCCGCGTCGCCGTTTTCGGGACGTGCGATGGTCGGCTCGCTCACGCGCAGCTGCCCGACGTGCGACGCGGGCATGAATAAGATCTCGGCCGAATCGGTGCTGGTGCGCGTCTGGGATCGCTGGTTTCGCGACGACTAACGGATCTCGATCGACAGCTCGAACATCAGCGCCGTGTTGCGCGCGTCGTCGGACATCGCCTGCTCGAGTCGCGCGCCGATCGACGCCGGCAGG
>JAEYYY010000277.1 GCA_023430775.1 Pseudomonadota bacterium
CCACCAGCTCGAACAGCGCGGTGTCGGCGAGCGCCGAGGCGGCCGCGCGATCGCGTGCGGCCTCGTCGCCGGCAGCTCGTTCGGCGGCCTCGAGCTTCGGCGCCGCCGCGCGCAAGCGAGTCGCGACCGCGGCGTACCGCTCGCTCGCGTCGGAGAACATCATCGGCAGATCGTCGGTCGACAGCAGCATCGCTTACTCCGTCGGGGCACCGCGGAACCGCGGAGCGCGCCGGCCCTCCTTGAACGCCGCGTGTGCCTCGGCGAAGTCGGGATGCTGCATGCACAGCGCCTGTGCCTGCGCCTCGGCCTCGATGGCCTCGGCGAGCGCCATCGTGTGCTCCTGCTCGATCATCTGCTTGGTCATCGCGTGCGCGAACGCCGGACCGCGCGCGAGGCGATGCGCCCACTCCTGCGCCATCTTCACGCACGACTCGCCATCGGGCGTGACGCGATTGACGAGCCCGATCGCGAGCGCGCGCTCGGCGTCGATGATGTCGCCGAAGAACAGCAGCTCGCTCGCGTGGCCGAGCCCGACGATCCGCGGCAGCAGATACGTGATGCCCATGTCCGCGCCGCACAGGCCGACCTGGGGGAAGATGAAGCCGAACCGCGCGGTCGCGCAGGCGATGCGGAAATCGCTCGCGCACGCGATCACCGCGCCTGCCCCGACGGCCACGCCGTTGACGGCCGCGACCACCGGCCGGCGACACTGCCGCATCGCGCGGATCAAGCGACCGGTCGCGCGGGTGAACGCGAGCAGCGCGACCGTGTCGCGCCCGAGCAGGTGCTTGATGATGTCGTCCTGATCGCCGCCCGAGCAGAAGCCGGCGCCGCGCCCGGTGATGATGATGGAGCGCACGTCGTCGTGGTGGCTGAGATCCTCGAACGCCTGCGCCAGCTCCTGGTAGACCTCGAACGTCAGCGCGTTGCGGCGCGCCGGCCGATCGAGCGTCAGCGTGCAGACGCCGTGATCGAGCTCCGATGCAAACGATGTCGACGTGATCATGCGCTCTTCTCCTCGATGTACGCGATCGCCTCGATCTCGACCAGCGCGCGCGGCTCGACCAGCCCGGCGACGCCGACCAGCGCCATCGCCGGGTAGTGCTTGCCGAAGCGCTCGCGCCACAGCTTGCCGAGGTCGTTCACCGCCGCCGTGCGATACGCCGGGAGATCGGTGACGAACACCGTCATCGCCGTGACGTCCTCGGGCCTGCCGCCGGCCGCGCGTACCACCGCGAGCACGTTGTCGAGCGTCGCCGCGAACTGCGCCGCCATGCCCTCGGGGAAGTTGCCCTGGGTGTCCCACGCGATCTGACCACCGACGTGCAACGGCACGCCGCGCCCGATCCGTCCGTTCGAGTAACCCCGCGGCTTCGGCCAGTCGGGAACGCTGACTTCTTCAGAGCTCATACGACCTCATTTCATGATCGCTCCGCCGTCGATCACGAGCGTCTGGCCGTGAATGCCGCGCGCGTCGTGCGAGCACAGCATCAGCGCCGCGTGCGCGACCTCCTCGGGCTGGATCATCCGGCGCTGCGGGCTCATCGCCGCCAGCGACGTCCGCGCCTCGTCGAGGCTGCGCCCGGTCTTCTGCGCGATCCGCGTCACCGCCTCGTCGGCCATCTGGGTCTCCACCCAGCCGGGACACAGCGCGTTGATCGTCACGCCGGTGCGCGCGAGATCGATCGCGAGCGCGCGGGTCATGCCGACCATCGCGTGCTTCGCCGCGCAGTACGCCGCCGTGTAGCCATAGCCCGACACGCCCGCGTTGGAGGCCACGTTGACGATCCGGCCCCACCCCGCCTTGATCATCCCGGGCACGAACACGCGGGTGACGCGAAACGGCGACGTCGCATCGAGCTCCATGATGCGGTCCCACATCTCGTCGGTGGTGCGCTCGAGCGACGCACTCTCGGCGATGCCGGCGTTGTTGACCAGCACGTCGACGTGCCCCGCCGAGGACATCGCCGCGTCGGTGGCCTTGCGATCGAGCAGATCGACCTGCATCGCGACGCCGCCGACCTCCTTCGCCACCGCATCGAGATCGGTCTTGTTGCGCCCGCACACGATGACGCGCGCCCCGGCGCCCGCCAGCGCCTTCGCGATCGCCGCGCCGATGCCGCGACCGCCGCCGGTGACGAGGGCGAGCTTGCCTTCGAGGATGCGAGTCATCGGGCGGACCTTACTACTATCGAGCGCCCGCGATATAGAGTCCGCGCATGCAGCTCGCCGACCTCGACGCCACCGCGTGCGCCGAGCTCGTGAGGAGCGGCGCCGCATCACCCGCAGAGCTCGTCGATGCGGCGATCGCGCGCATCGAGCGCTCGAACGCCGAGCTCGGCGCCGTGATCGTGCCGCTGTTCGACGACGCCCGCGCCGCCGCGAAGCAGCCACCGCCGGGGCCGTTCCGCGGCGTTCCGATCCTGATCAAGGATCTCAACCAGCACGTCGCGGGTGCGCTTCACACCGAGGGCCTGCTCCCTCTCCGGCGCGCCGCTCACCGCACGCCGCGCGACTCGCACCTCGTCGCCACGCTGCGCCGCGCCGGCTTCGTGATCGTCGGCAAGACCAACACGTCCGAGCTCGGTATCGTGCCGACCACCGAGAACCTCGCGTGGCCGCCGACGCGCAATCCCTACGACCTCGCGCGGTCGCCCGGCGGCTCGAGCGGCGGCAGTGCCTGCGCGGTCGCCACCGGCATGGTGCCCGTCGCGCACGCCACCGACACCGGCGGCTCGATCCGCATCCCCGCGAGCGCGTGCGGCCTCTACGGTCTCAAGCCGTCGCGCGGCCGCGTCTCCTACGCGCCGACCCACGGCGATCTCCATGGCGGCCTGGTCTGCGATCACGTCGTCACCCGCAGCGTGCGCGACTCCGCGGCGATCCTCGATCTGATCGCCGGTCCGCAGCCGGGCGATCCGTACGCCGCGCCGCCGCAGCTCACGCGTTACGCCACCGAGTTGGTCGCTCCGATGCGCCCGCTCCGCATCGGCTTCGCGACCCGCTACCTGTCGTCGGATGGCGCGATCGTCGACTCGCATCCCGATTGCGTCGCCGCGGTCGATCACGCCGCGAAGCTCCTCGCGTCACTCGGCCACGTCGTCGAGCCGGCCGAGATCACCGCGCTTCACGATCACGACTGGGCGCCGCGCTTCCTCACGATCTGGGCGACCAGCGTCGCCACCGATGTCGCCGCCGCCGGCCACGCGATCGGTCGTCCGCTCGAGAGTCACGAGGTCGAGGTGCTGACGTGGTCGCTCGCCGAGCTCGGCCGGCTGATCACCGCGCCCGGTTACTCCGAGGCCTGGCGCTGGATGCACGGTGCGGCACGCCGGATCGCCGACTTCTTCACGACCTACGACATCTGGTTGACGCCGACGATCACCTCGCCGCCGCCACCGCTCGGCTCGTTCCGCTCGCCGCCCGACGATCCACTCGCCGCCGCGTTCGCCGCCGCGAAGCTGACGCCGTTCACCACGCCGTTCAACGCGACCGGCCAGCCGGCGTGCTCGGTGCCGCTGTCTCGCAACGCGGCCGGCCTCCCGATCGGGATCCAGCTCGCCGCCGCGTACGGTCGCGAGGATCTGCTGTTGCGGCTGTCCGCGCAGCTCGAGGTCGCGCAGCCGTTCGACCACGCGGCATCGCAGTGACTTCTTGGCGATGACGCCGGTCCTATGTCTGCATTCGCGCAACAAAGGCGATCGTCCGATCAGCCGCGTGCCTGCTGCCGACCGCCAAACGACCGACTACATCGATCCTGATGATCCGCGCGGCTTCGAGTTGAGCAGTTCGTTCGCCGACGCGGTGCTCTCATTTGGCAATGAGCATCGTCTTGGTGATGATGACACTCAACGAGGGCGATCCGTTGACCGAGAAATCCCCATCCTGAGTCGCGATCAGGAGTTGTCCTGCGGCGCCTCCGCCACCGCCAAATTGCTCACCAGTCGTGCTGCAGGTCCCTGACGTGCACTTGATCTGACCTGCCTCTGGTGGAAGTGTCACCGTCCCACCATTTCCCGCTGACTTGTCGATGCACTTCGGGCCCGCTGCCGGGAACGTCGTTCGCGTACCATCTGCGCCGTTTGCTCCACACCCACCACCGCCACCACCGTTGGCAACAATTCCCGTCGACGCGCCGTCGAAGCTGACCGTTGGGGCCTCGATAACAACGATGCCGCCCGACCCACCGCCGGCACTCGCTGCCCCTCCACCACCGCCAACATCGATCATCCCACGAGCCGACAACTCGACGGCGGTTCCGGCTACGATCTGCACGCCACCTCCACCTGCTCCGCCTGGCCTGGTTCCCGCGGTAACCTCCAATGAACCTCCACGGCACCCACCAACTAGTGGCGTGGACGTTGGAATTGGAGCCCCTCCTTCCCCGCCACCGGGAGTAGAAAGAGATCCCCCTCGGCCGCCATTTGTGGCATTGCCGCCGCCGCCGGCTCCGCTTGCAGAACAGACGAGCGTGCAACCCGGTGCGGTCGCCGTCGTCACGCCAACACAGACGGCTGGATCTTCTTGCGCGCCGGGCCCGCTCAGATCCGCATCCGCGCTCGCGTCGATCACGCCCAGAATCACGACTGACTCGAATGCGACGAAAGCGATCGCGTGTGAGCCGGTCACCCTGACATCGTCGATAATCCAGTTATGGGCGAAGAAAGCACGAATGGACGAGCCGCCGTCCTGTTCGACCACCAACGACGGCACCGAGATCTGATTACCGACGACGTCTTGGACTGTGCCTGTTGTGGTATCGACTCGGGCGGAAGCAGGAAGAACTACCTCCGATTCACTCTCCGACATAGCGAATGCGGCGCCGAGGCCGTTCGATGGTTCGAAGGTGAAGCAGCGCTTCTCGCTCGCGCACATCAGCGCGCAGGTAGAGGTGACAGTGGACCTGCCATCTGGCGCGCAGCTTGTAAGCTGATCGCCAACACACGCAAGGTTCTCTCCGGCTGTGCAGCCGCAACGATCGACGGGACAACCTTCGGGTACGGGGATGCAAGCATTCGCAGTGCCGTCGAACTCACCGGTGACGTCACATATAGGGCGTCCGGTGGTTGTGCATTCCGCGTCTGAGGCACAGAATTGCGGGTTTTTTCGGTGCATGCCGAGGACGCAAGGAACCCCACAATGAGCAACGCCCGCATAGGTGCGATGCTACCGGATCTGTTCTCGATCATGCCTTTCCTTCGAACCACGCCGGCTGAGGTTGCGATCGAATTCGCAACCTCATGGATTGGCTAGAGTCTCGAACCGCTTACCGCATCATAAGGGCCTACTGACAGGCGTTGCCGATCACGGGACCATCCATGGTCTCTCGCAGCGGAGTCGTACACATCAGCGCTCCCGGGCAGGTACCGTCGCACTGACCAGCCGGACAGATCTGGTTCGCCGGCATCGAAGTGAGATCCTCACAGATCACCGCACAGAAAGGCCGCGGATTCGCACCGCCCTCCTCGGAGACGGTCAGAATACAGGCCGCCTTGCCCGATCCCGAGTAATCGGTCGCGCATGTGTCGCCTGCACCGGTCGTACAGGTCTTCGAGCACCACGGGTTCGTCGCGCCTTGCAGGTTCAGACACTCGAAGCCGGCCGGGCAATCGCCCTGCGGGTTGTTCGCGTCGGGCGTGCACGTCGTGCCAAGGGCGGACGTACCCATGTTCGTCGGGCCGTCGGGCTGCGGGCCGACCGGACCGTCGGGGATCGGTTGATCGTCGTCGTCGCCACCGTTGCCACCGCCGCCACCACCACCACACGCGTAAAGACAGACCGCGGCCACGAGCAGGATGCTTCTCATCGCGCGGTAACGTACCTGCAACGTCATCCCGGTTGCAGCGCGAAGGCCTGTCTTGCGCTCACCAAGGCGCTGGCGTCGTTCGACCGCGCCGATGAATGTGCAGCGTCGTGCGCAGCGATCTTCGCCACACGGCACGCTAACGCCGCCAAATCCCATCGCCTCCAGCGTGGAATGGTGCGAGCGCCACGATCGTCTACGATATCCCCGTGCGCATCGTGTTGATCGTCGGCCTCCTGCTCGCGACCTCGGTCGCCGCGGCCGACTCCGATGCGCGCTCGCGGGCAGCGCGCGCGAAGCTGGCGGTGCTCGTGCAGCAGC
Organism: Pseudomonadota bacterium; assembly: GCA_023430775.1. Classification (GTDB taxonomy): domain Bacteria; phylum Myxococcota_A; class Polyangia; order Haliangiales; family Haliangiaceae; genus JABFXX01. The sequence continues at coordinate 6,125 of JAEYYY010000277.1, forward strand.
TGGCCGAGGGCAAGCTCGATGCGTTCGCGGCGATGTTCCCGGATTCGAACAACTCGGCGGCGAGGTTTCCGTCGAGCCGGGGCGTCGCGATCGGCCGCAAGGCGATCCGCGCCGCGGCGACCGACTGGGCCGGCGTCGGCCGCACCGCGACCGGCGCGACCATCGTCGGCACCCCCACCGTCACCCAGAAGCGCGATGGCGAGGCCAGCAAGCGCTCCGAGCGCCTGGTCGTGGTGAGCGCGGATCTCGAGGCGAAGATCCGCGGCGCGAGTCGGCCACTGCTGCTGCGAACGACCACCGTGTTCTCGGATCAGATCGATGCCGCGAACCCGAAGGCGCTGGTGCCGGTCGCGATCATGGTCTCGCTGCCGACCGAGGTGAAGGATCTGCGCGGCGAGGACAACCTGGTCGAGAGCGCCGAGCTCGATCGCTTCCTCGATCTGCTGCGCGTGCCGGACCTGGTCACCGAGCGGTTCGATGGCGGTCCGTTCGACGTCGTGATCGGCACCGGAGCCAAGGAGCACGCCGTCGGAGAGGATGCGAAGAAGCTGCTCGGGAGCTGGCACGCGCGCAAGGTCACCGTCATCGGCAAGCCGCACGTCGTGCGCCAGCTCGACTGGGTCTACGTGATGGCGACCATCGCCTTCAAGCGCGCCGGCCAGAAGCCGGCACCGATCAACGTCCTGCTCGTCGGCTATCCGGTGTGCAAGGGCAACTGCGTCGGCACCGACCTGACGCCGCACATCGTCACGCTGCACTACGGTCAGTCGCGCTGAAGCTCGCCGAGCTGACTGTCGGCGAGCTTGGCCTCGGCCTCGGTGCCGAGCTCGGCGAGCACCTGGCGCAGCTTGTCGCGCGCGCGCGATAGCCGGCTGCGCACCGTGTTCTCCGGGATGTCGAGCACGCGCGACAGCTCGCGGGTCGTCAGCCCTTCGACGTGTGCGAGCTCGAGTGCGATCTGATCGTCGAGCGGAATCCGCGCGAGGCCGTCGCGCAACAGCTCGCGCTGCTGGGCGCGGCCGAGCTGCGTCGCCGGTCCGGCCCCGAGATCGATCAGCGACGACCTCGCCAGATCGAGCTCCGGCGTGCGCGCGCGGCGCCGAAAGTGATCGGCGAGCCGGCGGCGCGCGATCGCGAACAGGTAGCCCTTGAAGGTGTCGCCCTCGATCCGATCGCGACCCTCGACGCAGGCGAGGAACGTCTGCGCGATCAGATCGGCGCTGTCGTCGCCGAGCTTGCTGCGCACGAAGCGCGACACGCTCGCCCAGTGGCGAGACACCAGCGCGTCTCCCGCTCGCACGTTGCCGGCGCGCCAGGCTTCGAGCAGCTCGGCATCGCTCTCGGTCGCCACGCCCGTATAGTACGCACGTGAGGGATCTCGGCGACGAGCTGCTGCAGGCGAAGGTGCGCTCGCGCCTGTTCGGCGGCGATCACGCGCCTCGCCTCGGCCGGCTGGTGATCCTCGACAAGCTCGGCGCCGGTGCGATGGGCACCGTGTACGCGGCCTACGATCCACGGCTCGATCGCAAGGTCGCGGTCAAGGTCATGCACGCCGGCGATCCGGCCGGCAACGCGCGCGTGCTGCGAGAGGCCCGCGCCCTCGCCAGGCTCGCGCACCCGAACATCGTCACCATCCACGACGCCGGCGAGGACACCGGATCGGTCCACGTGGTGATGGAGCTCGCGACCGGTGTGCCGCTGCGGGCGTGGATCGCGAGGACCGGCGACGCCCAGCCGGATCGCACCTGGCGCGACGTCGTGCGCGTGATGACGGATGTCGCGGCCGGTCTCGCGGCGGCCCACCGCGCCGGCATCATCCACCGCGACGTCAAACCGGAGAACATCCTGGTCGGCGACGATCGGGCACGGCTCGTCGACTTCGGTCTCGCGGTCGAGCCGGCCGGCCTCACCGCCGAGCCCGAGCCGACGCCGGAGCGCGCCGGATCCGCGCCGGTCGACCTCGCGACCACCGACCTGGCGAGCGTCGGCGATGCCGGCGCGGGGACGCCGTCGTACATGGCACCGGAGGTCCTCGACGGAGGCGCGGCCACCGCGGCGAGCGATCAGTTCAGCTTCGCCGTCACGCTGTTCGAGGCGCTGTACGGCGAACGCTCGCACGCCGGCAC
>JAEYYY010000282.1 GCA_023430775.1 Pseudomonadota bacterium
CGCGCACTCAGCTCCGCCGGCATCTCGACGACGCGGAGCACGCGGCCGATGTCGAGGCCGATCACCAGCCGGGTCTCGCGGTTGCCGTGCTGCAGCGCGACGGCGGCGAGCACGTCGTAGAGATCCGCGGCATCGTCGACGCGCGGCGCCGACTTCTCGGCGAGAGGGCTGGGCACGAACAGGCCGGTCGGCACGGGTCGAGCCTACACCGGCAACGCCGACTGGCGGCTACCGCGGTTGCCATCGACGGCGGACCCCGCGATCTTCGTCGTGCAACGGCGCGTGACTTCGCGCGATGTGCACGGCGCTTCGCGAGCCGCCGCGGTCCGCGATTTGCTCTCCGCGCGGGGCAAGATGCATCGCCTCGCAGTGCCCACGGTTGTCCTCGGTTTCGCAGCGTTCACGCAGCCGGCCTCCGCCGAGGATTGCTCGCCCGCGCGGGTGATGGTCATCCTCGACAAGTCGTCGTCGATGCAGACCGGGGAGATCAACGGCATCACCAAGTGGTCGACCGCCGTCACCGGCCTCGGCGACGTGCTCTCCGCCTACGAGACCCGCGCCGAGTTCGGCCTGATGACGTTCCCCGCGCCATCGCAGTGCGCGCCCGGTGCGCTCGACGTCGCCCCCGCGATGAACAACCGCGGCGCCATCCTCGGTGCGCTGACCACGCCGCCGCCCGATGCCGGCAGCTGGACGCCGATGGCGCAGACGCTCGAGGTCGCCGCCACCGAGCCGTCGCTCGTCAACACCACCGGCTCGCGCCACGTCATCCTGATCACCGACGGCTGGCAGTGGTGCTCGCCGTACGATCCGGCGACGCGCTTCGATGGTGTCGAGGCGGTCGCCAACCTCAAGGCCGCCGGCATCACCACGTGGGTCGTCGGCTTCGGTGCCGAGGTCGATGCCGCCGCGCTCAACGACATGGCGCTCACCTCCGGCACCGAGCGCCCGAACTGCAACGCCGCCTCGCAGGATCCGGCGGCGCCCGACAACTGCTACTTCCAGGTCAACAACGCCGCCGAGCTGGTCACCGCGCTCGACGCGATCGCGCAGCAGGTCACCGCCGACGAGCTGTGCGACGGCATCGACAACGATTGCGATGGCGAGGTCGACGAAGATCTGGTGCGCGACTGCTCCAACGCCTGCGGTGGTGGCACCGAGACCTGTTCCAACGGCAGCTGGAACGAGTGCACCGCGCCCGCGTTCTCGAGCGAGACCTGCGATGGCGAGGACAACGACTGCAACGGCATCGTCGACGACTCGCCGCTGTGTGGGGGCGAGCCCGAGACCGGTGACGGCAGCGGTGGCATGCACGCGGGTTGCTCGTGCAACGCGTCGGCGCCGCTCGACGCCTCGGCGTTCGCGCCGTTCGCGATGCTCGCGCTGCTGCTCGTCCGCCGCCGCCGGTGACTACGGCTGGTTGCCGGTCAGGCTCGGCAGCTCCTCGAGGTTCGGCACCAGGATGATCTCGATCCGGCGATTGAGCTCGCGGTTCGGCTCGGTGTCGTTGGGCGACACCGGATCGAACTCGCCGTAGCCGGCGGCGCCGAGGCTCTTCGCCGGGAAGCCCTGCTTGATCATGTGCTGCACGACGCTGTTCGCGCGCGCGGTCGACAGGTACCAGTTGTTCTTGAACTTCGCCGTCTTGATCGGCTGGCTGTCGGTGTGACCGGCGACCATGAAGCGGCGATCCTTGAACTGCATCAAGATCGCGACGACCTCGCTGAGCGACTTCTCGCCATCCTTCGACAGATCCGCCGAGCCACTCGGGAACAGGATTCCCGACGGCAACTTCAGCGTCATCTGGCCGTTGCGAAACACCACCTGCAGCTTGCCGGTGTCGACGAGCGCGCGGAACTTGTCCTGCAGCGCCTTGTACGCCGCGATCCGCTTCTCCGCCGCTTCCTTCTGGCGGCGTAGCTCGGCGAGCTCGGCCTCGGTCGCCGCCTTCTCGCCCTGGAGCTTGCCGATGTTGGCCTTGGTCGTCTCGTCGAGCTGACCGAGCTGGCCCTGGAGCTCCTTGATCTTGTCGTCGAGCGTCTGCTCCTTCGCCGCCGCGGCCTTCTGCTGGTCGGCCATCTCGGCCTTGAGCCGTGCGTTCTCGTCGAGCGCCTTCTTGTACGTGGACTTCTTCACGCACCCGGTGAGCGCGAGCGCGAGCAAAACATAGCGAAGCGATCGGAGCTGCATGGCCCGACCCTATCAAATGCCAGCTAGTCGCAACCCTTCGCGAGCGGGTTGTCCTGACACTCCTTGCTGATCTTGTTTCCCTTCGCGCGTTGCGCTCGCGCCGCCGCCGCCTTCGCCGCAGCGACCTTGGCTTCCATCTCGGCCTTCTCCTTGCGAAGCGCCTCGAGCTTCGCCTTCGCGTTCGCGCGATCGGCATCGTTCTGCGCGGCGACCACCGAGTCCACCGCCTCGGTCACGCGCTTGTCCATGTCCTCGAGCGATCGCTGCAGCCGCTCGACCATCTCCATCGCTTCCTGCGCGAGCCGCTGCGCTTCCTTCGCATCGGCCTCCGCCTTCGCCGCGGCCTGTTCGGCATCGCGAACGCGCTCGGAGTCGGTCTTGTCTTCCGCCGGCGTGGCCGCGGGTGGCGGCGCCGTGTTGCTCGGAGGAAGTGAAGATGATTGCGGCGCTCCGCACGCGACGAGGAGCACGAACAGGACGATGCGCATGGCCACGGACGGTAGCCAGAATGCGGGTTCACCTCCAGAGCGGCGAGCCCGCCTGCCGGTGGCCGCTCGACCAGCCGGTCAAAGGCTGTCTCGATCACGCGTAACCCATGGCTTTCACGAGCGTTGACGCGGTACGTCGTTTGCTTCTCGCGCGGCCATCTTTTATGAAGTCCTCCCTTAGTTTCCTTCTCCTTTCCACCCTCGTCGCCTGCGCCGACAAGCCGGCCGTCGATCCTTCGGCGCTCGACGGCATCGACGTCAACGAGACCGGCAAGGACGATTCCTTCCGCCGGCCGACGGCCAAGGGCTCGATCGGTATGCGCGAGGTTCGCGCCGACCGCGTCACTCGCACCCGCGCGTTCCACGCCTACAACTTCAGCTACGACGGCGCGGACGCGCTCGTCCGCTACGACCTCCGCAGCCATGTCGGCGAGGACATGTTCTTCGCCGCGTATCGCCGCGCCGGCAACTTCTGGGTGCTCGCCGATTACAACGACGACTGCGGTGATGGCTCGCTCAACTCCTGCCTGATGCTCCCGTCGACGTCCGGCGAGTACCTCCTCGTCGCCACCACGTACGACGCCATGCTCGGCTCGCCGATCGGCGCCGACTACGAGCTCGAGGTCTCGTGCAAGGACGGTGGCTGCCTCACCGCCGCGCACTGCGGAGGCTTCGCCGGGCTCGCGTGCCCCGACGGCCAGTACTGCAACTTCGCCCCCGAGCAGACCTGCGGTGCCGCCGATCAGATGGGCACCTGCGCACCGATCCCGGACATCTGCACCAAGGAGTTCTCTCCGGTGTGCGGTTGCGACGGCAACACCTACGGCAACGCGTGCGAAGCCGCCGCGGCCGGCACGTCGGTCGTCCGCGAGGGCACCTGCGAGGTGGCCTGCGGCGCTCGCCTCGGTGACACCTGCGCCGAGGACGAGTACTGCAAGTTCGATCTCGGCGCGATCTGCGGCTTCGCCGACGCGACGGGCGTGTGTGCCCCGCGCCCGCAGTTCTGCACGCAGCAGTTCGATCCCGTCTGCGGTTGCGATGGCCAGACGTACAGCAACGAGTGCACCGCGGCTGCCGCCGACGTCGGCATCCAGGCCGTCGGCGCCTGCCCCTGAGTCACCACCAGGTGTGCGTCGCGGGAATTCCCCACGGCGCACCCTCGACCTTACGCGCGGCAAGCCGGCGGTCGAGCTCGTCGATCTCGTTCGTCAGCTCGAGCTCGATGCCGACGCGCTTGCACCGCTCGAGGAGAAACTCGATCGCCGATCGCACCTGCGCGCCGTGATCGAGGTTCCACGACGGGACGTCGAGCATCGCGCGTAGCGAGTCGCGCATCGCGAGCAGCGCCTCGCTGTGACATGCGAACCAGTCGTCGACCAGCTCGCCGCGATCCTGGTGGCAACCGATCGCGAGCAGCGCTCTGAACAGCTTCGGTGGCTCGATCAGCGCCGCTTCGAGATCGCGTAACCGATCCTCGACGCGCGGTCGATCGAGATCGAGGAGCTCGAGGAGCTCGGCCGGCGTCAGCGTCACGTTCCCCGGTCGTCGCGCGGCGAGGCGGATCGCGCGCGACACGATCGCCGGCGTCACGATGG
>JAEYYY010000309.1 GCA_023430775.1 Pseudomonadota bacterium
GACCGGCATCCCGCTGCGATCGATCGCCGCGCGCGCAGCACGAACGCGTTCGATCGCGACGTCACGACCGAACAGCGGCGCGCTGGCATCGCCGGTCGCATCCTCGATCGAGAGTCCGGCGACTCCGGTCGCGATACAGCACGCGACGTTCTCGGCCAGCGCGCCGACATCGTCCGCGAACCCCCACTGAAAATCGGCACTGACGGGCAGCGGTGTCGCGTCGACGATCGCACGCAGGTGCGCGAGCAACTCCTCGAGTGGTGTCGAGTCGGCAAGCCCGTGCGTGAAGGCGAGGCCGGCCGAGGTGCTCGCGAGCGCCTTGAAGCCCTGCTGATGGAGAGCGATCGCCGTCCCGACGTCCCATGGATTCGGAATGACGAAACACCCGGATTGGTGCAGCGCGCGAAACGCGGCACAGGAAGCGACTTGATCACGCGTGGCCACGGCTGATTTGTACCAGCGTCGCCGCCCCGCCCCACCCTCGAACCACCGTCCCGGGAGTGACTGCCTCGCGCCGCGCCGCGCAAGCTGCACGCGCTCGATCGCGTTCAGAGCAGCTGCTCGGTGCCGCCACGCTCCCGCGCTGAGATCACAGCGAACGGACGCCACGCCCTCGAGCTTGCCGTCACCGCGCGCCTCAATGCTGCGATGCGCAGACGAAACCCGAGCCGCCGCGCTTCTGCGTGCAGACCCCGAGTTTCGCCTTGTCGATCCTGCAGACGTCCGCGACGCGCTCGCAGGTCTCGACCGGATCGTTCGTCGTCCCGGCGGGCTTTCTCGCGCCGTCCTGGCCGCACGCGATCAGAAGAAGCAGGCTGAGGATTCTCACGTCGCGCAAGGATACCTCGATGCGCGGGCCGAGCATCAGCGCGCGAGCCGACCGACCGGCGAGAACGAGGTGTCGGCGCGGGTTCGCTGGACCTGTTTCGGAAATTCGCGCTCGGCCAGTCGCTCGCCCAGCTTGATGACGAGGCGGTTGACGGGCGGCACGGTGGCGCGCACCAGCTCGAACCCCAACCGCAGCGGCACCTGCGCGGGCCACACGTACTTGGCGGCGGTGCGCGGCAGCCCCAGCGCGTCGCCGGCGTGATCGCCGAGCACGTAGCGCGTGTAACCGATCCGCAGCGTGCGCTCGACCTTCGCCAACCGCTTGCTCAGCCAGCCATCGCCGGCGGCGCGCAGCGGCACGTCGGCCAGTGCCATACCGAGCGCGCGAGTGTCGTCGTCGGACGGCGGCAGCGTGGCCGACATCAAATACATGGCCCGGTTGGCGTCGTCCTCGCACGTCGGAAGGATGCGTTCGTCGACGCCCATCACGTAGCCGACGTAGCGCCACAGATGCACGACCGCCTCGCGCTCGCGCCTTGTGAACAAGAACCCGAGCGCGCGCAGCCCGAACATGTAGATCGACGAGAACTCGAGGATGGTCGCCATCGAATCGGCCTGATTCAGCGGACACCCCCACGCCGGATCCCACTTGCCCGACGCCAGCAGCATCGCGCGCACCTGTGCGTGCATGATGCGCACGCGCACCGCGCTCTTGAAGCCGTCCGCGAACCGCTCGAGGCCGCCGATCGTGGTGACGTCCATCCAGAACTTGCCGGTCTCGACGAGACGGCGCTGCGTCACGCGCTCGAGCTGTCCCGTGAACACCAGCGGCTTCGCCGCCGCCGCACCCAGATAACCGCCCATCAAGGACAAGTTGCGGAGCGCGAGCTCGCCCCACGGCCCGACCCGACGCGATACCTGGCACGCGAGCACCAGCTTGTCGCGGTCGAGCCAGATCGGTTCGCGGTCGACGTGCGCGAACAGCTCGACGAGTGCGCGCGGTGGATCGACGATGCTGCCGATGCCGTGCGCGAGCGCTTGATCGAGCAGCGCCCGCCCTCGCCCTCCCGGAAGCGCCCTGTACATCTCCACCACCGCGTCGGCGACCGGATCGCCCATCACCAGGTACCGCGCGAGCTCCTCGACCTGGGCGTCGGTGGGCTGTGGATCGGAGCCGCCCACCCACCGGAACAGCCTGCGCTGGCGGCGCAAGGACGGCCGGCGATGGTCGCCGACGCGCGCGAGCGAATCGACGGTCGGGAGCTGCTGCATGCTACAACCATAATCCGAGTAAAAGCTCGGTTCTACTCGGATCCCGATCATGGCCAGGCGTCGCTCGCTCCCCACGCTGTCTCCTCGGAAGCTCCCCACGCAGGAGCGTGCCCGGCGCACCTACCGCGCGATCCTCGAGGCGGGTGCTCGGATTCTGGAGCGCCAGGGATACGAGGCGCTCACCACGAACCATGTCGCCGACCTCGCGGGCGTCGGCATCGCGTCGCTCTACGAATACTTCCCCAACAAGCAGGCGCTGGTCGCCGAGATCGTGCGCCACGTCCTCGAGGATCTTCTCGCCGAGCTCGACCGCAGCAAGCAGCTCATCACCACGTCACCGGCCCACGTCGCGCTCGAAGCCTGGCTCGGCGCGATGTACCAGGCGGTCGCGAAGCGTCGCGACGTGGTCACGGTGATCGTGCAGGAGGTGCCATTTCTGTGGGACATCCCCGCGGTCGACAACACGCGCACGATGCTGCTCGCACTGGCACGCTCGACACGCGAGCTCGGTGCGAGTGTCGGCACGCCGCGGTTACCCGACGCGATGGTCTACCTGCTCGCCACGATGACCGGGGCCGCGGTGCTCGAGGCCGTCCTGCGTCCGCCCGCCGAACACTCGCCCGCGGAGCTGATCGAGACGCTTGCCGAGATCATCAACCGGGTCACGGGCGCGCGACAGACCACCCGAGCCAGCCGGCGGCGTCCGCGTGCATCGAAGCGAGCCTGATCGCTACCTCGGCATCGCGCTGAAGCCACCCGCACGGATCTTGCCGACGTCCAGCACGTGCGCCGCGCCGGCCGAGCTGCAACTCGACCGATCCACTGCGGGCGCTGCATGGACCGGAGCGTGACCCGAGCGCCGCGTTCACTTCAGCGTGCAGACACCAGTGGCGCTATCGCCCATGTCGCGGAGCTGCTGCGGATCGATCACGCAGTGCCAGCCCTCGTCCGGGCAACAGTCTCCGAACGTGTTCTCCGGGCCGCCGCACATGCCCGTGCAGGACTGTTCGTCCGCACCGCCGGCGGGCTGCTGTGCTCCACCTGCAGACCTCATCGTCACCGGGACCGTCACGGCCGCGTAGCCCTTGGTCTTCCCAGCACGGGCGCCGATGCCGATCGTCGTCTTCATCACGATGCTCACGTCGGCCATGCCATAGAACTCTCCGTCGCAGCCGACGCTCACCGTATAGCGACCTCGCTTCATCTTCACTTCGACACGCTCTCCCGCACCCAGCCGGCGGCCAAGCCAGTTCTTGCTGCGATAGTCGCCCTTCTCGCTCACCCTGAACGAGCAAAGCGGGCGTCCCAGTTTGTTCTCGATGATCACGGACTCGGTGCCCTGGAACTCGGCCGGCACTGCGATCTGCGGCCCTCGCGAACGGATGCAGCTGAGAACAAGGAGCACCACGAACATCGACATGGACCGGAGCTGCATCAGGTTGTCCACGATCTTAACTCGGGTCATGAATGCCGACTGCCGAAACCGAGCGCTTGCTGCACGATCAGGAGCTTGCCGTCCTAGGTGATCCGACCTCGTCCGTGGTGATCTCGTGGTCTCGCGCGGAGCGTGGGTACCCGCCGCCGCTCGCGCGTCGACTCGCGATCGCCGCGACGAAGCGGCGACCTGGTTACTGGCGCAATCGGCGGCAGCGTCCTTCCTCCGGTGGCGCGTGTCGCACAGCACCTCGGTCGAAGCGCGCCTGATCGCTACATCGGCATCGCGCTGAAGCCACCCGCGCGGATCTTGCCGACGTCCAGCATGTGCGCCGCGCCGGTCTTGAAGTGGTTGGCCGCGAGCTCCTGTTCGACGCGCGCGTTGGCGACCTTGATCGCCTGCTCGAACTCGTAACCGCCGACCATCGTGGTCTCGAGGAAGATCGGCTTGCCGTTCGTGCCGTCCTTGGCCACCGGGTGCCAGCCGACGAACGCGTGCCCCGGGACGAACACCACGATCGGCTTGATGCCGATCGCCTCCATCAGCGTCGCGAACGTCAGCGTGCCCTCCAGACACTGCGCGTTGGTCGACGCCAGGACCTCGGCGGGCAGCCGCGTGCGCTGGACGAAGCTCTGGGTGCTCGTCACGTTCGGATCCATCACGTAGCTCATGCCGCGAGCCTTGAGCTCGTCGTACAGCGCCTTGATCTGCGACACCGTCTCGTCTTGCTCGCCGACAAACTGCTTCTTCGGGTGGCGTGCCTTGGCCTTGGTGAGGAACTCCTCGACCGTCTTGTCGTTCGACGTGATCCACGCGCCGATGTACTCGAACGTCGGCGCGAACTTGTCGGCGCCGATCAATCGGCGGAGCGGCAGGTAGTCGCGCGGCAGGACCTCGAGCGGAATGGTCTCGTCGAGGATCGTCTTCGGGGTCCCCTTCACGTCCTCGGTGATCTTGATGACGAGCTGGGATGGCCGCGGGCTACGGATCTTCGACGCGTCGAACTCGACCTTGAGCGGTGGGTTGTAGAGCCGCATCGCTGCCTGCTTCGGGCCGAGCTCGAGCGAGTTGGAGCTCTTGTCGGTCACGCCCGACACCTCGAGCTCGACGCGCAGGTTGCGCTTGATGCCGGCCTGCTCGCGGATCTTGAGTGTCAGCAGCGATCCCGTCGATTCCTTGCCCATCAGGTGGTAGACGCCCGTCGGAAATTGCGGCAGCGGAGTGATCTCGAGATAGAAGCCACGCTCCACCGCCTTCTCCGCGAACGCGATGACCCGCGGAGCGCCGATGCTCGCGAGCTTCTCGCGCCCCCAGATCTTCTCCATCGCCTTGAAGTCGGCGATCGCGTCTCCGGGTCTGTCGAGCGCCGTCCACCCGAGGTTGCGGAAGAACCTCGCGAGCATCATGTCCGGATCGTTGTCGGCGATCTTGGCCTTCTTGAACGTCGCCATGATCGCCTCGCCGCCCTTGACGCAGTTCGCGTAGCGCTCGGCGTGGCACACGGCGAACAGCTGCGCGATCACGAGCGACTTCTCCTCCTTGGGGAACGCCTTCGCCAGCTTCTTGACGACCTCGATCGCCTTGTCGTGCTCGCCCATCTCGACGAACGCGCGCGGGATCTGCGCGATCACGTACGAATCGGCGGCCTTGGTCTCGAGCAACGCCACCCCGGCCTGGATCGCCGACTGCCAGCGCCCGGTCTCGAGCGCGCAGCGCTGGAGCACCTTGTAGGGCTCGGCCGACGCGTCGTCGACCTTGGGGAGCGCGACCGGCAACGCGAGCATGAGGTCGTCGGCGATCTTCTTGCAGTCGCGCTTCGGTGCCTTCGCCGCGGTCATCGCCGCCTTGACGATCTCCATCGCTTCCGCCGGCTTCATCGCGACGACCTGCGCCATCTCCTTGCCGGTCGACGGTGGCTTGACGCCGGGAAACCGTGCGAGCGCGAAGGAGCGGTCGCCTGACTTGAAGACGAGGACCTCGAGCGGCTCCTTGCCGGCGACCTCGGCAGTCCACGCGGTGGCGTCCATCACCGGCAGCGTGCCCGTCTTCGCGAGTTTCGCATCCTTGTACGCCGCGGCGGCGACCTTGACCTGGTCCCAGTGCTTGGTGATGAGGTCGGCCGCCGGGCCGCACTGCGTGAGCTTGGTCGCCTTGCACGTCGCGGCGTCGGGCGTCAGCGCCTCCACCGTCTTGCGATCACCCGACGCCAGCGCGGCGACGAACGACTTCGCCGTGGATTCGGCCGACGGGGGCGGCGCGACCTTGTCGCCGGGAACCTTGGCAGAGGGCTCGACGGGCTTCGCCTCCTCGGTACCGCCGGTGCTCCCTTCTCCACACCCCACCAGGACAAGCGCCGCGATCCACAACTGTCGATGCAGTGTTCTCATCACGCGGGGTTCAGCAAACGTCTCGCCATTCACAACCGGGCAGAACCACTCGAACGCGAGAGCCCGCGAATGGACCTGGTCCACCTCGCAGGTCCAGGTGGACCAGTCCCGGTGGACCTGCCCCGGTCAACGGTGAGAGATTCCACCGCCGCTGCCGCGAAGCCCTCGGCTCACCTCCGCTGTACGAAGGTGATCGGCACTCAGCCAAGCGGCTCGAGCGCGAGCGTCACGTCACCCGACACCATTCCCATCGGCGTATGCGTGTGCCGCGCTTCGTAGTCGTGCGGCAGCGAGAACTTGCACGTCGAGATGAGCCGGTGCCAGAGGACCTTCACCTCGATGTTCGCGAGCTGCGCACCGACGCACGCGTGGGCGCCACCGCCGAACGGCATCTGCAGCGCGGGGTGCTTCTTGTCCTCCGCGCGATCGGGCGAAAACCGCTCGGGGTCGAACGTGCTCGGGTTCGTCCACAGGTCGGGATGTCGACCGATCGCGCCGATCATCGGGAGGACTCCGACGCCTGGCGGGATCTTGTGGCCCATCACTTCGACCTCGCGCAGCGGCGCGCGCGGCACGAATGACGCGATCGGCATCAGCCGCATCGTCTCTTTCCACACCCACTCGAGCTGCTTGAGCGCCTTGAGATTCGTCGCGTCGAGAGAGCCGACAGGAATCTGCTTCGCCTCCTCGCGCAGGCGCTCTTGCCATGCCGGATTGCGCGCGAGCAGGTACGCCATGCTCGTGACGCCAGCCGATGTCGTGTCGAACGCGCCGAACATGATCGTGAGGAACACCCGGACCAGTGCGTCGTCGCCATCCGTCGATGCCTCGGCTTGGCACATGTGACTGAACAGATCGTTGCCGGCGTCGCGGCGGCGCTGCTCGACCAGCCCCCGGAAGGTCTCGAGGAGCATGAGGAAGCCTTGGCGAGAGCGGCGGCGCGTCGGGCTGATCCGCGTGTTGCGCGACAATGCGGTGGCGCCGTGCCAGAAATCGGTGAGCGCGCGGTCGATGGCGGCGACGTTCGCAGGATCGGTGATGCCGGTGAAGATCTCGCCGGCGACGCGCGCGAGCAGCGTGCGGACCTCGGTCTTGAAATGGATCCGCCCGCGCGCGCTCCACTCGGCGATCGCGCTTGCGAAGCCGCGATCGGCCGTCGCGATGTAGCCCTGGATCGCTTTCATCGTGAACGCCGGCTGCACGAGCGCCCGCGCGGCACGGTGGTCCTCGAAGTCGACGCGAATTCAAGTTGCGCGATCGCGCGACGAATTCTTTCGACGAGGAATCGATGCCGCGTCCACGCAAGAAGCACCTCCAGCAAGCGTTCGAGTTCCGCCAGCACGGTGGCAAGCGCGACGGCGCAGGGCGACCGCGCACGAGCAACCGTCCGCGCATGCCGCACGCACAGCGCGACGAGATCAACGCGCGCCATCCGCTGCACGTCACCAGCCGCGTCGTCGACGGGCTCGGCTCGCTTCGCAAGCGCGACATGTTCCGCGCCATCCGCGCAGCCACGATCGCCGTGTTCCGCTTCGCCGCGATTCGCGAGGTCGATTGCCGGATCGTGCACGCGAGCATCCAGTCGAATCACCTCCATCTCCTCGTCGAGGCTGCGAATCGCGGCGCGCTCACCGCAGGCATGCGCGTGTTCCTCAGCTCCGCCGCGAAGCACATCAACCGCGCGATCTGGCGCCGCACCGGCCAGCGTCGGCGCGGCGGCGTGTTCGGCGACCGCTATCACGATCGTGCGCTCACCACGCCGCGCGAGATTCGAAACTGCATCGTACGTGTTGAACAACTGGCGACGCCACGGCGAAGACCGGCAGCGAAACTCGAACATCGATCGGTTCTCCACGGGCATCTGGTTCCCGGGATGGAAGGAGCGCGAGCACTCGCCGATCCTCTACAAGCC
>JAEYYY010000456.1 GCA_023430775.1 Pseudomonadota bacterium
CGGTTCACGCCCAGCACGGTCGGCCAGAACCGCCCGAGCCTCGGTGTCGCCCGCCGCACGTTCGATCCGCTGCTCGATGCGATGGGCACGTCGTCGACCCGCCCGGTGGGCATCGCGTTCTATGAAGGTGCGCTCAACCAGGTCCTCCACGGGCTGTGGCGCGGCGGCTTCTTCCAGGCATCGCTCGCGCTCGGTGGCGGCAATGCCACGATCGATGCTCGGTTGCCGCCGGTCGCGCGGATCACGACGAGCAACAAGGCGCAGCTCATGCTCGGCGGCATCGCGGCGACGATCTCGATCCCGGGCGTGATCAACACCCCGATCCCGATCCTGTTCGGTGGTCGCGCCACCGCGAACGTCTCGCTGGTCGGCGACACGCTATCGTTCGGCGGCTTCCAGCTCGATCAGCTGTTCGTGTCGTTCCAGACGCCGCTGACCCAGAACCAGCGCACCGCGATGGCCGACTTCCTCGGCCAGGTGCTCAACGACGTGCTGTCCGACGCGATCAACGGCGGTCTGCCGGCGTTCCCGATCCCGACGTTCTCGCTGCCCGCGAGCGCCGCGAACTTCGGGTTGCCCGCCGGTGCCGAGCTCGGCATCACCAGCCCGCTACTGTCCACCCCTGCGTCGCCCGGCACGCACTTCGTGCTCACCGGTGGCTTCGGAGTTCGCCAATGAAGAAGCTCTGCTTGCTCGCCCTGGTCGCCTGCGGCACCGATCCCGTCGACCCGCCGCAGCCCGGCAAGGTCACCGTCACCGTGACGTCGCCGAGCCCTGGTGACGAGCTGGTCGCATCGGAGTCACCGATGATCACGGTCAGCGGCACGGTCGCCACCGAGAGCCCCGAGTTCGGCGCGCTCGAGGCGTGGGTCAACGGCACGCGCGTCGACGTCGGCCCCGATGGCTCGTTCACCACCCAGGTGTTGCCCGAGCTCGGCATCAACCACATCAAGGTGCAAGGTGGCGACGGCATCACCGAGCTGGTCGCCCAGGAGATGGACGTGGTGTGGGCGCCGGACTACCTGCCGCCGAACGCCGGCTCGACCGGCTTCGATGTCCCCGGTGCGATCTCGCTGTCGCTCGGCCAGCGCTTCTTCGACGCGCGGACGTTCGGCACCACGCTCGATCTGTCGACCAGCCCGGTGGTCGCGCACGATCTGTCGAGCGCGCTCGAGCTGATCCTGTGGCACCTCGATCTCGCGAGCCTGATCGGTGGCCAGCTGACCGTCGGCAGCGGCAACAACGTGCTCCAGGTGACGATTCCGTCGGCCACTCCGGCGACGGTGATCGTCGACAGCAAGGTGGTCGACGATCCGCAGAACGCGATCGATCTCTCGATCGACATCAACGGCGTGTTCCTCGAGATGGACGGCACGTTCAAGCTCAACAACAACACGCAGATCATCGACGGCGGCATCACCGCCGACCTGCACGCGTCCGCGCGGCTGACGCTCGGACTGGCGGAGGACGGCACCGTCGACGTCCAGGTCATCAACGTCACCGCACAGGTCGGTCCGCTGGTCCCCGGCTTCACCGGGCCCAACGGCGACAACCTCAACGGCCTGATCACGATCGGTGGCAACGAGTTCCGCGTGTTGATCGAGGATCTGATCGAAGCGGAGCTGATCCCGACCTTCACCGACAAGGTGCCGCCGCTCCTCGAGACGCTGCTCGGCGCGACCAACAACCTGCTGAACGACGTCGAGTTCACGCTCGATCCCGGCCTCGGCGCCGCGGTGACGCTGCAGCTCGATGGCGCGATCGGCTCGCTCGATGTCGAGGCCGGCCCGGCGGTCGGCACGCTGCCGGGGCACGTCAGCGTGCTGCAGGACCTCACCGTACGGACGACGTCCGATCCGGTTCACTCGGGGTCGCGCGGGGCGGCTCGCCTCGACGCGCAACCGGCGGCACCGAACACGCTGACGTCGAGCGTGCACCTCGTGATGCGCCAGGAGTTTCTGAACTCGCTGCTGCACGCGCTGTGGAACAGCGGGCTGCTCGAGGGCGACACCATGTTCGGCGGCCTGTCCGCGACCGTCAGCGCGAAGCTCGCGCCGGTGGTGCGACCGACGCCGCCGGAGTCGAACTGCAAGATCGACGGCGTGCGCTGCGACGTCATCCTCCAGCTCGGTCAGCTCGAGGTCGGCCTCACCGATCTCGAGCAGAGCTTCGCGGTCAACGCGCAAGCCGGGGCGCGGATCGTCGTCGATGGCACCAAGGTGTCGCTCAAGATCCAGGAGGTCCCCGAGCTGATCGTGTGGGAGACGTCGCCTCCGGAAGGCGGCACCGTGCTCAATCCCGATGCCGTCAAGTCGCTGATCGTCGAGCTGGTGTGGCCGGAGCTGTTCGGTGCGATCGGCGAGAACCTGTCGATCGAGCTGCCGCTTCCGGATCTCGCGGAGCTCGGGCTCTCCGAGCTGTCGCCGGGCCTCGCCGATGCCGAGCTGCTGCTGCAGATGAAGCAGCGCCCGAGTGTCACGGGTGGGTTCTTGACGCTCGGTGCCGACCTCGAGCTGGCGACGCCGCAACCGTAAGCGCGGGCACGGCAACTCGCGCTCGTGACAGCACGCTGCGCTCGGTGTGATGATCGCGGGATGCGCAAGCTCGTCATCGCGATCGTCCTGTTGATCGGGCCCGGGCTCGGCGCGGCTCGTGGAGAGAGCATCGGCATCGGCGTGTTCCTCGGTCAGCCGACGGGCCTCGATCTCAAGATCCCGCTCCAGCGCCGCTCCGCGCTCGACATCGTGATCGGAGCGACGCGGTTCGACGAGCCGCGCGCGTCGTACGGCCATCTCCAGTACCTGGTGCTGCTCGGACTCGCTCGGGGCCAGAGCGTCAACGTGCCGTTTCGCCTCGGCGTTGGTGTCGCGGTCGCGGGTCTCACGGAAGACAACACGCAGATCGCGGCGCGCCTCCCGCTCCAGGTCGGCCTCAGGTTTCGTCGTACCCCGCTCGAGATCTACGGCGAGATCGCGTTCATCCTCGTGTTGATCGACGACTTCGATACCGACATCGACGGCGGGCTCGGCCTCCGGGTTTATTTCTAGATCTCTAGGCGTCTCTCGCAAGCCGCTCGGCACATCGCTTGAAACCCTCCAGCTCGGAGGATTCATGCGTAGCTCGGCGAAAGACGGCGGCTTCACCACTTCGATCTGGCACGACTCGATCGGCGGCCGCATGCCGCGCTTCGATTCGCCGCCGGAGCACGAGACCGACGTCTGCATCATCGGCGGTGGCATTGCCGGCCTGTCGATCGCGCTCGAGCTCGCGCGCGGTGGGACGCGCGTGTCGGTGCTCGATGACGGTCCGATCGGCGGCGGCGAGACGGGACGGACGACGGCGCACCTGGCGTCGGCGGTCGACGATCGGTACTACAAGCTCGAGCGCCGCTTCGACGAGCGCGGCGCGCGGTTGGTGGCGGAGAGTCATGCAGCGGCGATCGACAAGATCGAGGCCACGGTCCGCGAGCTCGCGATCGACTGCGAGCTCAAGCGGGTCGATGGCTACCTGTTCGCAGCGCCGGGCAGCGACCTCCCCGAGCTCGAGCTCGAGCTCGCCGCCGCGCGCCGCGCAGGACTGGTGGTCGAGCGGGTGGAGCACACGCCGCTCGATCTCGGACCCGGCCTGCGGTTCGCGCATCAGGCGGAGATCGATCCGCTGCGCTACCTGCGCGGGCTCGCCGAGGCGGTGATCGAAGCGGGCGGTCACATCCACACGCACGTTCACGCGCACTCGATCGAGAAGGCGAAGCCGCTCGTGGTCAAGCTCGACGGCGATCGCCAGCTCCACTGCCGCGTCGTCATCGATGCCACCAACGGCGCGCTGACCAGCCCGATCAAGCTGACCGTGCGGCAGGCCGCGTATCGCTCGTACGTGCTCGGCTTCGATCTCGAGCCGGGCGCGGTCCCACACGCACTGTTCTGGGACACCGAGGACCCGTATCACTACATCCGCGTCGCCACCGGGCCGACCGGCCGCGACGTGCTGATCGTCGGCGGTCACGATCACCGCGTCGGCCAGGGCGATCCGGAGGTCGCGTTCACCGAGCTCGCGCAGTGGGCGCGCCGCACGTTCCGGTTCGCCGGTCCGATCGTCCATCGCTGGTCGGGGCAGATCCTCGAGCCCGCCGACGGCCTGGCGTTCATCGGCCGGTGCCCCGACATGGAGCACGTCTACGTGGTCACCGGCGACTCGGGCAATGGCATGACCCACGCGACGATCGCGGCGCTCGTGCTGCCCGAGCTGATCCGCGGCCGGCGCTCGGCGTGGGCGGAGCTCTACGATCCGGATCGCCGGGTGATCACCCGCGCGCTCGGCAACTCGCTGCGCGAAGCCGTGACGTCGACCGCGCCCTACCTCGACTGGCTGCGCGGCGGCGACGTCGATAGCGAGCGCGCGATCCCGCGCAACAGCGGCGCCCTGGTGCGGCACGGGCTGCACGTGGTCGCCGCCTACCGCGACTCGGCCGGCGAGCTCCACACCTGCTCGGCGACCTGTCCCCACCTGCGCGGCGTCGTGCAGTGGAACCAGGCCGAGCAGACCTGGGATTGCCCGTGCCACGGCTCGCGCTTCGATGCCTACGGTCGCGTGCTCAACGGCCCGGCACCGAGCGACCTGGCGCGGATCGAGCCGGTGACCGAGCCCGAGACGGAGAAGGAACAGCGCGACGACCAGCGCGAGCCAGCCGTGATCCCTCTCGGTGTCGAGCCGACGATGCGCCGCTCGTAGTGCGCACGGGCGTGGGCAGTCGTGCAGGCCGCTGCACCGCCCAAGCTTCCATGGCAACTCGAGTTTTCGTCGATGCGCGGCGATGTTCCCGATCTTGTTAGAGGCCTGTCAGGCACGTCGCATGCTCCACGCGCGCCTCGAAACATGCGTCGTCTTCTCGCTTATTCGATCGCGCTCATGGCTGTCGGTTGTGCGTCGTCATCCGAGGTCCTGGATGATCCCGAGCAAGGCTCCTTCGAAGGTGTCGACGAGGACAATGACCCGTCGGCCCCGCTCGACGACGGCAAGTCCGACATCCCGCGCTACGCGATCCCGACGGACCTGCCGCAGCTGGTGGCGCCCGAGATCATCGTCTCGCTCGACGGTCTGACCGTGCACCTGTTCGACCGCGAGACCGGCTTCCAGGCGGTCTACCCGACGGGCGTCGGCGTCAAGAACAGCCGCGGCGTCAGCATCACCCCGACCGGCCACTTCGCGACCGGCGACGACATCACCGACACCTGGTGGTACGTCGCCCGCCGCACCAACCCCGACTACTTCGGCGGCTTCCCGTTCCTCCGGCTGACGATCGAGAACTCGGTCGGGGCCAACACCTACGCGCTCCACGGCCCGATCACCGAGGAGCTGATTCGCGGTTACGTTTCGCATGGCTGCATGCGAATGGAGTCGGACGACATCATCGACCTGTTCTGGATGGTCAAGCCGCACGCCTCGACGCCGGTGACGATCCAGAAGGAGGTCGAGCGCGACGCGGCCGGCAACAAGGTCGACGTCGGCACCACCCCCGAGCTGTGGGCGCCGGGAGAAGCGATCACCTACGGCGCTTCCGTCGGTCCGCGCGACTGAGCGGCGGTTTAATTCCACACAAAAGCGCTGCGGTCGGCGGTATAGAACCGCGCGATGAAGACGCTCTGGGTCGTGGTGCTCCTCGTCGGTGCATGTGCATCGGCGAAGGAGCCTGAAGTTCCGGCCAATCCGGCACAGGAAGTGGTTCCGGGAGCCGCGCGGCTGCGCGGTGGTGGCGTGCGGATGGATGTCGAGGTCGGCCGCACGTTCACGCAGCGCCCGATCAAGGCGGGCACCGTCACGGCGCGTCCCGCGGCACCGGTGGTGCGATGAAGGCGCTCGCCCTGGCCCTCGTCCTCGCGCTCGCGGCTTCCGCCCGCGCGGAGGTCCCCACCACGATCGGCTTCACGGCGCGGCTCGTCGACGACAAGACCGGCGCCGAGCTGGTCGGCTCGCACGCGCTGGTGTTCCGGCTGTTCGATGCCGAGACCGGCGGCAACCCGCTGTGGACCGAGAGCGTCGATGCCGAGCTCGAGGATGGTTTGCTGTTCTACGACCTCGGCTCGACGGAGCCGCTGTCGGCGACGGTGCTCGACGGTCGCAAGCTGTTCCTCGAGGTCACGCTCGACGACGTGGTGATGGAGCCGCGCGTCACGATCGGCAGCGTGCCGTACGCGGTGCGCGCGACCGAGGCCGCGAACGCGACCACGATCGGTGGGCTCGATATCGATCAGATCCAGAAGCGGATCAGCGGGCAGTGCACGACCGGCAACTTCATCATCGGCGTCAACGACGACGGCACGGTGGCGTGCGCGCCGGATCTGTCGGGCTCGGGCGACATCACCGATGTCACCGCGGGCAACGGCCTGACCGGCGGCGGCGCGGCGGGCAACGTCACGCTGTCGCTCGTCAACTGCGGGCAGGGCGAGGTGCTCAAGTTCCAGGGGTCGGTGTGGGCGTGCGCGGCGGATACCAACTCCGGCGGCGACATCACCGCGGTCACCGTCGGTGGCGTCGGAGGGTTGTCGGGTGGTGGCAACACCGGCGATGTCCAGCTGTCGCTGCTCAGCACGTGCGCGAACGGTCAGATCCTACGGTTCAACGGCACCTGGGGCTGCTCGAACGATATCGACACCAACTCGGGTGGCACGCTGACCGCGGTCACCACCGCCGCCAACAGCGGGCTGATCAGCAGCGTCAACGGCACCACCGTCGCGCTGTCGCTGCCGACCTCGTGCGGTCCTGGTCAGCTGCTCAAGTTCAACGGCACCGCGTGGGCCTGCGCGAACGATATCGATACCGACACCAACGCGGGCGGCGATATCACCGACGTGATCGGCGGGGCGGGTCTGACGGCGAGCAACAACGGCGTAGGGCCTCAGGTCACGCTCGATATCGGGCAGGGCAGTGGCATCGTCGTCGGCGCGAACACGATCTCGCTCGACACCACCTTCACCGACGCGCGCTACGATCCGCGTTACGTCAACACGACCGGCGACTCGATGAGCGGCAACCTCGACATGGGTGGCAACAGCCGGGTGACGAATCGCGGCTGCCCGGCCGGCTACGTCAAGCACGGCCCCGGGCTGTGCGTCGAGGACATCGACGACCCCGGGATGACGTTCGCGCAGTGCGTGAACAAGTGCCGCGTCGAGGGCACCCACCTGTGCAGCGCGGGCGAGCTGCGCGCCGCCGTGCAGTCGGGCATCGTGGTCACCGGCACCACCCAGGCCGACTGGGTGGACGACCTCGACTCCGCGACCAACGCGCTCGTGGTGTCGGATGTCGCCGGGACGCAGTTCGCCTCCATCGCGATCACGGGCACGGCGTTCTGCCGGTGCTGCTCGGACGTCGAGTGATGCGCCGCTCGGTGATCGCCATCGGCCTCGTCGGGCTCGTCGGGCTCGGGGTGTGGGTCGGCCGGTCGTCGTCGGAGGCGACCACGCCGAAGGTCACCGCGACCGAGGTCAGCGTCGAGCCCGCGCCGATCGCGCGACCGCGGATCGCCGCGGCGCCGGTGCTGCCGAAGCTGCGGCCGACGTTGCCGGGCCGTGGCCTCGCCGCCGATCTGGTCGCGTCGGATCCGAAGGTCCGGCTCGCTGCGGTGCGCGAGGTCGTGCGCTCGCCGGACGCCGACGTGTCATCGCTCCTCGTCGCGAGTCGCGATCCCGATCCGGCGATCGCGGGGACGGCGATCGGTGCGCTCGGCAAGCTCTACGTCGACGGTCAGGTGTCGACCGCCGACATGGTCGCGCGCGCGGCCGATCGCAGTGGTGGGTCGCGGGTTCGCGGGCTGGCGCTCAACGCGCTCGGCGGCGTGCCGCACCCCGATGCGGCGAAGCTCTACGGCGAGCTCGCCCGCTCGAGCGACGTCGGCGAGCGCCGGGCGGCGACCGCGCTGCTCGGTAGCCAGTCGCCCGAGGATGCGATTCCGCTGCTGATCCTCGCGCTCTCGGATCAGGACGAGTACGTGCGCGACAACGCCGTCAACGGGTTGCGCGCCCTGTCGCGCGGCCGTGATTTCGGCACCGATGCCAGCGCCTGGCAGGCCTGGTGGCAAGCGGGACGCTGACGTAGAGTCGCTGCGATGAAGTGTCCGGCGTGTGCGAGCAACATGGTGCTCATCGAGGTCTCCTCGATCGAGATCGATCGCTGTCCTCACTGCGGTGGAATCGTGCTCGACAAGGGCGAGACCGAGACCATCGATTCGCTCGGCCTGGCGCACGTGATCGAGGGCGGCGCGCAAGCTCCGCACGTCCACCGATCCACCGCGGCTACCTGCCACGAATGCAAGCGCCAGATGATCGCGCTCAAGGGCGCGGGCGATATCGAGTACGACTGGTGCGACGGCTGCGAGCGGCTGTTCTTCGATCGCGGCGAGCTGTCGGCCTTCGACGCGTTCGCGGACAGCTGATGCACCCCAGGGGCTCGCTGGCTCGCGCCGCGCTGCTCGTGCTCGCCGCGTGTGGCTCGACCTCGTCGCCGTCGACGACCGCACCGCCGGTCCCGACGGCTGGCTCGAGCGTCGGCGCGCCGGAGCCCTGGCCGATTCCCGCCGGCTGGAAGCACGAGACGATTCCGTTCCCGCTCGACTTCGCGCCCGGCATCGCGCATCG
>JAEYYY010000548.1 GCA_023430775.1 Pseudomonadota bacterium
AGCCTGAGCAGGCTCAGCGCGTGGTTCTTCTGCCAGCCGAGCGCCGTGTACCACTTCGTGGTCTCGTCCTCGAGGATCGGCGCCGTGAACGCCTCGCGCGCCTCGAGCTTCTCGACCAGATCGAGCACCGCCTTGCCGACATCGGCCGGAGCGACGTCGGGCACGCGCATGTCGGCGGCGACCGCCGTGTAATCGAGATCGCCGGAGAACAGAAACTCGACGAGGGGGATGACCTCGTCGAGCTTCTTGACGCGCTTCTGGACCAGCGGCACCACCTTCGACAGGTAGTCCTTGTTGAGCCGCCAGTCGATCAACGCCTGCGCGAGATCGTCGCCGGGCATCTCGTGGATGTACTGCTCGTTGAGCCAGTTGAGCTTGGTCAGGTCGAACACCGGGCCGCCGGGCGAGACCTTTTCCCACGAGAAAACTTCGATCATCTCCCCGAGCGTGAACTTCTCCCGGTCGTTGCCGAATGAAAAGCCCATGGTGCCGAGGAAGTTGAGGAGCGCATGCGGCAGGATGCCCGCGTCCCGGTAGTAGTTGATCGAGACCGGGTGCTTGCGCTTGCTGATCTTGGTCTTGTTCTTGTCGGCGTTGCGGAGCAGGCCCATGTGGATCCACTCGGGCTCCTCCCAGCCGAACGCACGATAGAGGAGCACGTGCTTCGGCGTCGACGAGATCCACTCCTCGGCGCGACAGACGTGCGTGATCTCCATCAGGTGATCGTCGACGACATTGGCGAGGTGATACGTCGGCATGCCGTCGGTCGACTTGAGCAGCACCTGATCGTCGGTCTCGGCGGCGTCGCGCGTGATCTCGCCGCGTAGCCGATCGCGGAACTTGATCGGGCCCTCCGTCGGCACCTTGAGGCGAACGACGTGGGGCTCACCGCCGGCGGCACGGTTGCGCGCCTCGGCCGGATCGATCGAGCGACAGTGGCGGTCGTAGCCGATGAAGTTGCGCTTCTCGGCCTGCTGCTGGAGCCGCATCTTCGCCAGCCGATCCTCGGTGCAGAAGCAGCGGTAGGCCTCGCCCTTGTCGAGCAGCATGCCGACGTGGCGCTGATAGATGTCCTTGCGCTCGCTCTGGCGATACGGGCCGAACGGGCCGCCGACATCGGGACCTTCGTCCCAGGTGATGCCGGTCCAGCGCAGCGCATCGAAGATCATCTGCTCCGAATCGGCGCGCGCGCGGGCCTGATCGGTGTCCTCGATCCGAAGCACGAACTTGCCGCCCTGCTGCTTCGCGAACACGTAGTTGAACAGCGCGATATAGGCGGTCCCGACGTGGGGGTCACCCGTCGGAGATGGTGCAATCCGCACACGTACAGCCGGAGGCATGGGCGGTTGCATAACATGATAGCGTTTGGGAGATGCGCTCGGCGCTGCTGGTGCTGTTCCTTCCCGCCGTGGCGTACGCCGATCGCCCGATGTCGATCGCCGGCGAGGTGATCGCGACCAAGGCCCGCTGGACCGAGGACGGCTCGCGGATCGTCACCGATGCCACGGTGCGAACGCCCGACGGTGACGTCGTGGTCAGCCAGCTCGGCGGCAGCGTCGACGGGCTGGCGATGCGAACGTTTCCGGGTCCGGAGCTGTTGCAGCCCGGGATGGAGGTCTCGATCGCGGCGCGGATCGCGAAGGATCTGTCGCTGCGCGACCACATCGCCGTCGACGATTTTCACGTCACCCGCCTGCTGCCCAACTTCGTGCGCACCGGCCCGACGACCGCCGGCAAGTATCTGTTCTGGGAGTCGGGCTGCGTGATCGTCACCGTCGACGCCGCCGGCACCAACCAGGTCAACGCCGACAACGAGTTCGACGCGATCGATTCATCGATCGCCGAGTGGAACGACAACGTCCGCAGCTGCTCGTACATGGAGCTCGTACAGCAGGAGCGGATCGCGTCCGAGGTCGGCCGGGATAAACGCAACCTCATCAAGTTCCGCGACACCACGTGGTGCCGGCCGCCGATCAAGGATGACCCGGCGCGCTGCTACTCGCCGTCGGCGGCGGGCATCACCACGGCCGTGTTCGTCGACGACCCGGGCAGCGGCCGCGACGGCGCGATCGTCGATGCCGACATCGAGCTCAACGGCGCCGACTTCGCGCTCGCGCACATGGGGCAAACGAGCGGCACCAACTCGTGCAAGTCGGAGATCACGAACACGCTGACCCACGAGCTCGGTCACATGCTCGGGCTCGAGCATCCGTGTCTCGCGAGCGGCGACCCCGAGCGCGAGGACGGCGATGGCAACCCGGTGCCGGCGTGCAACGCGACCACCGATCCCGCGATCCTCGAGGCCACGATGTACAACTTCCAGGACTGCGGCGAGACCAAGAAGGCCACGATCACCCCCGACGAGATCGATGCCATCTGCACGATCTACCCAACTGCCAAGGATCCGAAGGAATGCGGGCCGGTCGGGCTGAAGGAAGGCTGCTGCAACAACTCCGCGGCCCCCCACCCGGCGACCCTGTTGTTCGGGCTCGGCGTGCTGATCCTGGTGGCTCGTAAAAAGTCGCCCCGCTGACGAGGCAGGCGCTACCATTTTCGAATGAGCGCCGTGTGTCCGGCCTGCGGCGTTGCCGTCGTCCCGGGATACGCGAAGTGTCCCAGGTGTCAGACGCCGCTGCCCGGCAACTGGCGGCTCGCCACCGTCGCGGGCGGCACCGTCGCCGAGGACAGGCGGTTCCCGTGGCTGCTGATCGCGGTGCCGCTGGGCGCGGTGATCGTGATCGTCCTGCTGCTCAAGCTGATCGCCGGCGGCGGTGACGAACCCGCGCAGGAGCCCGCTGCGGGCAGCGACCAGCCGGTCGCGACGACGGCGACGACACCGGTCCAGCAACAAAATCCGGTCACCACCCAGCCGGTGCAGCCGACCAACCCGAGTCAACCCGCGCGGCCGGCACCGGATCCCAACGCGGCGGTGAGCGAGCTCGATCGCGTGCTGCGCGGTCGCCGGCTGTGGTCGACCGTCGAAGCGTCGCCGCCTCGGGTCGATGTGCGGTCCGGCCTCTGCGACGACCCCTCGATGAAGCCAACGATCGACAGTGCGGTGCCGGTGCTGCGCGGTGCCGGCTTGACCCGCCTCCGGTGCCTCGCGCAGAGTGGCACCGTTGTCTTCGAACGAGACCTCTGATCCTCCCGAGTCCAAGCGCCATCGATTGATCCTGCCGCTCGGACTGCGCGTCCTGGTCCAGGTGATCAAGATCGAGGAGCGCACGGATGCGGGGTTGTATTTGCCCGCCGGTGCGAAGGAAGCCCAGGACGAAGCGTTCTACGGCAAGGTCATCGAGGTCGCGCGCGATCGACCGAACACCGACGATGTGACCGAGAACGTCTCGGGCGTGCCGCACGGCGCGTTCGTGCTGTTCCGCAAGGAAGCCGGCGTGCGCGTGCCGTGGGACGAGCGCCTGCGCTTGATCGACGTCAAGGACATCCTCGCGACCGTCGAGGAAGTCGCCGCCGACGAGGCGCATTAGGATACGCGCATGCAGGGCCCTCGCACGATGATCCCGCGGCTGACCGAGCTGACGCTCGCGATCGAGACCGCGCGCCTGAAGCTCCGTCCCTACGTCGAGGCCGATGCCGATGCGATCTTTCCGATCGTCTCGCAGCGCGACTTCCCGAAGTTCATGTCGTGGGCGGCGCACGCCGATCGCGAGGAGACCCTCGAGTTCGTGCGCGGTCAGATCGCGAACGTCGCGCAGAATCGCGGCGTCTGCTGGGGCATCGAGATCGATGGCAAGGTCTCCGGCGCGATCGCGCTCGACGGCATCCAGTGGCAGGTGGCCGCGCTTCGCGTCGATCGCGCCGAGCTCGGCTACTGGCTCGCCGAGCCGCTGTGGGGCAAGGGCCTGATGACCGAGGCGGCGAGCGCCGTGGTGAGGTTCGCGTTCGACACGCTCGGGCTCCACAAGGTGACGACGCGCTGCTTCGTCGACAACACGGCGTCGCGCCGGGTGATCGAGAAGACGGGCTTTCGGTTCGTCGGCCGCGCCGAGGACGACGTCTGGCGCGACGGCCGCTGGATCACCCATCTGCTGTACGAGATGACGGCGCCCGAGTGGCCCGACGTTCACACGACGATGCGGATCAGTAGACCTCGCCCGACTTGATCCGCTGGATCATCGCGGCCAGCGCGGCGCGCGACGGCTCGCCGAGATCGACGATGCGCACCGCGAAGCCGCTCGGCGCGGACTCGCTCTCCGAGCTATTGGGCTCGACGATGCGAACCACGACGACCTTGCAGGTCACCGTCTGGTCGTAGTCGTAGAGCTCGAGCTGGAGCGTCGATCCGACCTTGAAGGGATACGCGCGAGCGACCCGGGTATAGAGGAACAGCCCGTGCTCCGAGAGGTCGCGGGTCCGGAACACCAGCTCCTGGCCGTCCGCCCCGTGGACCCTGACGAAAGCGTCGACACGGACTCGCTCGGCAGCGCGCTCCCGGGTCTCGCTCATTGGCGAGACATTCCACGATTGCCCCGGCTGGCACAAGGTGCAGGCACGAAATCGCCGTGGTAGGTTGCCGGCTTAGCGCAGCCATGGACGTCCGTTGCGAGAAGTGCCAGACCGAGTACGAGCTCGATGAAGCGCGGCTGAAGCCGGGCGGCGTCACGGTCAAGTGCACCAACTGCGGTCACATGTTCAAGATCCGCAAGCGGTCCAACACCGCGGCGGGAGCCCCGATCGTCGCCGCGCCGGCAGCCGCCGCGAAGCCGGCCGCCACGCATCAGGCGCAGCCGCAGCAGACCGCCGCGGGGGCGGGGTACACCGGCAAGGGTGACTCGATGCTCGACGAGGCGCCGACGACCGCCGATGAACGGCAGTGGCTGATCCGGCTCGAGAACGGCGAGCAGAAGAGCTGCAAGGAGCTGGCGACGCTCCAGCAATGGATCGTCGGCGGCACGGTGACGCGCGAGGCGCTGATCTCGCGCACCGGGAAGACCTGGAAGCGCCTCGGTGACATCGCCGAGCTGGCGCAGTACTTCGACGTCGCCGACGAGGCCCGGACCACCGCGCGCAAGGGCTCGCCGAGCAAGCCGCCCGCGCAGGGCACGCTGCTCGGCGTCGGTGGTGCGCCGATGGCAGCGGGAGGCACGATCCTCCCCGACGACGAGGCGCCGACCACGCGCAAGGTCACCGCACCGCCACCGGTGCCCAAGACGCCGCCCGTCGGCGTGCCCCAGGCGCGCCGGCCGACAACGCAACCACCACCGCCACCGAAGAAGGGCTCGTCGCAATCGGGCCCGCTGCCGGAGGCTCCGAAGGCCGGATCGATCCCGCCGCCACCGACGAGCCGGGCCACCGCGGCGTGGGCGAACGACGAGATCAAGGCCGCGACCGCGGCGAGCAGCGGCAACAGCGGTCCCGTCACCGGCCCGTTCAAGGGCAAGCTGGCCGCGATCCCCGACGAGCCGGCGTTCGCGGGTCGCGTGCGCGCGGCGCCGTCGGGCGAGAGCTCGTTCGATACCGATCGCGTCCGCATGCTCAAGGACGACGACGACAGCGTGCTGCCGCCGCGGCGCGGCTCGTCGGCGGGGCTGTGGATCCTGCTCGTCGTGTTGCTGCTCGGTGCCGGCACCACCGTCGCCCTCTACTTCTTCGTGTTCAAGAAGGAGGAGCCGGTCGCGAAGGCTCCCGCGGATGCCGCCACGGTCGCGCAGCATCTCGATGCGTCGCCGGTGGTGACGCCTGTGCCCGATGCGCCGGAGCAGCCGCAGACGCCGGCGGAGATCACGCGCCACGAGCTCGCGGGCAACAACGAGCCGCGGCTGCAGACGGCGTACGACGGGTTCGCCGGCAAGGACGAGCCCGAGGCGCAGGCACTACGCGCATCGCTCGGCACCGCACTCGCGCAGGCGTTGAACGATCGCGCCGGGCTGATCGGCAAGTCCGATGGCGACAAGCTGCGCAAGCAGGCGAAGACGATCGTCACCGAGCTGCTGACGCCGGCGAGCAAGGCGCTCAAGGCGCTGCCCGACGATCCGGCCGCGAACATCGCGTACGCGAACGTGCTGCGCTTGCAGGGCAAGCCGGCGAAGGACGTCAAGCGGTACCTCGACGCGGCCAAGGCGAAGGGCGGCGACTGGAAGCGCGACGTCGCGCTCGCCGAGGCGCTGCTGCTCGCGCGCGACGGCAAGCTCGACGATGCCAAGGCCGCGTTCGCGAAGATCGACAGCGGCGAGGACAAGCTCGAGACCAGCAACGACGTGCGCGCGCGGTTCCATCTCGCGCTGATCGCGCACGCGCAGAACCGGCCCAACGATGCCAAGCCGCTCGTCGATCAGGTGCTCGCCGCGCAGCCCGACCATCTCGGCGCCAAGGCGCTGTCGGCAAAGCTCGACACGCTGGTCACCAAGACCGATCCTCTCCCGCCCGAGGATCCGAAGCCGGGCACCGGCTCTGGCTCGCAGGTCGCGGTCGGTCCTGGCTCGGGCTCGGCGACCAAGCCTCCGCCGGATCCCAATCCCGATCCCGGTGGCGGCGGCGGCGGCAACGACTACGACAGCCTGGTGAAGCGGGCGAACAGCCTCGCCGAGTCGAACTGCGCGAAGGCGACCGAGGTCTATGCGAAGGCGCTCGAGATCAAGCCGAACGGCGTCGAGGCGCTGACCGGCCAGGGCTACTGCGCGCTCGATGCGAAGAACTTCGCCACCGCCCACCGCAAGTTCTCGACGGCGCTGGCCACCTCGTCGCGCTACGAGCCGGCGCTCGCCGGCATCGCCGAGACGTACACCACGCAGGGTCGCCGGGAAGAAGCGATCGCGGCGTGGAAGCGATACCTCGAGGCATTCCCCGGATCGCAGAAGGCGATGAAGGCGCTCGACCGCCTCGGCGTCCAGACCGGCGGCGGTACGCCGACGCCGACGCCGACGCCGGGTAGCGGATCCGATCCGGAGACCCCACCGCCTCAGCCGCCGCCTCAGCCTCCGCCGCAGCCCGACGGTGCCGGATCGGGCTCCGGTTAGGCGTGCTATCAACGCGGGCATGAGGGGTGCCCGCTATCTCGTCGCGCTCGCGCTCGTTGCTTGCAGTGGTTCCTCGTCGTCGCTGCTCGATGACAACGGGGAAGGCGTCGCCACCACCGCGAACGATCCGTGGGCTTGCAACGATGACGACGACGACGACGCCACGCCGAGCGATGGCGGCGGCTTCGGTGGCTTCGACTTCTCGGGGATGCTGTCGAAGATCACCGAGAGCATGAAGAAGCCCGGGTTCTACGAGGAGCCCGAGAAGTCGGCGGACTACGACGCCGACGCTCCCCACCTCGGTGTCCTCGAGCTCGGCGGCAAGGTGGTCGAACGAGAGGCGTACTCGTTCTCGCTGTTCGGCGGCGGCGGTGGCCGCGGTACCGAGCTGCGCAAGCTAATGACGCGGCTGCGCGATCTGGCCCAGGATCCGAAGCTGTCGGGGCTGGTGCTGCGCCTTCGCGATCTCGAGATCAGCCTGCCGGATGTCATCGAGCTGCGCGGCGTGCTCCACGAGCTGCGCACCGCGAACAAGACCGTCGACTGTCACGTCGAGAGCGCGAGCAACGCGGGATATCTGCTGCTCGCGGCGTGCAGCCGCATCGGCATCGCGCCGCTCGGTCAGATCGCGATCACCGGCCCGGCGGCGATGCCGATCCACGTCAAGGGCTTGCTCGACAAGCTCGGCGTCCAGGCCGACTTCCTCCATGTCGGTGCGTACAAGGGAGCCGCCGAGCCGCTGACGCGCGACGCGCCGTCGCCCGAGATGGAGACCACGCTGCGCGACATCCTCGATCGCCACTACGAGACCATGGTCTCGGTGATCGCGCAGGATCGAAAGCTCGATCGCAAGGTGGTCGAGGGCCTGATCGACAACGGCCTGTTCGCGTCGGAGCAGGCGAAGACGGCCAAGCTCGTCGACGAGGTCGGCTCGTTCGAGACGTTCCGGGGAGGCAAGGCGTGGACGAAGCTCGAGCTCGATGCCGGTCAGTCGTCCGACAAGCTGACCGGGCTGCTCAAGGTGTGGCGCTTCCTCGGTGCGATGCCGCCGGAGCGTCCGCTCGGCGAGCACGTCGCGGTGATCTTCGCGATCGGCAACATCGTCGACGGCGAAGGTGACGGCGTGCTCGGCGCTCGCTCGGAGATCGCGTCGCACACGCTGGTCGCGGCGCTGCGCGCGCTGACCGAGGACGACGCGGTCAAGGCGGTGGTGTTGCGGATCGACTCCGGCGGCGGCAGCGCGCAGGCCTCCGAGCTGATCTGGCGCGCGGTCAACGACCTGAAGGCGAAGAAGCCGGTGATCGTGTCGATGAGCGACGTCGCGGCGAGCGGCGGTTACTACATCGCGTCGAACGCGACCCGGATCTACGCGCTCGACAACACGCTCACCGGATCGATCGGTGTCGTCGGCGGCAAGATCGCACCGGGCAACGCGCTCGCCAAGATCGGCGTGGCGACGTTCCCGCGCGGCCGCGGCCGGCGAGCCACCATCCTGGCGTCGTTCTCGCCGTGGAACGACGACGAGAAGCAGGTGATCCAGAAGTCGATGGAGGAGGTCTACACGGTGTTCACGAGCCGCGTCGCCGACGGCAGGAAGCTGCCGCTCGACAAGGTCAAGGAGCTCGCGCAGGGCCGCGTGTGGACCGGCACCAAGGCGAAGGAGCTCGGGCTCGTCGACGAGATCGGCGGGCTCGATGCCGCGATCGCCAAGGCCAGGGAGCTCGGCAACGTCAGCGCCGACACCGATCTCGAATTCTATCCGCCGTCGCCGACGCTGCGCGACGTGCTGCAAGGCTGGGGCGGCAACGTGTCGACCGGCTTGCTCGGTTCGCAGGCAGAGCTCGCCGCGATCGATCGGCTCGATCCGCAGCTCGGCATCGCCGCGCGGAGTCTCGTCGACCTGGTGATGTCGTTCGCGAAGACGCACGTCCAGGCCGTCGCGGTGCTGCCGGTGGTACGGTGATGCGCCCCCTGCTCTGCGTGATCGCGCTGAGCGCGGTCGCCTGCGGCAAGGATGCGCCGCCGACCGTGTCGCCGACCGCGCCCGCCGAGCCCGCGGCCGTCGCGACGAAGCCGGAGCGCGCGAGGTCGCAGCTCATCACCGAGAGGTTCGAGTCCGCCGCGCTCGGCGTCGCCAAGGACGTCACGATCTATCTGCCGGCCGGCTACGACCCCGCCGATGCGCGCCGCTACCCGGTGTTCTATTACCTGCACGGGCTCGGCGGCGACGAGACCAACTGGCACGAGGGCGGCAAGCTCGACGAGGCCGCCGACAAGCTCGGGCTCGAAGCGATCGTCGTGATGCCCGACGGCGACAACAACTTCTACATCGACAGCACGCTCGACACGAAGTACGACGCCTGCATCAAGGATGGCGAGGGGATGTTCAACCCCCGCCAGTCGCGCACGAAGACCTGCGTCAAGGCGTCGAGGTACGAGACGTACATGACGAAGGACCTGCTCGAATTCGTCGATGGCAAGTACAAGACGATCGCGACGCGCGAGGGTCGCGGCATCGCCGGGCTCTCGATGGGCGGCTTCGGCGCGTTGATCCTGGCGATGCGCCACCCGGATCTGTTCTCCGTCGCCGCCAGCCACTCGGGCCTGATCACGCCGCTCTACAAGGGGCCGTACCCGTACGAGAAGGGCAAGGTCTCGCTCCACACGTCGATCCAGTCCGTCACCGACGCGTACAAGTTCCTCGGTGACCTCGGCACGTGGGTGCTCGGCGTCTTCGGCGGTGACCTCGAGATCTGGCGCAAGCACGACCCGACGCTGCTGGTCCAGAAGCTCCAGCCCGGCGCGCTGCACCTCTACTTCGATTGCGGCACCGAGGACGAGTTCCTGTTTCACCACGCGACGCAGTACATCCACGATCTGCTCCTCGATCGCGGCATCGAGCACGCCTTCTACCTCGGGCCGGGCCACCACACGTTCGACTTCTGGAAGGAGCGGCTGCCGATCAGCCTCGCGTTCCTGCGCGATCACCTGGCGAAGCCGCAGTGACTACGAAGTCATGCCGATCGTTCGCGCGAGCGCCTTGATCGCGGCGCGCGCCCGCTCGATGTGCTCGGCGGCCTGACTGACGGCGCTCGCCACCGCGATCACCGAGTCCGACTGATCCATCACCGCCGTCTCGTCCGAGGCGGCGCGCATGTTCGCGCGCAACGAATCGATCGACTCCTCGAGCACCGCGACGTGATCGTGGATCTCGATCGGCAGCCCGCCACCGGTGCGGGTGACGTTGGCGTCGTCGTCGTCATCGCCGTCGATCGCATCGCGCAGCTGCTGCTCGGTCTCGGCGAGGCGCTGCTGCAGGAGCTTGTTGTCGCGCTCGTAGGCGGCGAGGCGCTTCTCGAGCTCGGTGGTCTGGGCGATCATCTTCTCGAAGCGCGCGACGTCGAAGTTCGCGGTGTCCTCGGGATCCGCGACATTATCGCCGCGGCCGGCCGCAGCTGTACGTCGCGCCTCGATGCGCGCCAGCTCGCGCGGGTCGAGCGGCGCGCGCTCGTTGGTGGTCTCGCTGTCCGAGCGCGAGTCGCGGACCTCGAGCTCGAGGCGATCGCGCTCGAGCGTCATCTGCGTCAGCTTCGAGCGGGTCTCGCGGAGGTCGCGCTGGAGCTGCGCGATCTCGCGCTCGGTCTCGGCGGCGAACGAGCGCACGTTGTCGGCGGTGGCGACCTCGCGCTCGAGCGCGGCGATGCGCTGCTGCTGCTGCGCGATCTGGGCCTGCAGCTGACCGGTGTCACCACCCGATTGCTCGGCCTCCTCGAGGCGGGCGAGCGCATCGGCGCAGCGCGCCTCGGCATCGTCGAGCCGGCGCTGGAGCTCGGCCGCGAAGGCCTGCGCTTGCTCGGCGTTCGCCCGCGCCTGCTCCGCCGCGGCACGCGCTTGCTCGGCAGCGGCGCGCGACGACTCGTCGCCCGCGCGGGCTTGCTCGCGCAGGTCGCGGACCTCGGTGACCAGCTCGTCCGATCGCTCGCTTGCCTGCTGCGCCCGGCGCTCGGCCTCGGCGGCCCGAGCCTCCGCTTCCGTGGCGCGGGCCTCGGCCTCGCGCTGGCGCGCCTCGGCCCCGGCGAGCCGATCATTGAACACCGCCTCCGATTGCTCGGCGAGCTGGCGCGCGGACTCGCGGCTCTTGCTCTGGGCGTCGCGCTCGAGCCACGCCAGCTTCTGGATCGCCTCGTCGAGCTGGCGTTGCAGCGCGC
>JAEYYY010000625.1 GCA_023430775.1 Pseudomonadota bacterium
CGTGAGGACCGCCATCGCGATCTCGGGCTTCTCGAGCTTCGCGACGCCGAGGTAGGCCTTCTCCTCGGAGGGCTCGAGCTCCATCGCCTTGCGGTAGGCCTTGATCGCGTCGGCCGGCGATGACTTCGCGAGCAGGTCACCGGATGCGAGCCAGATCTGCGAGTGCTTCGGCCACTTGAGGCGCGCCGCCGCGAGCGTTGCGCGGGCCGCATCGTCTTTCTTCGCCCGCGCCTGCGCACGCGCGAGCTCGACTGTGACCATCGGCTGATCGGGCGCAGCGGCTGCGGCGGCGGTCAGCGCTGCGACGGCGGCCGGCCAGTCATCGCGATAGCCCGCGAGCTTGCCATCGAGGTAGTGCGCGTAGGCGTCGTGCTTGAGCGGCGGCAACGGCGCGGGAGCCTTGGGAGACCCGCAGCCGAGCAGCAGAACGAGGGCAAGCGCGCGCACGGACGTCGCAGCTTGCCACGGAACCGTCGAGGATCGCGGCTTTGCGGGGGGTCGAGGATGTTCAGGCCGGCAGCTTATCCGGTGACATCGCACCGTAAGGATGTGCGGTATCGTGTCTCGTGTTCATCAGCGAGCTGTTCTCGGCACTCGAGGCCGCTGGCGTGGAATACGCAGTCGTGGGCGGGGTGGCTGTGAATATCCACGGTGTTCCTCGCATGACGTACGACGTGGACATCGTGGTGTCCACGACCGAGGCGTCGTTGCGAAGGTGCCGAGAAGTACTCGAGAGGCTTGGACTCCAGTGTCGGCTGCCGTTTTCTCTCGAGTCGATTGCTGACCTGTCGAAGCGTAAGGAACTGGAAAGCGATCGCAACCTCGTGGCCGTGACGTTCACCGACCCCGGGAATCCGCTGCGCGAGGTAGACGTGCTCGTGGCTCCGTCGCTCGATCCCGATGGCATCGTAGCGCGCGCTGTGCGTCGAACCGCGGATGCGCTAAGCGTTCGCGTTGTCTCGCTCGAAGACTTGTTGACGATGAAGCGTAGTTCCAATCGCGCCAAGGATCGGGCGGACATCGAGCACCTGGAGCGGATCGCCAAGGGCAAAGACTAATGAATGACGACGACCTGACCTATGAGGTCTCGGACGAGATGCTCCAGCGATTTGCCCGCAGTACGCTCGCGCAGCGCATTCAGTGGCTCGACGAGATGCGCACCTTCAGCTGGGCGATGGCCTCGCCGGAGACGCGACAACGCTGGCGGCGCGCCCGCGAAGCGCGCCGATCGCGCCCATGAGCATCACGAGAGCTTGATGGTCAGGCTCAGGCAGTCGGGCTCGCCGACGATCACGGTGTCGCCATCCTTGAGCGGCGCCTTGCTGATCCGGCCGTTGCGCACGTCGTTGATGAACGTGCCGTTCGTGGTGCCCTGATCGATCGCGACCAGCGTGCCGTTCTCGTAGCCGATCCAGACGTGCTTGCCCGACGACCGCGGGTCGTTGACCACGATCTGAGCAACGCCGGGCTGGCGACCGATCAAGAGGCCCTGCGGACCGAGCGAGAAGCGCTGCCCCATGAGCAGGCCGCGCGTGCAGGTCAGCGACGCGAGCGTCAACGAACCGAACGCGGTGGCCGCGACCGGCGCGTGTTGCTGGCCGCCGATCGCCATCGTCTTCGCGACGGGCTGCGGACCGGCGCGTCCCGCCATCTGCTGCGGCGGATAGCCGTGCACCGGGACGGGACCGGGTTGGCCCGGCGGCGCACCCGGCGGCGGCATGTGCGGATGCGCCATGTTCGGCGCGTGGCCGTGCGGGTGGACGACGTTGCCGGGCACACCGGCCTTGGGCTTCTTCTTCATGATCACGATCACGACGACCAGCGCGATCACGCCGAGCAAGACGAACGCGACCGCGATGCCCGCACCGGAGCTCGAGCCACCGCCACCGCTAGTCTCCGTGGCCGAGCCTTCGGTGGTGGCCGCGGGCTTCTTGCCCTTGCCTTCCTTCTTCATCGTGCGCGCGTGCTTCATCTGGCGCGGCGCTTCGGCGTGATTCTGGAACAGCGTCTGGACCTCGTCGAAGCCGGCGATCGCGACATCGAGATCGCCGGCCCACATGGCATCGAGCGCCTTGCGCCAGGCCTTGATCGTCGAGGACGGCGCGGTGTTCGCCTTCGCATCCTTGAGGAAGCGCTTGACCGTCTGCGACGCGACGATGAAGTTGAAGCCCTGGACCTCGCCCTTGGAGCCGAAGGTGGAGAGGCCGATGACCTCGCCCTTGTCGTTGATCGTCGGGCCGCCGGAGTTGCCGTGCGTGATCGAGGCGGTGATCTGGATGATCGGATCGCCCGAGGGCGTGCGCTTGATGGCGGAGACGGCGCCATCGTTGATCGAGGCCTCGAGCTGCGACTTGTCGTCGAGCAGGCCCTGCATGTCGGCGGCGCCGGGGTAGCCGATCGCGAGCACCTTGTCCTGCAGCTCGACGCGCTCGGAGTCGGCGATCTGGAGGTTCGGCGCGTCCTTGGTGTCGACCTTGATGATCGCGACGTCGGTGCCTTCACCCGGCTTGCCGTACTGGAGGATCTCGTATTTCATCTTCGCGCCGTCGGCGAGGACGATGTCGTTGTTCTTGGTGACGACGGCGCTCTTGAACAGGGCCTCGGCGACCTCGAGCTTCTGGGCGTCGGTGGCGCGCTGGAAGTCGGGCGTGCGAGACAGCTTCTGGAACAGCTGACCGAGCGCGGTCTTCTTCGCCTGCCCGTCGCCCTTCTTGATGTCCTCGACGACGTGCGCGTTGGTGACGACGATGCCATCCGCGGTGGCGAAGAAGCCGGAGCCCATGCCACCGACGTACTCCTTGGCCGAGCTGCCACCGATCGAGAACGTGACCTCGTAGAAGCCGAGCACGCGCACGACACTCGCCTTCGCGAAGATCGCGGCCTTCTGCGCCGAGCTGGGCTGATCGTCGGCACGCGCCGTGCCCGGGGCGACGACCAACGCGACGAGCAACAGGAAGCCCATTGCGATGCCGCGGAACATGCCGGCCATCGTACTACAGCGGAATGTTGCCGTGCTTGCGCGGCAGGTTGCTCTGGCGCTTGTTCGCGAGGGTGCGAAGGGACCGGATGATGGTCCACCGGGTGTCGCGCGGGCGGATGATCTCGTCGATGTAACCCAGCGAGGCCGCCTTGTACGGGTTGGCGAACCGCTCGCGGTACTCGGCGGTGAAGCGGGCGCGGGCCTCCGCTTTTGCCTTCTCGTCGGTGATCTTGTCGAGCTCGCCCTTGAAGATGATGTTGACCGCGCCGTCGGGGCCCATCACCGCGATCTCGGCGGCCGGGTAGGAGACGTTGATGTCGGCGCGGATGTGCTTGGACGCCATGACGTCGTAGGCGCCGCCGTAGGCCTTGCGGGTGATCACGGTGATCTTCGGAACCGTCGCCTCGGCGAACGCGTAGAGCAGCTTCGCACCGTGCTTGATGATGCCGCCGTACTCCTGGTTGGTGCCGGGGAGGAAGCCGGGCACGTCGACGAAGGTGACCAGCGGGATGTTGAAGCAGTCGCAGAACCGCACGAACCGCGCGGCCTTGATCGAGGCGTCGATGTCGAGGCAGCCGGCGAGGTGGTTCGGCTGGTTGGCGACGATGCCGGTGGCGCGACCCTCGAAGCGGGCGAAGCCGCAGACGATGTTCTTCGCGTAGTCCTTGTGGACCTCGACGAAATGGCCGTCGTCGACGACGTTGGTAATGATCTTCTTGATGTCGTACGGCTTGTTGCTCTCGAGCGGCACGATCGAATCGAGGGCGGCATCCCCGCGGTCGACCGGATCCTTGGTCGGCTTGACCGGCGGATCCTCGCTGTTGTTGTTCGGCATGAACGACAGCAGCTCGCGGATGCGCTGGATGCACGCCAGCTCGTCACTCTCGATGAAGTGCGAGACCCCGGACTTGCTCGCGTGCGTCATCGCGCCGCCGAGCTGCTCCTTGGAGACCTCCTCGTGGGTGACCGTCTTGATCACCTCGGGGCCGGTGATGAACATGTACGACGTCCGATCGACCATCAGGATGAAGTCGGTGATCGCGGGCGAGTAGACGGCGCCGCCGGCGCACGGGCCCATGATCGCGGACAGCTGCGGCACCACGCCGCTGGTGAGCACGTTGCGCAGGAAGATGTCGGCGTAGCCGGCGAGCGACTCGACGCCTTCCTGGATGCGCGCACCACCCGAGTCGTTGAGGCCGACGACCGGGCATCCGATCTTGGTGGCCAGGTCCATCACCTTGCAGATCTTCTGGGCGTAGGCGCCGGACAGCGACCCGCCGAACACGGTGAAGTCCTGAGCGAAGACGCATACGGGGCGGCCGTCGACGAGGCCATGGCCGGTGACCACGCCGTCTCCGAGGATCTTCTGATCCTGCATGCCGAAGTCGGCGCAGCGGTGGGTGACGAACTTGTCGAGCTCGACGAAGCTGCCCTCGTCGAGCAGGGCGGCGATGCGTTCGCGGGCCGTCAGCTTGCCTGCCTCGTGCTGCTTGTCGACCCGGGCCTTTCCGCCCGCGAGCTGTGCGCGAGCCTCCATGTCTTCGAGGCGGCGGAGCGGGTCGGTCGGAGATTGGCTCGTGGTCACGCCAGCGGCGTATAGTAGGGACGTGGCGAACGTCAAGGGCAGCGCGCTGTCGTCGCGCGTCCTCTGGGTCCAGCTCCAGCATGGCGACGCCGGGATGGCGCGCCTGAGCGCTCGGTGCTCGCCCGAGCTACGCCACAGCCTCGAGACCGGGATCGCGAAGGCGAAGTGGTACCCGTTCGAGCAGTTCATCGAGCTCAACGAGACGATCGACCGCCTGTTCGGCAAGGGCGACCTCGGCTTGATTCACGAGCTCGCGCGCTACGGGGCCGACGCGAACCTGACCACGATCTATCGGCTGTTCTACAAGGTGGGCACCACGCACTGGATCCTCGGGCGGGCCGTGCGGCTGTGGAGCGCGCACTACGACTCGGGCTACCTCGAGGTGCTGACGCGCGGCCCCAAGACGGCGGTGCTGCGCATTCGCGGCTTCGCCACGCCGCATCGCGTGCACTGCATGGCGGTGGCCGGCTGGGCGGAGCGATCGATCGAGCTGTCGGGTGGGAACAACGTCGTGTCGACGGAGCCGATGTGCCGGCTGCGCGGCGACGAGTGGTGTCAGCTCGAAGCCAAGTGGGAATGATCAGGCAGTCGCCGGCGTGTCGCGGTACATGATGTCGCTGCGAAGCACGTACTTGATGCCGCTCGTCACCTCGCAGCCCTCGTGGAGCACGCGATGCTGGAAGAGCAGGGCCATGCCGGTCCGCGGCGTGACCTCGACCTCGTAGTCGAGGAAGCGCGTGGCACCGCCGCCGAAACCGTCGTTGAGATAGACCATGAACGTCAACTCGCTGCGCTCGTGGGCGTTGCGCTTGAAGCAGCCGTCGAAGTGCGGCGCGAAGCGCTGACCCGGTTCGTACTTGTAGGCGCGAAAGCGCTCGTTCGCGGCGACCGGTTTGGTGTTACAGACGATCGGTAGCGCGTGCTCGATCCGCTGGTACAGCCGCGCCGCGAGGTCCTCGTGATCGAACATCACGCGCCGGTTGTTGCGGACGTCCTTGCGCATCACCTCGCCGGCGATCGTCGAGATCGGAGCCTCGTCGAAGCCCTCCTTCTCGAGCATGTCGATCAGCATCCGGCAGTCGCCGGCGGTCAGCACGTCGGGCACCGTGAACGCCAGCGGCACCGACAGATCGAGCGAATCTCCGTCGACGTACGGCCGGCCGATCCCGGGAACCAGGACCTCGGTGGAGGGCGAGCGCGAGCCGAAGTCCTTTGATCGACCGTCCATCGCGATAGTGTCACACAAACACTAAGAGCGTGCACGCCAAAAAAATCCGCCGCTCGTCACCCACTGACTCCCCGAAGGCATGGACACGCGGAGGCAGCAGACTGGCGACGAGCGGCGGAAGGAAGTGAACACCGTCCCCGAGCAGCTTCGTGATTGCAGCGGGTTAGCGCTGCAAGTGCACCAAGTGGAGACAGTCCCTAATCGACCGAGTACTTCGCGGCGAACGACAGGGGCACGCGGAACGAGCCGGTGGTGCCCTCGAGGTGGATGCCGAGCGCGCGCTGCACGCAGGCGTTCTCGGTGTTCTGGCCACCGGTCACGGAGACCTGCGTGCCGTTCATCGCCGACACGTTGAAGGTCACCATCATGCGACCCGAGCGCGTGCCATCGAAGCAGCGCTGCACGTCACCCGAGCGAGCGAGGATGATGCGGCGCGCCTGCGGGTTGCGGATGTTGCCGAAGCTGACGACCACCGGGGCCGACATGTCGATCGTCTCGACGCGCTCCTCGAGGTTGACCGAGACGCGAGCGACGGTCTTGCGCGCACCCGTGAGCTCGAACGGGATCGACTTCTTGCTGCCGAGCACGACGATGTCGAGCGTGCCGCGCACGGTGTCGGTTGCCTGTCCACCCGCGGCTCCTGCCGCGGAATGAACGCCACGCGCCACCTCGAGCAGGTAGTGACCCTTCTTGAGCGACTTGACCGTCAGCTGCTCCTTCGCCGTCGACGTCGCATCGGCGACGCGGACGTCGGAGCGTCCACCCATCCACGACACGCGGGTGCCGTCGGGCGTGACCAGCGAGACATCGAGGTCGGCCGAGCCGCCATCCCAGCGCGCGTCGACCACCAGGTCGCCGCCCGCCCTGGGAGCCGGTGGAGCATCGAGGAGTGCCTTCTCGGTGGCGGCGCGCGTCGCATCGTCGCCGAGGCCGGCGATCACGATCTGGGCGTCGGCATCGCGGTTGAGCGTGCGCAGGCAGCGGACCGCCGCGGCACCGGCCTTGGCATCCTTCATCTGGATCGAGGCGAGCGCGATGCGGTGCGCGCAGGCCTGCGTCATCCGGCCGACGTGCTCGTACGCGGTGACCATGCGCTCGTGCGTCGCGATCCGATCGGCATCGAGGTCGACGACACCGGCGAGCAGGCGGAGCGCCTCGTCGCGCTTGCCATCGCGACCCATCAGGTCGGCCTGGTAGCCGAGCGCCTGCGGATCGAGGCGGTCGCGATCGAGCCACTTCGCGGCGACCGCGTTGGCGCGCTCGATCTCGCCGGCATAGGAGAGCGCCTGCACGAGGGCGCGGTGGCGCTCGCGGCTATCGGGAGCCTTCGCGAGGGCGCGCTCGGCATCGCCGATCGCCTTGGTGATGGCGGGGTTCACCGTGTCGTAGGCCGACACCGACGGCACGCGCACCCAGCTTCGGCGCATCGCGAACATGCCGCCGCGACCACCACCGCCGAAGCGGTTGAAGTCACGGGGGCGCGTCGGCATGGGTGCCTTGGCCGGCATGTCGCCCGCGCCACTCGCATCGGCGAACGGCGACGAGGGAGCGGCCGGATCCATCGCGGGCTTCTTCAGCGCCGGGCGCGGTGCTGGCTTGGTCATCACGGTCGCGGGCCTCTTGTCCTTGGCCACGTCGTCACGGTCGGCCTTCTTCTCGGTCGCCTTGGTCTGGCGCTCGTTCTGCGCGATCGTGAGGGTGCCGGTCGACACCACCTCGTCGAGCGACTCCTGACCCGTGAACTTCGCGGACGGCACCGTGCGATCGACACCGAACGCCTCGAACATCGCCTGCGACTCGAGGACGAGCAGCGACGTCTCCTTCGACATCACGCCGAAGCCCTGCGAGAGCGCGACGATCTTTGCGCGGTCCTCGCCTTTCCCCTGCCGCTCGAGCTGCTCGATCGCGAGCGATGCCCATAGCCGCGGCACGAAGCGGTTGCCCGCACCCTGCGAGACGGCGAGCTTCAGCGGATAGCGCTGCTCGAACTTCTCGCCACCGACGGTGCCCTTGATGACGACGTCACCCTGGACGTCACCG
Organism: Pseudomonadota bacterium; assembly: GCA_023430775.1. Lineage (GTDB taxonomy): Bacteria > Myxococcota_A > Polyangia > Haliangiales > Haliangiaceae > JABFXX01. The sequence continues at coordinate 7,834 of JAEYYY010000625.1, forward strand.
GTCAGGCGCGCGGCGATCAGCACCTCTTCGCCGGTGCGGATCGTCGGCAGCTGGGTCGGCGCAGAATCGACAAGGCCGGCGGGCAGCTCGACGGTCGCGTTGCGCAGCGTCGAGCCGAACGTCGACTCGAGCGACGCCATCGCGGCGGTCTTCACCGACTGACCGGGGACCCACGCGAGGTAGCTTCCGCCACCACCGCGCGCGACCGCGCCGAGCACGGCGGAGTCGGCGTCAGTACCGAGACCGACGGTGGACACGTTGACGCCCTTGGTGGTCTCCGCGATCGCCTTCTCGACGTCGCCGGCCTTGCGGAAGCCGGTGCTGGCGAAGCCGTCGCCGACGAAGATCACCCAGCGCTCGCGATCTGATCCCGCTCCGACCTGGTCGGAGCTCGAAGTCAGCTTCGACGCAGCGGTGCGGATCGAGCCGACGATGTCGCTCGCGCCGGCGGCGGGCTGCTGGCCGAGCCAGACGGCGGCGTCCTTCGCGTTGGCGACCGTGGCGGTGCGCATCGCGCCGAGCTCGCGGCATTCGCTATCGCACGCCATCACGCTGAAGCGATCGCGGCGGTCCATCTGCTCGACGAGCCGCTGCGTCAGCTCGGTCGCACGCGTGTAGCGTTCGCCGACCATCGACTGGCTCGAATCGACGACGATCATGTAGTCGTGCTCGCGCGCCTCGCGCCAGCGCGGCAACTTCGGCCGCAGCGCGACCACGGCGGTCGGGCGGGTGTCTCCGGCGATCGCCTTCTGCGCTTCGACCACCTTCGGATCGATGCCGACGTTCTTCTTCTCGGCGAGCTTGTCGTCCGGCGCGACCGCGAAGCCGCCGGTGAACGTCCACGCGCGCATCTCGGCATCACCGTCGGTGGCGCGGTAATCGACGACCAGGTCGCCGCGCGGCACGAAGCCGGTCTGCTTGAGCGTCAGCGCGTTGACGTCGGCGCGCGCCGGGTCGGGGTTCATGTCGTAACCGGCCGCGCGGATCGCGCCGCGCTCGGCGCCGCGCACCTCGACATCGATCTGCATGTTGTCCGCCACCGTCGAGCCATCGGCCGAGTGCGGCAGTGGATAGACGTACTGGCGATACGGACCGCGCGGCGTGACCACCTGCGTGTACGCGATCTTGATCGTGCGCGAGCCCTTCGCCGGGATCGGGAAGATGCGCAGCTCGAAGCGACCGCCGCGCTTCCAGTCGAGGAGCGCCGGGTCGCGCCACGAACCGTCGACCCAGATGATCTCGTCGCGCGCGATCTCGAGCTTCTTCTGCGTGGCCTTCTCGATCACGCCGTTCCAGATCTTCTGCGCGCGCTGCTTGTCGAGGAACGCGCCCTGCTCGAAGCCACCGGGGGCGTCCTTGACGTCGAGCTCGAGCGCATCGATCTGCGCGTCGGGCGGCAGCGGGAACGCGTACACGCCCTCGAGCGTCTCGTTCGAGTCGTTGCGGAACGTCTCGGTGATCTCGGTGCGCGCGACGGGGCCGACGATGCGGACCTTGACGTCGTGGTTGGCGAGCGCGAGGTTCCAGTCGCGATCGCGCGACTCGCCGGGCTTGTACGCGCGCAGCGCGCCGATGCCCGAGCCGGTCAGCGTGTCCTGCTTCTTCTCGCCGAGCTCGCTCCACTCGACCTCGCGGGCGAGACCCGGAGCGGCGTTGACGGCGATCTCGCCGTTGTCGATCACGCCTTCTTCACCGGCGCGAACCGAGTCCTTCGTTCCGCTGGTCGTGGTGAGGATGACCTCGCCGCGAACGACCTGGACGACCGTGAGCTCCGGCGTCGCGGTGAGCGCGAACTTGGTTCCGATCACGTCGACTCGTCCGCCGGGCGTGTCGATGGTTGTCATCGATGCGGCTGGCGCCGCGACGGGGGACACCCCCGTAGATCCCCCGAGGGTCCTATCATCGACGTGCATGACGTCGGCGACGATGCGACCGGCGATCAGCTTGGTCTTGCGCGCGTCGCTGTCGTCGAATGCGATCGTGGTGTTGTGATCGAGCGTGAACCGCGTGCCATCGCCGAGCTCGATCGCCGCGCGAGTGCGCTCGTCGGTGCGCAGCTCGCTGCCGGCATCGATCAGATCGTCGGCGCGAACCGGGCGCCAGTCGTTGCCGACCTTCTTCTCCAGACCTCCGCCACTCTTGCCAGCGCGATCGATCTGCTTGACCGTGGCGATCTTGCCCCCGGGCAGCTTGTCGGTGGCGATCGGGCCGTCTTGATCGGACGAACCACCGCGCGTCGCGGCGTAGATGCCGATGCCGCCGGCGGCCATCGCGGCGATCGCGGCGACGGCGGCGAGCTTGCTGCGGGACTTCTTCGCCGCCGTGATCGGCGTGACGTTGTTCGGTGCAGGCGCGATCACCTGGGTCGCCTGCTTGGTCTCGACCGGCGTCGGCTTGATCTCGAGGGAGCCCTGAGCGAGGGCAGGGGCAGGGGCAGGGGCGACCGTCGGCATCTGCATGGTCGAGGCCGGCCCGCTTCCCGCCGCGGCGAGGACACGCTCGACGAGATCCGCCGGCGCGATGTGATCGGCACCCGCGCCGCCGAGCGCGTTCGCGAGCTGCGCGGCTTCGTGGCGCGCGTCGCGACAGTCGTCGCAGGTGGCGAGGTGATCGGCGTGGCGCGCGATCGTGGCCGAGTCACCGGCAACGAGATCGGCGAGGTCATCCTGGACCGAGCTGCAGTCGGGGTTCATAGCGAATCTCCGGGGAGAACAGTGCGAAGACGGGCGAGCGCGCGGCTGATCCGCTTGCGCGCTGCGGCCTCGTCCTGGTTGATGGCGATCGCGATCTCGCGACTCGACAGCCCCGCCACGAAGCGGAGGACGAGCACGTCGCGCTCGCTGGGTTTCAGCTGGCCGAGCGCCTCGCGCAGTGCGCGTGCACGCTGGCGAGCCGCGAGCGCTTCGCGCCCTTGATCGGTGTCGGGCACCGGCACGAGGTCCGCGATCTCGCGTCCCTTGCGCCGGGTCTCGAGCATGTGCGCGCAGACGTGCCGCGCGATTCCACAGAGCCACGCCTTGACCGTGCCTTCACCGCGATACGTCGCCATCGCGCGATGCGCGCGTAGCAACGTCTCTTGCACGGCCTCGTCGGCATCGGCTTGCGAGCCGAGCAGGGCCATGCACGTGCGTCCGAGGATCGCACCGTGATCGCGCGCGCATGCCGCGAGCGCCTCTCGATGCTGACCCTGATGGAGCAGGGCGACGATCGGATCAGGGCGAGGCTCGTCAGTCATGGGCGAAAGCGCACGAGCCTGCATTTCAGACCCCACGTGCGGAGATCCGGGCGTTTCGTGACCTGCGAATTTCGGAAATCCGACAACTGTCGAAGATCCATCGCGATCTCCCTCGAGCGGTGGTAGCGCCATTGCCCTACCAACGCGCCTTGGAAGCGCCGGGCCTGATCAGGTCAAGAACAGGCGCGTGATCGCGAACGCGACCGCCGCCATCACCAGCGCGCCGACCACGAGCACCCACGTCTTCACCGAGGCCTCGCGCTTGCCGCGCTGCTCGAA
>JAEYYY010000649.1 GCA_023430775.1 Pseudomonadota bacterium
GTTCGACTGGGACGAGCAGCCGACCGGCGGCCCGCCGCGGATCGTCTACGTCGGGTCGATCGATGCCGGCCGCGGCATCCGCGTGCTGCTCCGGGCGATGGTCGCGATCGCCCGCGAGGTCGATGCCCGCCTGGTGCTCGCCGGGACGTTCGCGCCGAAGTTCGAGTCGAACCTGACGCAGGGCATTCGCGAGCTCGGCCTCGAAGGCAAGGTCGAGGTCCTGGGTGCGGTCGATCACGACCAGCTCCCCGCGCTGATCGCGACGTCCACGGTCTGCGTGGTGCCCGGCGCCGCCGACGTCACGCCCAACCCGACGGCGCTCTACCCGACGAAGATCCTCGAGTACATGGCCTGCAAGCGCGCGATCGTGGCACCGCGGCGCGACACGCTCGCCCACGTCGTCGAGAACAACCGCGAGGCGCTGCTGTTCGAGCCCGGCGATCCGATCGATCTCGCGAGAAAGGTGCTGCGCTTGCTCGGCGAGCCGATGCTGCGCGAGCGGATCGCCCAGCACGCCTACGAGCGGGTGCGTCGCGACTTCACGGCCTCGGCGGCCCGCCGCCAGCTGCGCGCCGCGTACACCGTGCTGGCCGATCGCTTCGAGATCGAGACCGAGGCCGCGGAAGACGACTCGCCGAAGCCGATCGAGATGCTCGCCGACGATGACTTCGAGGCGACCGTGTTCGAGGAGGCGCCGCAAGCACCTCACGTCGATACCGCCGTGCACAAGCTCGAGGTGATCGACGACGCGCTCTCCGGCGGCACCAGCTCGGGAGCGGTGATCGTCGACGAGACCATGGAGCGCGCGCCGGTCTCGCCGAACACGCAGGACGCCGGCAACTGGACGTCGTCGGGCCTGGCCGCAGCTCCCGCGCCGCCGGGCGACGACTGGGTGGTGACCGGCCTGTCGGCCGCCGTGCGCGCGCTCGAAGAGGACTCGAGCGAGGCGGTGTCCGCACCCGACGACGGCACGCCGATCGAGGGCGTGATCGCCGCGGCACCCGCCTTGCCGGTGGTCGACGGCTCGTTCGTCGCCGGCGAGATCGACGTGCCGACGCCGCCGCCCAAGTTCGACGACGTCGACGAGCGCGTCACCGAGCGGGATCGCGAGAAGCGCGAGAAGCGAGACAGCCGCGACACGCCGGCCGTCGAGTTCACCGCCGCGAGCGGATTGCTCGGCACCACGGAGTCGCCCGAGCCCGATACCGGCTCGCGCACGCCGCCGATCGAGCGTCGTTAGTTCGCGCCCCAGTTCCGCGGCCTGCATGCAGCGCCGTGTTAGGTTCGTGCGCGGAGGCCGCCTCATTCCGGTCGTCGCGCTCGTCAATCTGCTGTTCGGTATCGGGTTCGCGCTGATCGCGCGCGATCGGATCCGCGCGGATGGGCCATTCGCGCCCCCGGCGTTTCACCTCGTGCTGCTGCACGCGGCGGCGGTGGTGGCGCCGATCGCGCTCTACTTCTATGCGGTGCACCCGGCATGGGCCTGGATGTACTGGATCAACCCCGAGAAGCTCGCCGGCGTTGCCGTGCTGCCGCTGATGGTCGGCCACGCGGCGCTGGTGATCGGCGGCTGGTACGTCGCGTCGGTGATGATCCGGCGCGGTTATCAGGGCGCGCTGCTCTACGGCGGCGGCTTCGTGGTGCTGGTGCTCTTGATCCTGGTGGTCGGCGGCATCAACCGGCTCGGCACCGCGGCCGACTATCTCGGCTGGCAGGTCGACCGCGGCACGTCGCTGTTCGACGTCAAGCTCGGCTGGGCGTTCGCGGTGAGCCTGTTGGCCCTGTTCGGGTCGGCGATCTACATCGCGATCGAGCTCGGCCGCGACGGGCGACGAGTCCGCGCGCGGTGATAAGCTAGGCCGCGATGCGCGCCGTCGTCCTCCTCGTACTCGTCCTGACCGCCTGCGGTCCGGTGGCGTACGTCAGCGAGGTGACGCGCAAGGCCTCCGATCGCGTCGAGAAGGCGCGCGCCGCCGAGGCCGACAAGTACGCCCCCTACTACTGGACCCGAGCCAGGGAGTACCTCCACAAGGCGCGCGAGCGCGCCGCCTACGCCGATTACCAGGGCGCGAACCGGTTCGGCCGGCTCGCCTCGGAGGCGGCGGAGCTCGCCGAGCAGACGGCGGTCGAGGCCAAAAAAGATCCCTCGAAGCGGCCGATCGACGCCAAGCCCGACGTCGCGCCGGCGAAGCCCAACGACGTCGACGACGAGACGCCGCTCGCGCCGGCAAAGGAATCCCCGTGAAGCGGCTCGCAGTCCTGGTGCTCGCGATCGGTTGTGCCGGCAGTGCGGTGCGCGATCGGACGCGGCAGACCGGCAGCCTGATCGTCACCGCGCGCGACAATGGTGCCGAACGCTGCGCTCCGGTCGAGCTCGCGATGGCCGAGTCGCACAACGACTTCGCGTCGCACGCGCTCGACGAGGGCAACTATCACGAGGCGCGCCGCGAGGCCGAGATCGCCGAGGTCAACGCCCGGTCCGCGATCGACAAGTCGCCGAAAGACAAATGCACCACCCAGGTCGCGGTCAAGCCGCTGCCCGGCGACCAGGACGGCGATGGCTTGCTCGACGACGTCGACAAGTGTCCGCGCGATCCCGAGGACAAGGACAACTTCATGGACGAGGACGGCTGCCCCGACCTCGACAACGACAACGACGGCCTCGCCGATCGCATCGACAAGTGCATCGACGACCCCGAGGACAAGGACAAGTTCGAGGACGAGGACGGCTGCCCCGACAACGACAACGATCAGGACGGCCTGGCCGACGCCGCCGACAAGTGCCCCAACGACCCCGAGGACAAGGACAGCTTCGAGGACGACGACGGCTGCCCCGATCTCGACAACGACAAGGACACGTTCGCCGACAAGGACGACAAGTGCCCCAACGTGCCGGGGATCGCGCCGGATGGCTGCCCCAAGCAGTACACGCGCGTGGTCGTCACCGAGAACAAGATCGAGCTCAAGCAGGCGGTGTTCTTCGACACCAACAAGGCGACGATCAAGGCGGTGTCGTTCCCGCTGCTCGACGACGTCGCCTCGGCGCTGCGCGACAACCCGAAGATCAAGGTCGAGGTCCAGGGCCACACCGACAGCCAGGGCAACGACGCCTTCAACAAGAAGCTGTCCCAGAACCGCGCCGAGTCGGTGCGCGCCTACCTGATCAAGAAGGGGATCTCCAGCGACCGCATGGACCCCAAGGGGTACGGCGAGGACCAGCCGCTCGAGGACAATCGCACCGCCGCCGGCCGGGCCAAGAACCGCCGAGTCGAGTTCGTGATCACGGCACGTTAGCGGCCCTGCGAGCGTTGTAAGCCCACACGAATCCCGCGCGATCGCCCCGGCGGCTGCGGTATATCAGCACGCATGGGAACCCGACGCGGGCTGATCGTTGTCTCGCAGGCCGTTGCGCTGCTGCTCGCAGCCGGGGTGGTACACGCCGATCCGAAGGGCGATGCCGACAAAGCCGCGAAAGCCGCGATGGAGAGCTACGACCTGATGGATTACGACGCCGCGAAGAAGTCGCTCGAGAAGGCGATCACGGCGGCCACCAAGGCGAAGCTCGACAAGGATCCCGTCAACGCGAAGCTCCACCTCTACCTCGGCATCACGTCGTTCGCGGGTGGCGATGCCGAGGCGGCGAAGAAGGCGTTCACCACCGCGGTCAAGATCGATCCCAAGATCCAGATCGAGGCCGCGTACAAGTCGCCCGAGCTGTCGAAGCTGCTCGAGGCCGCGCGCAGCGAAGCGGGTGGCACCAGCGCCGGCGGCGGTGGCGAGCCGTCCACCGACGGTGTCGACTGCGCGTCGATCAAGGGCCTGCAGTTCAAGGAGCCGGACGGCGGCAAGGGCGGCGTCGCCCAGCCGATCGAGGCGTATCTCGCGGCAGATGTCACGGCGGCCAAGGTCGTGGTCGCGTTCCGCCCCGAGGGCTCCACCGACTTCACCGAGGTCAAGCTGACGAAGAGCGGCGGCTGCAAGTACGCCGGCTCGATTCCCGGCGCCGCGCTCAAGGGTTCGATCCTTCACTATTACGTCGCGGCGATCGATGCCAACAACCGGCCGATCAGCGGCGCCACCGCGGGCAACGCGCGCACGCCGAACCTGCTCGAGATCAGCGCCGCGGTGCCGGGTAGCGGCTCCGGTGACGGCGAGAACCCGCTCGGTGGTGGCGGTGGCAACAAGGGCGGCGGCGGCAACTCCGGCGGCTCCGTCGGCGGCGGCACCACGATCACCGGCGGCAAGCCGGCGCGGGTGTTCCTCGCCGTCGTCGGCGGCACCGGCTTTGGCTACGTCACCGGCGTCACCGAGGCGAACAACGAGGTCCAGACCTGCTGCGTCGGCAACAGCCTGTTCGTGCTGACGCCGGAGCTCGGCTACTACGTCAACCCGCAGCTATCGATCGGCCTCGCCGGTCGCATCGGCTTCCCGCTCGGTGCCAACGTCGATCCGCCGAACGCCACCCACTCGACCATCGCGCCCGCCGCGGTGGTGCGCGTGCGCTACGCGATGTCGCAGAGCGGCGAAGGGCTGCGCATCATGGGCCAGCTCGGCGGTGGCGTCATGCGCAACACCATCAAGCTCCAGATGCAGAGCGGCGGTGGCGATACCGATATCGTCGCGCAGGGCCCGCTGCTGGTCGGTGCCGGCATCGGCTTCATGAAGAGGCTGACCAACAACCTCGCGTTCATGGCGGATGTCTCGGCGCTCGCGGGGATCGCGGTGGTCGACAAGCTCGGGACCGCGCGGATGAACACCGGCGTCGGTGGCGATGTCAGCCTCGGCCTCGCCGTCGGCTTCTAGTTGCCCTCATCGGGCTCGCGCTGGTCGTGTTGCGCCGGCGCGATTGATCAGGCCTCGCCCATCTCGGTGCGTTCCGCCGTGTCGCCGGTGCGCTGCTGGCGATAGACCTTGAGCCGCAGCGTCAGGACGTAGGTCATCGCGCAGGCGAGGGCGGCCGGTGGGCCGTAGGCCGGTCCGAACACCTCGAGTACGAGCGCGATCGACGCCAGCGGCACGCCGATCACCGCGACCAGCGACGAGGCGATGCCGACGACGACGAAGATCGCCAGATCGGTGTCAGCGGGCAACGCGCCCGACATCACGAGCAGCTCGGCGGTGAGCCGTCCGGACACGCCGCCGAGGAACATCGACGGGATCAGGATGCCGGCGGAGCCGCCCGAACCGATCGTGAACCCGGTGGTCAGCATCTTGCCGACCAGCAGCACGGACAGCACCAGCAGCGAAGGATGCTCGCCGCCGAGCAGCGCACCCAGCGTGTGCTCGCCCATGCCCAGCAGGTCGCGCGGCGAGACGCCGACCGCGAGCCATGCCGTCAGCGTCACGGCGGCGATCCCGAGACCACCTGCAGCACCTCGCAACGGACCACCGACGCGGCCGACCAGCGCCGTGGTGTGGGTGGTGAGCAGGCCGAAACCGAGCGCGAGCGGCGCCGACACGGCCACCGCGACGAGCACGGTGACGCCGTACTCCGGTAGCGAGTAGGCGTGGCTGTGCGGCGGGGCGACGAACAGCGGCCCGGCGCCGAACACGCGCTGATTGAGGACGTACGCGATCATCGCGGCGAGCAGCGCGTAGGCGAACTTGCGGTAGATGATCCGATCGCCGTACGCGATCTCGATCGAGAACAGCGCCGCGGTGAACGGAGTCCCGAGCAGGGTGCCGACGGCCGCCGCGATGCCGGCGAGCTGGAACGTCCGCAGCTCGGCCTCGCGCCTGGCGCGGAGCAAGCGGGACACGCCGGCGCCGAACGCTTCACCGACCACCACGACGGGCGCTTCGAGCCCGCCCGAGCCGCCGGTCCCGAGCGTCAGCGCGGTCGCCACCGACTTGCGGCCGGCGAGCGCGAAGTCGGGGCGCTCGTATCGCGGGTCCGGATCGTCGCCGTCGTGAACGTAGGTGACGTGGTAGTTCTCGAGGGCGACGTGGATGCCGTCACCGGCGGCGTCGCGCCAGCTCTCGAGCCGCAACACCAGGCCGCGGACGAAGCCACCGATCACGAGCAAGCCGGCGAGTCCGAGCATCGCGATCAGATCGGGGCCGTGGCCGTCGAGCCAGCCGTGTCCGTGCTCGGTGACCTCGTGCACGACCCAGCGCAGCGCCGAGCACGCGCCCCAGACCGCGACCGCCAGCACGACGACCACGCCGAGCATGCGGAGGACACTCAGCGACGAGTCGTGCAGCTCGCGCTGCTCGTCGTCGAGGCGGTCGTACAGCTGCCCCATACGGCTCGACCGTCACAAGAAATCGTTTGAGTAGCAACGATTCTTGACCGCTACTTCGGCTTGCCAAGCCCGAGCGGGTGAAAGAACAAGTGGACCTCACCGGCGGTGACCTCGGCGCTGCTCGGCGCGGCAGTCAGCACGACCGCGGCCTCGACGATGCGATCGCCGCCCTCGTGCAGATAGATCACGCGCTTGATCGTGCGCCGGCTCGCGACACACGCCGCGAGATCGTCGAACAGCGACGGATAGATCTCCGGAAGCGCCGAGTCGCGCAGCTCGAGCCCGCCCGCATCGCCGGCCGCGCCGAGGAACTCGTAGAACGCGGCGTTGGCGGCGCGCACGTGGCCGGTCGCATTGCACGCGGCCATCGGGAGCGGCACCGCGTGGAACACCTCCGAGGCGGCCTTCATCCGGTGATCGATCTCGCGCCGCTCTCGCGCGGCATCGGGTGCGAGGGCGCGGCGCGAGCGATTCTCCATGCCGAGCATGCCCATCAACGCGCGCAGCTCGTACATGAACGATTGCACGTCGGGGTGGCGGTGCGCCGGATCCTTCGCGGTGGCGCGCGCGACCAGCGCATCGGCGCGCTCGTCGAGCGGATCGTCGGTGTGCTGCGAGGGGGCAGGCACGGGGACGGTGCCGTGCATCGCGAAGATCTGCTGCATCGTGCCGGTGAACGGCAGCCGGCCGGTGAGGAGCTCGAACAGCACGATGCCGAGCGCGTAGATGTCGCTGGCCTGGCTGGCGGCGGCGCCGTCGATCCGCTCGGGCGCGAGGTACTCGGGCGTGCCGTCGACCCCCTCGGTGCGGCCGAGGTCGGGGCGCGCGAGCCCGAAATCGAGCAGCTTGATCAGCCGGCGCTGCAGCGTGGTGCGAACGAGGAAGATGTTCTCGCTCTTGATGTCGCCGTGGATGATCGCCTTGCCGTGGATGAAGCGCACGGCGTCGGCGACCTGCCACATCACGTCGCACGCGACCTTCGGGGTCAGCTTGCCGGTGTGCTTGATCTTCGAGTGGACCGTCTGGCCGTCGAGCAGCTCCATGACCATGAACAGCCCGAAGTTGTCGTCCTGACCGAAGTCGACGATCGAGCAGATGTTGTCGTGGGTGAGGGCCGAGGCGAGGCGGGCCTCGCGATAGAACATCTCGCGGATCTTCGGGTTGGTCGCGATCGCGCTCTTGATCAGCTTGAGCGCGAACGCCTTGCCGAGCGCCTGGTGACGCACGCGCAGCACGCGCCCCATGCCGCCGCGGCCGAGCTGGCCCTCGACGATGTAGCGGCCACCGATCACGTCACCGCCACGGGCACCACGCTTGCCACCGATCTCGATCGACGAGTCGCGCTGCGAGTCTCGCGCCGGCGCGAACAAGCTCGGCAGCTCGGTCACGGGGACCCCACCGACGACGCTCTTGCTGATCAGCACGGAGCGATGCACCGACGGCAGCAGCGTCTCGTGCCCATCACGCTGTACCGGTTCGCCGAGCTCGACATCACTGTCGGTCGGTTTCTTGCCCACGGGGCATCGTACCCAGGAATGCGGTAGAGAGTGGGCATGGACGACGCAGAGTTCGACAAGATCGCGCGCGACGAGCTCGGTCACCTCGAGGATGCCCTCTCCGATGTCGACCCCGACGAGTGCGAGGTGTCGTCGAGCGATGGCGTGCTCAAGCTCGACCTCAAGGACGGCACGCGGGTGGTGATCAACAGCCACCGCGCCGCGCGGCAGATCTGGATGGCCGCGGTCTCGACGGCCTGGCACTTCGACCCGGTGACGCCCACGACCTGGCGCGCCAGCAAGACCAACGAGGAGCTCCGGCCGACGCTCGCCAAGCTGCTGCGCGAGCGGATCGGCCTCGACGTTGCGTTGTAGGATGGGGCCATGGCCGAGTCGCAGATCCTCAGCGTGATCCGGATGTGGGCGGCCGTCGCGTGGGCGGACGGGCTGCTGGCCGAGGCGGAGGCCGAGAGCCTGCGGCGGCTGATCCGCTCGGCGGACCTGTCGAGCGAGGAGCGCGCCGAGGCGCTGCAGACGCTCGAAGGCGAGGTCAAGCTGCCGGCGACGTACCTGACGAGCCTCGATGCGGATGCGCGGCGCGGCATCTACCGCGCGGCGTGCCGGATGGCGGTCGTCGATCACGTGTTCCATGCCAGCGAGCGGATGACCCTCGACAAGCTGCGCGGCCTGCTCGGCGTGCCCGAGGATGTCGCCCGCGAGATCGAAGCCGACTTGCCCGAACTGATCTGATGCAGCGCCGTCATCGCGTCCGTCATCTGTTGTTCCGCAGCGGCGTCGCAGCCGTCTCGCAGGCGATGATGTTCACCGGCCTGTACCCGCTGGTGCCGCACGCGTTCCGCGCCGTGCAAGGCCGCCGCAAGGAGCGAGATCTGGGTGCACGCCCGGTACACCCCAAGGGTGTTGGCTCGCTGGCACGCGTCGCCCTCGCGGAGTGGGGAATGTCGGCGGCGCTGTCGGCGCTCCGGCCGGCGGGCTTCCTGCGGCTGCCCGGCGCGGGCAACAAGGGGCCGCGCCCGATCATCCTGCTGCACGGCTACGCGATGAATCGCGCGAACTTCTTGCCGCTCGCGTACCGGCTCGCGCGCGCCGAGCTCGGCCCGATCTTCGGCTTCGAGTACTGGACGCTCGGCCGCGTCGCCGCGGGTGCGCGCCAGCTCGGCTGGTTCGTCGACGAGGTTCGCGAGGCCACCGGCGCCGCCGAGGTCGACATCGTCGGTCACTCGATGGGTGGCGTGGTCGGCCGCTACTACGTGACGCTCGCCGGCGGCGATCCGTACGTGCGAAATCTGATCACGCTCGGGTCGCCGCACGCTGGCACCGACGTGTCGCGGCTCGGCATCGGCCACCCGACGCGCGAGCTCGTGCTCGGCAGCAAGCTGGTCGATCGCCTCGCCACCGCCGCGCAGCCCAAGCACACGCGGATGACGCTGATCTGGTCGCGCGCCGACGCGCTGGTGCCCGGTGCCTGGCAGACGGCGATCCCGAGCTCCGAGGTCATCATGTACGACGACCTCGGGCACGTCGCGTTGCTCGGCTCGCGGCGCGTCGCGGCCGACGTCATCCAGCGGCTCGCGCTGCGATGACGAAGAGGGCCAACCCGTGGACGCTCGAGTCGCTGCGTTACGGTGGCTCAAAGTGGTGGCTCGATGCGCTACTTCCGAGGTCGCCGGTCGGCTTGATCGCGTGTGCGATCGCGATCCCGATCGCGTGGTTCTGCGTCGGCTATGGAGTCACCGACGATCGCGAGGCCTATCTCGATACACCCGATGTCACCGGTCAGCTGTGGTTCTTTCCGCTGCACTGCCTCGCGCTGCGCGTCGTCGGCACGCTGTGGGCCAACCACCTCGACCCCGCGCTCGAGGGGCTCGCCCTCGACGAGCGGGCACAGCGCGGCGTTCGCCGGGGCGCCCTCGGCACGTACGCGAGCGCCGGTGCGCTCGTCGCCTGCGCGTTCTTCATCGTCCGCGATAGCTGGTTCGGCCTGACACCGGGCGAGTCGGGCTTGATCCCGTTCGACGATCCCGAGATGTGGGACATGGAAGCGCTCGGCCGCGGCGTGCATCTGATGATGCTCGGGCTGTGGTGCGTCGAGTGGCTGATGTTCGGCTACCTGCTGTGGGTCCAGATCTGGATCCTCGTCGCGTGGACGCGCGCGCTGCGCAAGGCGACGCTGAACGACCGGCTCGACGACGTCCTGGTGGCCGGAGGCTATCGCAGAGCGTTCTCGCTGTTCGGCCGCACCACGACCGTCAGCTTGATCTTCGCGCTCGGTAACCTCGGCTTCATCGCGTTCACCGGCGAGCTGATCCCGCGCGAGGTCGTCGAGATCGAGACCGTGTCGGACTTCCTGTCGGAGATGAGCGACCTGCTGTCGACGTCGCTGCTATTCGTGCTGACCCTGGTCGCCGCGTTCGCGTTCGTCGGCGTGTTGCGCAGCACGCTCAAGCGCGCGATCGCCAGCCGGTTCACCGCGGCCGGCAGCGCGACGCTCGCCGCACTGGCGGAGCCGCTCGAGAGCTCGGGCGATCTGGCGACCGACGTCGAGCGACTGCGCACCCGCACGGGCGCTCAGGCCGAGATCCTGCGGCTCGTGATCTACCAGCGCGAGGTCGAGCAGGCGGGAGGGCGCGCGATGGTCTCGATGGTCGCGAAGGCGCTGATCCCGCTCGTCACCACCGGGCTCAAGCTGCGCAAGGTGCTCGGCGTGTGATCGCCGAGGAGGGCAAGGACGAGTCACGAGCTACGCGACCAGCGATCCGCGCTGTCATGTCGATGACACCGCGATGACAGCGGAAGTCTCGAAGCGCTATGACGTTGGTGTCGGTTTCGCGAGGGTTCGCGTGCCGCAATTCACCAGCTTCCACGCGGCATGCGGGTTGCTGCATGTCGCGGCATGAACAAGTGCGTCCTGGTCGTGGTGCTGGCGGTCACTTCGAATGTCGCGGCAGCGCCGACGACCTCGATCTATCTCGGCGGCGGGCGACCCACCGATCCGCGCACGACCGGTGAGGAGACCTCCTTGCTCGCCGGCGCAGCCGTCGGCTTCCCGCTCCATCACTCGTGGATGCCGCGGATCGCGGTCGACCTGCGACGGATCGTGGGACCGACGGTGGACGTCGACATCGACGACTTGCGCGTGGCAAGGAAACCTCGGGCGCTGGCGGTGCGGGCGCTCGCAGGCCTGAGGCTTCGCGGTGAGAGGGCGCGGCTGACCTGGTTCGGGCAGCTCGCTGCCGGCGTGCAATGGGAACGGGCGACATCGAATCGGTTCTTTCGTCCCAACGCGTCCAGCCCGTACGAGCCGCGCGGCGAGAAGACGTTCTCGAGTGTCGGTCTCGTCATCGAGCCCGCCATCGGCGCAGCGCTGCATTTCGGAAGGCTCGAGATCGGAGCGCAGCTCGCGCTGGCCTATTCGACGGAGGAGACCGTCATGCCGACATCCGTCAACGAGGACCCGACCTCGCCGACGAATGTCCTGGCGACGGCATTCGCCGAGCATCGCTGGTGACGATCGCTACGCGAACAGCGTGGCCATCGTCGCGCGCTTGATCTCGACGTCGACCAGCTCGCCGATCGCGCCGACACCCGCCGGCAGGATCACGGTCTTGAAGCCATCGGTGCGGCCGATCAGCTGCGCGGGGTCGCGCTTGCTCGGGCCGGTGACCAGCACGCGCTCGCGCTTGCCGATCTGGGCGGCGAACACCTCGACGGAGATCTTCTCCTGCAGCGCGACGATCTCCTGGAGGCGGCGCTTCTTGACGTCCTCGCCGACGTCGTCCGGCAGCTTCTTCGCGGCGAACGTCAGATCGCGCTCGCTGTAGGCGAACATGAAGGCGCTGTCGAACCGGATCTCGCGCATCAGCGCCAGCGTCTGCTGGTGATCCTCGTCGGTCTCGCCGCAGAAGCCGGTGAGGATGTCGGTCGACAGCGCGATGTCGGGCATCGCGGCGCGCAGATCGCGGACGATCCGGCGGTAGTCCTCGACGGTGTAGCCGCGCCGCATCCGCTCGAGCACGACATCCGAGCCCGACTGCACCGGCAGGTGGACGTACTTGCAGACCTTCGGCTCCTCGGCGATCGCGGCGATCACGTCGGCCGTGAAGTCGACGGGGTAGGGCGACGTGAAGCGCACGCGCTCGAGGCCCTCGACCTTGGCGACCGCGCGCAGCAGCTGCGCGAACGTGACGTCTTCCCAGACGTACGAGTTGACGGTCTGGCCGAGCAGCGTGACCTCGCGATAGCCGGCGTCGACCAGCTCGCGCACCTGCCGCAGGATCTCGCGCGGTGCAGCGCCGCGCTCGCGACCGCGGGTGAACGGCACCACGCAGAACGTGCAGAACTTGTCGCAGCCGCGCTGGATCGTCACGAACCCGGAGATGCCGTCGCCGCCGATCGTGCCGGACAGCCCCTCGTAGGTCTCTTCCTTGTCCAGCTTGATGTCGACGAGGGGATGATCGTGCTCGGCACGGGCCGCCCGCAACAGCTCGGGCATCCGGCGATACGAATCGGGCCCGGCGATCACGTCGACCGCGGGTGCGCGCTCGGCGAGCCTCTCCTTGAGGTGCTCGGCCATGCAGCCGACGATCGCGAGCACCGCGCCGGGGCGCCTGCGCTTGAGCGCGCCGAGCTCCGACGCCCGCGCGACCACGCGCTCCTCCGCCTTCTCGCGAACGGCGCAGGTGTTGATGACGATGACATCGGCCTCGTCGGCCTTCTCGGTGGTGCCGTACCCCGCGGTGGCGAGCACGCTACCGATCAGGTCGCTATCGGCGACGTTCATCTGGCAGCCGTAGGTCTCGACGTAGACGCGCGGCGCACCGGCGGCGACCACCGGGCGCACGGGGGCGGCGGTCCTGGTGCCGAGGGTGACCAAGCGGTCCGTCATGGCGCGGGATGACTTAGCATATCCAGGTGGACCGCGACCCCCGGAAACGTGACGTGCATGCCCTCGACGAGGATGGCCAGGTGCTCTGCAATCCGCGGGATCCCGAGGCCGCGCACCGCGCCGACGTCGGCGATATCGCGACGGGAACGGGCGATCAGGTGCCCTGCGCGAAGTGCCGGCGGCTACGGAAGGATCGCCCGGCGACGCCGGGTTGAGAGGCCGTGGACGAGGGCTTCTGGACGCCGCGCAACGTCGTCATCCTGACGATCGCGGTGACGTTCAGCCTGATGGCGATCTTCTCCTTCTTCGCCCTCAAGTACGTGCCCCTCCAGTTTCACTGCCGGCGCTGCGACCGCGGGTTTCGGCGCGCACCGTACCGCCGGATGGCGAAGCGCTGTCCGCACTGCAAGGCTGCCGACTGGAGCGCGCCGTGACTCTCGACGGCTCGCGTGTCATGACACCGGCGATGCGCGTCGCGCTCCTTGTCCTGGCGCTCGCCGCGCCTCGCCCCGCCGACGCGTGCAGCATCACGAAGGATCCGTACGCCGCCGTGTTCACTCCCATGTCGGGCAAGTCCGGTCATCGACCGTTGATCTCGCTGTGGCAGGTCACCGAGCCCGTGCAGGTGACCGAGGTTGCCGCGAGCTGCGCGAAGGACACGATCTGCAAGGGCACGCCGATCGCCGTCGAGCACGTCGGGCGGTACATGCGTCCGAAGGTGGCGCTGCGCGACGGAGCGCGGTTCCAGATCACGCACGACGGCAAGCTGCTCGCCGACACCACGGTGCGGGTCGGCAAGACCGCGTTGCCCGCGGGGAACGGCATCGCGCTGGTGTCGGCCAAGCACGAGCCCGCGGGGCTGTGCTCGCTTCCCGGCGTGGTGGTCCGTCTGAAGGTCAAGCCGACGAAGGCCGCGCTCGACGATGCGTACCTCCTGGTCTACCGGACCAGGCCGCTCGCCGCGAAGCCGCTCGAGGGCCTCGCCGGCCTGTTCGTCCTCGGCCAGGGCAATGGCGAGATCGTGATGGGCAACTTCATGGGCGGGCTCCAGATTTTCGACTTCGTGCCGAAGCAGGTGTTCGTGCGGCTCGCCGACGGTGAGGGCAACCTCGGCCCGGTGATCACGCTGCAGCCCTGACGGCTCGACCTCGCAGGATCGACGCGAGGTGAATCAACCCGGGGCGGTCATGCGTTACATCTCTTCCATGCGCATCGTCTTGCTCGCCGCTGCTCTCGCGCTCGCCATTCCCTCCGAGGCCGATGCCTGCAGCATCTCGATGGCGCCGAGCGCGCACGTGTTCAAGCCCGCCTCCGGCAAGCCGGGCGGGCACCGGCCGTGGATCGCGCTGTGGCAGACCAAGAAGCCGATCCAGGTCACCCAGGTCAAGGCGAGCTGCATCAAGGACACGATCTGTCAGGGCACGCCAGTCGCGATCGAGACGGTCGGTCGCTTCGCGCGCCCCAAGGCAGCGCTGCCCGACGGTGCGCGCATCCAGATCACGCACGACGGCAAGCTGCTCGCCGACACCACGATCACCACCGGCACCTCCGCGCTGCCGGCGTGGGACGGCATCGAGTGGGTCTCCGCCCAGCACGAGAAGGAAGGCCTGTGCTCGCCGGCGGGTCCGGTCGTTCGCCTCCAGGTCAAGCCGACCAAGGCATCGCTCGAGGACGCGTACCTGCTCGTCTACACGAAGAAGCCCGATGCCGCGAAGCCGCTTGCCGGTCTGGCGACGATGTTCGCGCTCGGCAGCGGCAACGGCTCGATCGAGATCGGAAATGGCTTCGGCGTCGGCGAGCTGTTCAAGACCGTGCCCACGCAGATCTTCGTGCGGCTCACCGACGGCGACGGCAACCTCGGTCCGGTGATCAAGCTACCGTGACGAGCCGCGCGCGATCGCGATAGTCATCCGCATAATCTCGCTGGCCCTTGCGCTCCCACGCGGCTGCGAGCTCGCGACAGCGCTCCGCCTCGAGCCGCAGCGGCAGCTCGCCACCGGCGCGCATCGCCTCGAGCACGCCGATCGCATCGTCGAGGCGGCCCACCGCGATCAGCGCGCGTGCGCGCGTGTGCAGGATGCCCGGCACGTCGGGCCGCAACCCCACCGCGCGTTCCGCATCGGCGAGCGCGACGTGCGGATCGCGCCCGGCATCGAGCGCGGCACACGCCCGGTTATTGAGCCACACCGCGTGCTCGGCGTTATCGAGCGCGCTCGGATCGATCGCGGCCAGCAAGCGCTCTGCTTGCTCGTACCGGCCAGCCGCCAGGTGCGCCGCGGCGATCGACAGCTCCGCCGCACGCGCTCGAGCCCTCGTGAACGCCAGCAGGCGGATCAACCGATACCTCCGCAAGGCCACCTTGTAGCGCGCGGTCTCGAATGCTCGATGCGCGGCGCGCGGCAACCACAGGACGAGCCACAGCGTCGCGACCACCGCGAGCGTCGAGCCCGTCACCACGCCGCCCTTGCCGAACATCACGCCGAGCAGGATCGTCGCGGCCGCACATCCCGCGAGCCAGCTGATCAAGCTTCCGACATGACGCACCGCCACCGGGCGAGCATAGCCAACCCGGGCTCGTTGCCGACCAGGAAATTCAGGCGGGCGTGGTCAGCTCTCGCTTCGCGCCCGGAAATCTCTCGAACAGCGCGCGATGGGCGCGCAGCGAGAATTCGTCGGTTCGCGTCTCGTAGGCGCGCACCCAGTCGATCAGCATCGCGAGGTTTCTGTCCTGCGCCTCCTTGCTCTCGTACTTGTGCGGTTCCCATGGCCGCGCCCGACAATGCGCGATGCAGACCTCGACGCCCGGGTTCAGGAACACCAGCTCGGTACATGCCCGCGTCGCGTGCTCGAGCAGATCGGCATAGCAGCCCTCGATCACCCAGCGATCGTGCGCCGCCGTGAAGGCGTCGAGCTTCGCCACCGAGTCCGCGATCGGCGCACGCTGGGGCGGCGTCGTCGGCAACCACGCGAGGGTATCGAGGTCGAGATGCGCGAGACCGTGGTCGATCACCAGTCGCTTCGCGAACGTCGACTTGCCCGCACCGGAGTTGCCCATGACCACGATCCGCACGGGTCAAACGTAGACCGACCTCGGAATCCCGGAAACCTGTAAGCTTGTCTGATGGGACGCTGCTGCTATCTGGCCGTCGTGCTCGCGGCCTGTGGAACCGATCCGAGCACCCCGGGCGGCGACGACGACGACCCGGGCGCGGGCGAGCCCGCCGAGCTCGCCGGCATCACCGCCGCCCACAACGAGGTCCGCGCCGAGGTCGGGGTCGCCGGGATGACGTGGAGCTCGGCGCTCGCCGATCTCGCGACCGGCTTCATCGCCGACTGTCAGTTCGAGCACTCGTCGTCGAGCCAGCGGATGAACGTCGCCGGCTTCCAGTACATCGGCGAGAACCTGTTCGCCTCCGGCGGTGGCGGCCCACCCACCGGCCAGCAGGTCACGGATGCGTGGGCCTCCGAGAAGGCCGACTACGACTACAACACCAACTCCTGCAACGGCGTCTGCGGCCACTACACGCAGATCGTGTGGCGCGACTCCACCGACCTCGGCTGCGCGGTCAAGAACTGCGGTGGCCAGTTCATCGTCTCCTGCGAGTACGGCCCCGGCGGCAACTTCATCGGCGAGCGTCCGTACTGATCGCCGGCTAAGCTGCGCCCCATATGACCGTCTCGATCACCGGCTGGGCGCACCTCGGGATCCGCGTGCACGATCTCGAGCGCTCGGTGAAGTTCTACGAGGTGCTCGGCTTCAAGAAGACCGCCGGCCCGATGGGCCCCGAGCCCGTCGCCATCCTCGACCACCCGTGTGGCGTCGAGATCAACCTGGTCCTCAACGCGCCGGCGGCGTCCGCCCCGAACATCCTGATGGACGTGCCCGAGAAGCACGCCGGCATGACCCACATCGCGCTGCTCACGCCCGATCTCGACGAGGCCCAGCGCGCGCTCGCCGCCGCGGGCATTCCACTCTCCGGTGGGCCGATCGAGTTCTTCCCCGGTGCGCGGGGCATCTTCATCCGCGATCCCGATCGCAACGTGATCGAGCTCCACGAGCACAAGCCACCTAGCTAGCTAGCTAGCGCGCGAACGCGCGGATAATTCGGTGTCGGCGTCACCGCGTGATCAACCGGCCGGAGGCGTGACGAGCGCGAACGCCCCGCCCAGCGGATCCATCAGCTGCACGATCTGCTGGCCGCCCGGCACCGGCATCGGCCCGTTCAGCACGGTCGCGCCGGCCTCCTTCGCGCGCGCGAGTGCCGCCTCGAAGTCCGTCACGGTGATGTAGAACAGCCACGCGTTGGGCACCTCGCGGCCATCCGGCGTCTTCATCCCCTTCGGCTTGGTCATCATGCCGCCGAGCTGCTTGCCGCCGCGTCCCCACAGCAGGTACTCGCCCATCTCGGGCCCCATGTCGAACGAGCCGAGCTGGTCCCAGCCCGCGATCGCTCGATAGAACTCGAAGGCCGCCTTGTGATCGCTGGTGTACAGCTCGTGCCACGAGAACTCTCCGTGCCTGGTGATGTCGTGTGACTGCATCGCCGTCGCGGGCGTGAACACCGAGATCACGGCGCCCTGCGGATCGGCGATCACCGCCAAGCGGCCGACCGTCGGCACATCCTCGGTGACATAGATCTGGCCTCCGAGCTTCTTCACCTGCGCTATCGTCTCGTCGACGTCGGGCACCTCCACGTTCGCTTGCCAGAACGGGCCGGCTCCCATCTTCTTGGCAGACTCGGGCAGCATCGTCACGCCGCCCAGCGGCCCCTGCGAGCCGACGAACATCGTGTAATCGCCGTGCTCGAACTTCTGCGTCGTCCAGCCGGCCACCTTCGTATAGAACTCGATGGCTGCTTTCGGATCCGTGGTGAGGTGCTCGTACCAGACGAAACGGCCGCGATTGGAGTCGGTCATGAGCGGAGCATCGGCGCGTGCTGGCAGCCGAGCAAGCCGCGCTCCTCGCGAACTTCCATCCGGACGTGCATCCAGGGGGCAAGGGTCAGACGCAAGTTGATCAAGTTGGCGCGTCCGATGTCCGGACAAACCGGGAGTCACAGCGAGCGAGCAAGGGTCAGACGCAAGTTGATCAAGTTGGCGCGTCCGATGACCGGACAAACCGGGAGTCGCGCGAGGGAGCAACTGGGTCAGGTTGTTCGGGCAAGCTCGCGCTGTGACGTGTATGCGGTATGGGAACGGCGGCGGGTGGCGCCATCCGAACGCCCGCGTGTGCGGCGACTTTGAAAGCGCCGGAAATCACGAGACGACGCAGTGGGCTGGGTGACGCGAGCGTCGAATCAACCAGCGCGTGCGTCACCCATCGATCACGTTTGCGCTCGGGTGCCGGTGACCACGTACATCTGCTCGATGTCGAGCACCGTGGTCGGACTGAAGCCTGCCGCTCGCATCGCCGCGTGCTGCTCGTCGACGGTGGCCGAGAGCGCACGCACCTGGGCCTCGGTGAAGCGGGTCTTCGTCGATTGCCACGCCGGCTCGTGATCGCAGACCACCAGGAGCGGCGAGATCGCGGCGGCCTCGCGGTACAGCGTGACCGCGTGGCGCTTGTGCCGCAGCTCGTGGACGGCTTGCATGGTCACGACCGCGTCGAACGTGCCGAGGTCGCGCGACCAGCCGGGCTGCTTGTAGTCCCCGAGCACGAAGGTCGCTCGATCGCCCACGCGTTGGCGTGCCAGCTCGTGCATCGGCGGCGAGAAGTCGAACAGCGTGTAGTCGATCGCCAGACGCGCCAGGATCGCCTCTGCGAGCTGGCCGGGACCGGAGCCGAGCTCGAGGACGCGCTTCGCACCAGCGGCGATCAGCTGGTCGGCGATGACGCTGCGGATGTGGGCGCGCCAGGGCCGCTTGCGATCGGCTTCATCCGCCCACTGGCGAGCGGTGGCCGGGTCGCGCAGATCGATCGGGCTAAGGACGTCCTCGTCCATCGATCTCTTCCTGGCGTCGCGAGACGGGATTTTCCGTCGGGGAATCGGGCTTCCACCAGAAGTTGACGTTCGCGTTGAAGGAGCCGAGGTGCCAGAACGCGTGGAACCACCAGGCCGGGATGAACAGCAGGTCGCCGTGCTCGAGCGTGGCCTCGAGCCCACCGGCAGGGATGGCGGAGAGCGAGCTGCAGTTGACAGCGGGGTTGGCGCCGCCGATCGGGAACAGGCCCATGCGGTCGAGGGCGGAGGGTGGGAACAGGACGCAGCGCTTGCGGCCGGCGAGCTGCGCGTTGAGGTTGTGGCAGCCGTTGTTGTCGTAGTGGAGGCCGGTATGGACGCCCCGACCGGAGAACCACGCCCAGATCGTGTAGAGGCGTTCGCGCGCGACTTCCGGGATGGCGACGTCGTCGAGCAGGGGGCGAAGCGGCTCGTGCACGGTGGTGATGCCCTCGCGCACGCGCAGCAGGAATTGCTCGTCGCCGGTGAACAGGCGCCGCGCGGGCTCGGGACCGGCGAACGAGGCGAACAGCGCGCGGAAGGTGGTCGCTTCCGTCGCGAACATCTCCTTCAGGGACCCTGCGCTGAAGTCCGGGTGGACGTGCGAGCGCGACAGCTTGCAGCGGATCGCGAGGTCACCGATGCGCTCGTTCAGAGAGCCGGGCGACCACTGCATCGCGCGCCAGCTGCGTGCACCGCCTTCGACCACGCACGGCGTCTCGCGCGCGACGAAGTCGGCGAGCCGGGATGGCTCGATCCGATCGATCAGCGCCACGTCCCGAGCTCGGCATCGAGGATGTCGACGCAGAGCGCGACGCACTCGTCGCAGAGCGCGACGTTGTTGCGACCGAGGAGCTTCTTGACCTGGTGCTCGAGCTTGCCGCACCACGAGCAGACGTTGACCGCGCTGACGCGCTCGCCGAGCCCTGGCCCGCCCGCTTGACCGTGGGGGTCGTCGGCGTGGGCCTCGAGCTCGGCGGGCGTCGGGATGCGGAACTCACCCGTCGCGTTGACCGACAGGCCGCCACCGAGGGCCTTGTGGCAATGGTTGCAGACCATCACCAGCTCGCCACCTTCGAGGGCCTGGGCACAGATCGGGCAATTCACGCGACCAGCCTAGCACCGCCGCGCCTCGATCAGGCGGGCTTGGTCTTGCGCAGCCGGACGGTCATCGTGGTGCCCTTGCCCGGCTCGCTCTCGACATCGATCCGGCCACCGTGCTCGGTGATGATCGCGTGGCAGGTGGCGAGGCCGAGGCCCGTGCCCTTCTGCTTGGTGGTGAAGAACGGATCGAAGATCCGGGCGAGCTTGTCCTTGGGAATGCCGGCTCCGTCGTCGGTGACCGCGATGGTGGCGCCGTCGTCGGTGGCGCGGGCCTCGACCCGCACGTGCTTGCCGCCCGCCGCGGCGGCATCGCTCGCGTTGCGCAGCAGGTTCCACAGCACCTGGCGGAGCTTCGCGGGGTCGGCGGTGATCTTCAGCGCATCGGCCGGCGTCTCGCAGGTGAGCTCGACCGCGGAGAAGGTGTGGTCGGCGCGCGCGACCTGCACGGTCTCCTTCACCATGATCCCGAGATCGAGCTCGACCGGCTGGCTGGGCCGCGGGTTCGCGTAATCGAGCAGGTCGCCGATCAGCACGTTGAGCCGCTGGATCTCGCGGTGGACGATGGTCATCAGCGTGCGGTCGTCCTCGGAGACCTGCGGGGCGGCCTGCAGCAGCTCGATCGAGCCCGAGATCGAGGCCAGCGGATTGCGGATCTCGTGCGCGACACCCGCCGCGAGCTCGCCCACGGTGGCCAGCCGTTCGGCGCGCTGGATGTGACTCTCGAGGCGGCGCAGCTCGGTGAGATCGGTGAAGTTGACGACGCGACCGATCACGCGATCGTCGAGGTCGCGCAGCGGTGACACGGTGACGCCGAGGACGAGATCGCCGACCGCCAGATCGGCGCGCCGCAGCTCGCGCTGGGCGATCATCGCGAGCAGGCCGGGCATCGCGCTGTCGAGCGAGCGGTTCGTCAGCTCGGAGGCGGGCTTGCCGAGGATGTCGCACGCGGCCTCGTTGGCGGTCAGCACCGTGCCGTCGGGCGCGGTGGTGATCAGGCCGGAGGCCAGCGAGCGCACGATGTTCTGGTGGAGCGTGAGCATCTCGGCCGCGGCCTTGCGCGTGGTGGCGAGCGTCTCGACGCCGCGCTGTAGCTGATCGCCGAAGATGAAGGAGAGCGCGCCGACGCCGGTGAGCGCGGCGAGCTGGATGCCGAGCGTGCGCGCGAGATCGCCGGCCGACTGTTCCCACGGGACGAGCCGGCCGGCCATCGGGAGCCACTCGAACGCGCGGACCCACGCGAGCAGCGCGACGGTGGTGACCGAGACGATGGTGGCGACCGTGACCGTGACGGCACCGCGGCGATAGGACAGCGCGCCGGCAGACACGATCGACAGCGCGTAGAGGAACGTGTACGGGCTCTCGGCGCCGCCGGTGATGTAGACGTACACCGAGGTGACCACCAGATCGACCGCGTGCATCGGCCGCGCGACCTTGCGCGGCGGCACGCCGATGCGCAGCAGGACGCCGAACACGATCGACGAGAGGTAGGTGAACGCGATGATGCCGGACTGCAGCCACATCGCGCCGCGCGACGGTTGCTCGCCACCGCCGAGGAGCCACATCGACAGACCGAGGACGATCGACACCACGATCGTGCGCAGCAGCAGCATGCGCGCGACGCGGCGTCCCGATTCGCTCGGCGCGACGGCCGGCTGCCCGACCAGCGACTCGCCGGGCGTCGGCGTACTGGGATCGCTACGGACGACCGGAACCGCGATCGACTGCGGCGGCGCGCGGCGCGCCAGAAACCCGCTCACTGCCCGATGTTACCCGCCAACTTGAAGATCGGCAGGTACATCGCGACGATCAGGCCACCGACGACGATGCCGAGGAACGCCATCATGATCGGTTCGATCAGCGAGGTCATGGCGGCGACGGCAGCATCGACTTCTTCTTCGTAGAAGTCGGCGATCTTCTGAAGCATCTGATCCATGGCGCCGGTCTGTTCGCCGACGCCGATCATCTGGACGACCATCGAGGGGAACACCTTCGATTCCGCCAGCGGACCGGCCATGTCGTGACCTTCGCTGATCTTGTCGCGCGCGCGCAGGATGCCCGCCTGGACGACGACGTTGCCGGCGGTCTTCGCGCAGATGTCGAGGGCGTCGAGGATCGGCACGCCGGAGGACAGCAGCGTACCGAGCGTGCGGGTGAAGCGAGCGACCACGATCTTGCGTAGCGTCGGGCCGATCACCGGCAGTCGCAGCAGCATGCGATCGAAGAGCTCTCGGCCCTTCACGGTGCGCCGCATCATGATCAGCAGCACCACGAACCCGACCATGCCGCCGATGATGAAGTACCAGTTGCGCACGAACCCGTTGGACAGGTTCATCACGAACTCGGTCGCGCCAGGCAGCTTCGCCTTCGGACCCATCTGCTTGTACATGTCCTTGAAGGTCGGGATGACCTTGATCATCATGATGCAGATGACGCCGATCGCGACGACGAGGATCGCGACGGGATAGAACATCGCGCTCTTGATCTGGGCCTTCAGCTTCACCGCCTTCTCGATGTAGATCGCGAGGCGGTTCAAGATCGTGTCGAGGATACCGCCGGCCTCACCGGCGGCGACGAGGTTGACATAGAGCTCGTCGAACACCTTCGGGTGGCGCTTGAGCGCCTCGGAGAACGTGGCGCCGGATTCGACGGCGCTCTTCACCTGATAGAGGATCCCTTGAAAGATCTTGTTCGGGGTCTGACCGGCGAGGATGTCGAGGCACTGCACGATCGGCAGACCGGCATCGATCATCGTCGCCAGCTGGCGCGTGAAGACCTGGAGGTCCTTCGCGGACACGCCCGAGCCGATCACGATCTGGATCTGCTTGGGCTCCTTCTTCACGCGGGTGACGACGAGACCATCACCACCGAGCCGCCGCTCGACGGCATCGGCGGTCTCTGCCTCCATGGTGCCGCGCTTCCTCTCGCCGGTGCGCGTCGTCGCTTCCCATTGGAATTTGGCCATGGTGGTCCCCTCGTTGTTCGGCGGCTATCGCGACCGCAGGTTCGGCGGTGCCGCGTGGCTTCCGAGCGAACCGCCGGCGGCGAGAATCATTTGCTTGAGCTCGTCGAGCTCGCTCGAGCGCGCGAGGCAATCCTCGAGCGTGATGATCTTCTTCATGTAGAGGTCACACAGCGACTGGTTCATCGTCTGCATGCCGAACTTGCTCTGGCCGATCTGCATCTGCGAGTAGACCTGATGGAGCTTGTCCTCGCGGATCAGATTGCGGATCGCGGCGTTCGGGATCATCACCTCGGAGCACAGCACGCGGCCGGCGCCCGACGCGCGCGGCACCAGGTTCTGCGTGATCACGCCCTCGAGCACGAACGACAGCACCGCGCGCACCTGCGATTGCTGGTGCGACGGAAACACGTCGATGATGCGGTTGATCGACTGGATCGCGCTGTTGGTGTGCAGCGTCGCGAACGCGAGGTGACCGGTCTCGGCGATGGTCAGCGCCGCCTCGACGGTCTCGAGGTCGCGCATCTCGCCGATCAGCACGACGTCGGGATCCTGGCGCAGGATGTACTTGAGCGCGCGCTTGAAGCTCGCCGAGTCGCGCCCGATCTCGCGCTGGTTGACGAGGCACTGCTTGTGCGCGTGCTGGAACTCGATCGGATCCTCGACGGTGACGATGTGACCCTTCAGCGTCGAGTTGATGCGATCGATCATCGACGCCAGCGTCGTCGACTTGCCGGAGCCCGTCGGGCCGGTGACGAGCACGAGCCCGCGCGGCTTCTCGGTGAGCTCGGTGACCACCGGCGGCAGGCCGAGGTCGGGCAGGGGAATCACGTTGTACGGGACGACGCGGAACGCGCCGGCGACGCACGCCTGCTGCATGTAGACGTTGGCGCGGAAGCGCGCCATGCCGCGGATGCCGAACGAGAAGTCGAGCTCGAGGTCTTCCTCGAACCGCAGCTTCTGCGCGTCGTTCATCACCGAGTAGCAGAGCGTCTTGGTCTCGGTCGCGGTCAGCGCTTCGGTCTGGAGCTTGACCAGGTCGCCGTCGATGCGAAGACGCGGCGGCGAGCCAACGGTGACGTGGAGATCCGACGCCCCCTTGTCGGTCATCGCCTTGAGCAGCGTCGGGAGGCTGAGGTTTTGCGCCACTAGTCTTCCACCGTGGTGCGCAGGACCTCTTCGGGCGTGGTCACGCCTTCTAGGATCTTCTGGATTCCAGCCATGCGCAAACTCTGGACGCCGCCGCGGATCATCTCGGTCTTGAGCTCGGCGGCGGACGCGCCCTGGAGGACGAGCTCTTTAAGTGGATCGGTAAACGGCATCACTTCGTAGAGCGCGACGCGGCCCTTGTAGCCGGTGCTGTTGCAGGTGTTGCAACCGCGGCCCTTCATGATCGTGGCCTTGCGAATCTGCTCCTCGGTGAAGCCCATCTTCGCGAGTGCCTCGGGGTGCTTCTCGTCGGGGATCTTGCAGTCGGCGCAGATCCGGCGCGACAGGCGCTGGGCGAGCACGAGGTTCACCGACGCCGTCACCAGGAACGGCTCGATGCCCATGTTGAGGAGACGAGACACCGTCGACGGGGCGTCGTTGGTGTGAAGCGTCGACAGCACGAGGTGGCCGGTGAGCGCGGCCTTGACGCCGATCTCGGCGGTCTCGAAGTCACGAATCTCGCCGACCATGATGATGTTCGGGTCCTGCCGCAGGAACGCGCGCAGGGCGGTCGCGAAGTTGAGGCCGATGTCCTCGTGCATCTGCACCTGGTTGATGCCGTGCAGGTTGAACTCGACTGGATCCTCCGCGGTGGAGATGTTGCGATCGGTGGTGTTGAGCTCGGACAGCGCCGAGTACAGCGTGGTGGTCTTGCCGGAACCGGTGGGCCCGGTGACCAGCACCATGCCGTACGGCTTCGAGATCGCCGTCTTGAAGTAGCCGAGCGGCGCAGGATCGAAGCCGAGCTTCGTCATGTCGAGCTGCAGCGTCGACTTGTCGAGGAGACGCATGACGATCTTCTCGCCGTACAGCGTCGGCAGCACCGAGACGCGGAAGTCCATCTCCTTGTTGGTGCCGATCTTCAGCTTGATGCGACCGTCCTGCGGCAGCCGGCGCTCGGCGATATCGAGCGACGCCATGATCTTGAGGCGCGACGTGATCGCGTTGCGCAGCTTGATCGGCGGCCGCATCTCCTCCTGGAGGATGCCGTCGATGCGGAACCGCACGCGGAAGCTCTTCTCGTACGGCTCGACGTGGATGCCGGACGCCTTCTTCTTGATCGCCGACAACATGATCGCGTTGCACAGCTTGACGACCGGTGCCTCGCCGGCCTGGTTCTCGAGGTCGACGATGTTGATCGCGTCGTCGCCGGTAGCGGCGAAGTCGACGTTATCGATGTCGCCGAGCTCGCCCATCATCTGGTCGAGATCGGGGCCCTTGTCGTAGTAGCGAGACAGCGCGGCCTCGAGCGCGCCCTCGCTGCTGACGACGGGCTCGATGTTGTACTGGGTGAGGAACTTGAGCTCGTCGATCGCGTAGATGTTCGACGGGTCGGCCATCGCGACGACCAGCGTCGGGCCATTGCGGCGAACCGGGATGACCTGATGCTTCTCGCAGATGTCGCGCGGCACCAGCTTGAGGACCGCCGCGTCGATGTCGATCTCGCCGAGGTTGATCGACGGCAGGCTGTACTGCTTGGCGACGAACTGCGTCAGCTTCTGGTCATCGACGTAACCTAAACGCGATAGCGTCGCGCCGAGCCGCTTGCCCGTACGCTTGGCTTCATCCTGTGCCTGTTGCAGCTGCTGCAACGAGAGCACTTTCTCGCGGACCAGCAGCTCTCCGATGCGGCTCATTGGTACTCCGGGCTGATTTCTAGCCTCGCAAGCGGCTAACAAAACCCCGTCTCCCCAAGAAAAACGACGGGTTCGGCTAGCGTACCGCCGTCACTAGGCATCCGTCAAACGACGCGACAGACTAGCAAGACGTCCCCGGCCACCAAGCTGTACGGCCGGGGTCCTGAAATATGTCGTCGCGACTGCCGTCAGAAAACTTGCCCGCCATGAGAAGCGCCGTGAAGGTGACGGAAGACGGCGCACCAGGACCAGCCGGGCCTGACGCTGCGCCCAGGGAGGTTCCGATGAGCTACGCGGAGGCCAAGGAGATCGCTCTGTTGCGGCTGGAGTTGCGGGCGTGCTGGGACCGCGCCGATCGGATCGGCGGCCATGCGAGCGCGATGCGCCTCGCGCAGGTTGCCGGCAACGACAACGAGCTGGTGGCGGAAGCCCGCCGCTGGGCGTCGCGCTTCCGGTGATCGCCCGAGCTACTCGACCGGGTTGCAGGCCGGGGGCGCCGTGCACTCCGCCGTCGAGATCACCTTGATCTCGACGCGGTAGTTGTTCTTGACCTGCGCGCCTGCCGACACGGCCGCGTAGTACGTGGCCTGCGGGAGGTCCTTCAGGCAGACGCAGTTCTGGTTGACCGCGTTCGCGCGCGCGCCGCCGTTACCGATCGAGGTGCCACCCGCGTTGAGGATCTGCACGTTGATGGGCATCCCCGACTCCCAGGTCGTCGAGACCTGGAGCGTGGTGGGCGACGCGATCGTGATCGCGTAGTGGTCCTTGTCGGCCTCGGGGCACAGCGAGGTCAGCGCGGCGAACATCTGGTTCTGACCGGCGACCGGCGTCTGGAACGCGCCCTGGATGTTGTCGTTCTGACCGAACGTATCCTCGAGGCACTGGAAGCCCGACGGGCCGCCA
Organism: Pseudomonadota bacterium; assembly: GCA_023430775.1. Classification (GTDB taxonomy): domain Bacteria; phylum Myxococcota_A; class Polyangia; order Haliangiales; family Haliangiaceae; genus JABFXX01. The sequence goes on from JAEYYY010000649.1 coordinate 26,399, forward strand.
TCCGGCAGCTCGCCGCCACCCTCGGGGAGACACGCCATGTCCTTCGGCGCGGCCTGACCCGTCGACTGGCAGGTGTAGCCCTCGGGGCAGAGCGGCTGATCGACGCTGCACAGATACGGCGCGGTACCGAGGTCCGGATCGTACGGGCTACACGCAGCGAGCGCAGCGGCAGAGATCAATGAGAACAGATAAGCCTTCATCACCATCTCCTAGAACCGCAGTGCGGCAGCAGCGCCGGCCGTGTGCTCGCCAACCGCCGGAACGACGATCCACGTGCTCGCTTCGGGAGCCTTCCCGCTCGACGAGACCTTCACCTCGCCGCGCTTCTTGGCCTTCATTTCCTTGTACCAGAAGTAACCGGCGACCGCGGTCATGCCGATGCCGACGCCGAGGCCGACCTTGAAGAACGTGTTCCAGCGCTTGCCGGTGGCCTCGACATCCTTCGCGTAGCTATCGGTGGCGGTGGTGAACGCGCGGCACGGCGGAGCGCCGCACTGCGCGCTGTCTTCCTCGAGCGCGCTGGCGTACTTGCTGGCCTGGACGAATGACAGCGCCGCGAAGCCGAGCAGGGCGCCGCCGGCGATCGTGGTGGTCCACTTCGCCTTCGAGAACTTCGACGAGCCGACATCCATCATGCCGGTGCCCGGCGTGACCGGACCGGTGGGCTGCTGCGCGATCGGATCCTCCGGCTTCGGCTTCTTGCCGCGGTTCAGCGGATCATCGTCGACGTCCGAGTTGACGACATCCTGCGGCGTGGTCTTCGCCTCGCCGTCGTCGCTCATGTCGGGATAGAAGCGCGCCGTCGCGCCGGCCTCGAGCAGCACCTGGTTCGGGCTCGTCGACTTGCCGGACTTCGCGATCGGGTTGCCGGCCTGATCCTTGACGTCGATGTAGTACTGGACGGCGCTGCCGATCATCTTCGGCGCCGGGATGCGCGCGACCAGCTCCTTGTAGCGCCACTTCATCTGCTTGCTGTGGAACTTGCCCTCGCCGGCGGTGCGGTAATAGAGCGTGACCTGGAAGCCCGAATCCTCGGGGACGAACGCGGTGACGTCGAGCGGCTTGCCCGGAGGCGCCGTATCGACGACCTGGTGCTGGAAGTCGGCCTCGCCGTACGTGCCGGCGGGCTTGATCGTGACCGGTCCCTTCGGCTCCGGCTTGTCGGGGTTCGTGGTGGTGGGCGTGCCGCTGCTGGTGCCGAGACCGAGCTTCTTCTCGATCGCCTTGACGCGCTCCTCGGCAGTCGGGCGCTGCGCGTCGTCGGCCGGCGCCTCCTTGAGGTACTTGCGGAACTGCATCAGAGCGAGGTCATCCATCCCCGCCTCTTCCATCGCGATCGCCACGTTGTAGAGCAGCGCCGGCTTCTTCGAGAGCCGGTAGCTCTCCTTGTACTTCTCGATCGCATCCTCGAGCTTGCCTGCCTCGTGCAGCTTCTTGCCCTCGAGGAAGGCCTTCTTCGCCTTCTCGAGCTCCGCGGCTGTGGGCGGCTTGTCGTCTGCGTATGCAGTCGACGACGTCGACGAGGTCGCGATCGCAAACGATGCGAGCGCGAGAACGAGAATGGTGATGGAACGCTTCACGTGTCCTCCAGCACGACGCAGGGAAACCCCACGCCGCGGTCGGTACTTATCGCAGCGGTCATCGCGATGCAACGATGATCTGGAGTGTGATCCTCGTCGGAAAACTGAGGTCTTCCGTGATGCGCGGCGTCGTGCCCCGATGGTGAGCCAGCATGCGCGACCCGGCCTGGTTGAACCCGAATTCTCCCGAGGTCCGTCCGGGGCTCGGACGCGAAACGGCCGAAAACGAAACCGCCCGCGCCGCCGGGGAGGCGGGGCGGGCGATTGGGCCGGAGCTGTCTCGACTCAGAACGGGTCGACGACGGCGGGCTTCTTCGCGGCGGGCGCGGCGGCCGGCTTCTTCGCGGCCGGGGCCGGGTCGGCGAACGGGTCGACGACCTTGGACGACGGAGCCGGCTTGGCAGCGGGCTTCGGGGTCTCCTTCTTCACCGCCGGGGCGGCCTTCTTGACGACGACCGGCTTCGGGGCGGGGGCGGCCTTCTTGACCACCACCGGCTCCGGCTTCGGCTCGGGCTTCACTTCGGGCTCGGCCTTCACTTCGGGCTCGGCCTTGACC
>JAEYYY010000690.1 GCA_023430775.1 Pseudomonadota bacterium
CGCGCACGCACCAGTTCGCGATCGTGCACGTGCTCGCGCCGTCGCTCGATGTCTACTCGTGCCCGCTGGCGATGACCGACGGTGCCGCGCGCACGCTGCTCGCCTCGGGCAACAACGCGCTGATCGAGCGCTATGTCCCCAAGCTGGTGTCGCGCGACCCGGCCGCGATGTGGACGAGCGGGCAGTGGATGACCGAGCGCACCGGTGGGTCGGATGTCTCGCAATCGGAGACGGTTGCCCGGCTCGACGGCGATCAGTGGCGGCTCTACGGCACGAAGTGGTTCACGTCGGCGACGACCTCGCAGATGGCGCTGACGCTGGCGCGGCCCGAGGGCAACCCCGACGGTTCGCGCGGCCTCGCGCTGTTCCTCGTCGAGCTGCGCGATGACAACGGCCGGCTTCGCAACATCGAGGTCAACCGGCTCAAGGACAAGCTCGGCACCAGGAAGGTGCCCACCGCGGAGCTGACGCTCGCCGGCACGCCGGCCACGCTCGTCGGTGCGGCGAGTGAAGGCGTTCGCGCGATCACGCCGATGCTGTCGGTGACGCGGACGTGGAACGCGATCTGCGCGGTCTCCGGGATGCGGCGCGCGCTCGCGCTGGCGAAGGACTTCGCGCGGCGGCGCAAGGCGTTCGGAGCGCTGCTCGTCGACAAGCCGCTGCACGCCGACACGCTGGCGGCGCTCGAGGCCGAGTACGCGGCGGCGTTCTGTCTCGCGTTCCGCTCGGTCGAGCTGCTCGGCTCCCTCGAGCACGGCACCACCCAGCAGCGCGAGCTCGACGAGCGGCTGTCGCGCACGCTGATCCCGCTCGCCAAGCTGACGACCGGCAAGCAAGCGGTCGCCGTGGCCTCGGAGGCGATCGAGTGCTGCGGTGGCGCGGGCTACATCGAGGACACCGGACTGCCGCGGCTGCTCGCCGATGCGCAGGTGCTGCCGATCTGGGAGGGCACCACGAACGTGCTGTCGCTCGATACGCTGCGCGCGCTCGGCAAGGGCGGCACGCTCGAGGCGCTGGGCGCCGAGCTCGAAGCGCGCTGTGCCGCGGCGACCGATGCGTCGCTCGCGAAGCCCGTCGAGGTCGCTCGCGCGGCGTTCCGTCACGCCACGGCGTGGATCAGCGAAGCGATGGCGCAGCCCGATCGACTCGAGGCGGGGGCGCGGCGGTTCGCGCTGACGCTCGGTCGCAGCCTCGAGCTCGCGCTGCTCGCCGATCACGCGCAGTGGTGTCTGGCGAATGGTCGCGGCCCGCGCACGGCAGCCGCGGCGCGCCGGTTCGCGCAGAGCCGGATCGATCTGATCGACGACGGCGCGCTCGAGGACACCAAGCTGCTGGCATGACCCGAAAACGAAACGAGCGGCGATCGCTCGCCGCTCGTTCGCTTGGGTTGGTCTGGCTCAGTAGCCGCCGCCCGGAGGGGGCGGGGGCGCGCCCATGTCGGGCGGCGGGGCAGCGTTCGGGTCAGCCGCCGGCGGGGGCGGGCCACCAGCGCCATTGCACTGGTAGTGGACGCGCCACGCGGTGGCGGTGCGGGTGCTGGTGGTCGCGACCGTGGTCGAGTCGGTCGACGAGCGGCGGCCACTGCGCGAGGTCTTGGTGTCCTCCGCGGTGTCCTGGCGCTGCACGGTGTCCGTGCCGATCGCCTCTTCACCCTCTTGCGTGATGGTGAAGTTGCCGGGGCCGCAGTGCGCGTTCATTTCCGCGTTCGCCTGCTCCATCGCCTTACCGCGATCGCCTTGCAGCTCGATGACACCGCCGGCCTGCGTACGCGAGATCACGCGTGCGCTGCCACAAGCGGCGAGGGCAACAACCAGTCCGAGAGCGAGAGTACGAAGCATGTTTTTCCTTCTCCGGTGACGGCCGAACTTAGACGCCGTCGACACTACGGCATGCACCAGGGCACGGGCAATAGCCTCGCAGCGGGAAGGCGTGAGACGCTGCACGCGTGATGGAAGAGGTGGCCGCAGCGGACACACGTCTCGATTCGGTGACGATCTACGCCCGCGGCGCACGCGTGCGAAGAACAGCGAGTCTCACCCGATGCCCCTCACAGGTTCGCATCACCGGGTTGCCGCTTGCCGTGATCGAAGACACCGTGCGGATTTCGGTCGACGGACCCGCGCTCGCGACCGCGGTTCGCGTGGGCATCGCCACGCCTCCGGAGGCGACGGCGCCTGAGGAAATATCTCAGGTTCGTGAGGCAAAACGCCTCGTTGCCATCGCGACCGCCGAGCTCGAGAGACTCGAGGCCGCGGTCGAGCGGCTCGCCGCGTCGTCGATCCTCGCAGCCGATCCCAGCGACGATCCGCCCGCGCCGTGGGCGGCGATCGTGGCCGCGCGGCGATCGGTGCTCGCGGTGCGCACGGATCGCGAGCTCGCGCTGCGCGCGCAGATCACCGCCGCGCAACAGCGCCTCGCCGACGCGCGCGTCGATCTCGAGGTCGCACTCGATCAGCAGCGCGCGAACCCGACCCGCGATGCGCGACCGCACGAGCTGCGCAAGCGCCTCGACATCGAGCTCGCGGCGAGCGGCGAGGGCGCGGTGGTGCTGCACGTCGAATACATGGTGGTCGGTGCGCGGTGGGCGCCGAGCTACGTCGCCCGGCTCGACGGTGCGAAAGCGTCGCTCGAGGTTCGTGCGGTGGTCGCACAGGACACCGGCGAGGACTGGCGCGGTGCGAAGCTGGTGCTGTCGACCGCCGAGCCCGCGCGCTTCGCGCAGCTTCCCGAGCTGGCCGCGCAGCGGATCGGCCGCAAGCAAGCCGAGCCTGCACGCCGTGGCTTTCGCCCGCCACCCGCCGGTGCCGAGACCCTGTACGCCGATTACCAGCAGCATGTCGAGGCGCATCGCGGCGAGGTCGCGGCGGCCGATCGTGCGAGCACCGAGGACAGCTTCGGCGGCGACGCGCCGTACGAAGCGGATGACGATGCCCTCGGTGGCATTCGCAGCCGGGCGCAGTCGTTCGCCGAGGAGGTGTGGGACGAGGAGTCATCGGCGGCGAAGGAGCGCTTCGCCACGCCGCCGCGTGGTGCATTCGCCTTGGACGCGCGAGCGGTGCCGGCGGATGCGAAGTTGCCACCGATGGCCGCGCCGGCCAGCAAGACGGTGATGTTCTCGCACGACGAGGGTGCACCGGAGAAATCGAAGAAGCTCGGGCGCGCCTCCGGCGGAGCGGCGATGAAGGATCGGCCCACCGTCGTGGCGAAGCCGGCTCCGGTCGGCGCACCGTCGCCGTTGCTCGATTACGGAAACCTGATCATGGCGGATGCGCGGTCGCCCGCGCGCGGGCAGTTGATCGCGATGCCCGTCGATGGTGATCGAGCCGCGGTCGCGCGCGATGTCGCGGCACGCCGCGATCGCATCGAGGCACTCGCGCTGCCACCGGGATGCACCGGGACGTGGTCGCACGCATATGACTACGCCTATGCGACCGATGGCGAGATCGAGGTCGCGTCCGATGGTGCGTGGCACTCGATCGCGGTGACGCAACGTCCGGCGGCGGTGCAGCTGCGCCACGTCGCGGTGCCGCGCGAGCAGGCGGACGTGTTCCGCATCGCGTCGATCGCGAACCCGTTCCCGGGGCCGCTGCTTCCGGGACCGATCGATGTCTACGACAGAGGTCGCTTCTTGGTGACCAGCAGCGTCGAGCAAGCGCCGCCGGGCGCGCTCCTCGAGATCGGGCTCGGCGTCGACGCCGCGGTCAAGATCGCCCGCAACACCGAGTTCCGCGAGGAGGCCGCCGGCATGCTGCGCGGCTCGCTCAAGCTGCACCACTCGATCTCGATCGATGTCGACAACGTGTCGGGGCAACCGATCGAGCTCGAGGTGCGCGAGCGCATCCCGGTGACGCGCGAGGGGGAGGACGACATCGAGGTCGAGGTCGGCCGCGTCGAGCCGGCCTGGGAACCGTGGAAGCCCGATGCCGATGGGCCGCGCGCGGCTCGGTTGCGACGCGGCTATCGCTGGCGCCTCGCGCTGCCGGCGAACACGAAGCGCACGCTGCGCGCTGCGTACGAGATCAAGATTCCGAGCAAGGCCGAGCTGATCGGCGGTAACCGGAGGGAGTCGTGAGCGAGGTGATCCGCGCACCGGTCGTTGCCGTCACCGTGCTCGAGGACCGCGCGTCGGTCACCCGGCGCGCAGCGTTGTCGATCAACCAGGGTCAGCAGCGCGTGGTGATCGAGCGCGTGTCGCCGGTGCTCGCCGACAAGACGATCTTCGCGACCGCCACCGGCGCGCGCGTGCTCGACGCGCGGATCGAGCGCTACCTCGCACCGGTGCGGCCGGCCGCGACCTCCGACCAGCCGCTCGGCGCGCTGCGCGACCAGCACGTGCAGCTGATCGCCCGTCGCGATGCGGTGGCGGCGCGCTCTCACGCGGCGCAGACCGAGGTCTCCGCTCTCGCGGAGATCGTCGAGGCGGCGTTGCGCGACCTCGCGATCTCGGCGGCGCGCGGTGTCGCCGCCGCGGGCGTGGCGGCCCAGCTTGCCGAGCTCGATCGCGCGGAGGCCGCGGCTCGCGAAACGCTGGTCGGCGCGGAGCTCGAGCTCGGCGATCTGCATCGCGAGATCGATCGGCTGGCGGCGCGGATCCGGCTCGCCGAGGTCGAGACGCACGAGCATGCGGCGCGCCTGGTGATCGAGCTGGTCGCCGAGGCCCCGGCCGATGTCGTGCTCGACGTCGCCTACGTCGTGCCCGGTGCGGCGTGGCGCCCGTATCACCGCGCCGTGCTCGACACCGCAGCGTCGCGCGTCGACTGGCAGACCACCGCGTGCGTCTGG
>JAEYYY010000696.1 GCA_023430775.1 Pseudomonadota bacterium
GTGCGGCACCGGCGGCGGCCTGCGCCTCGCGCTCGTTGGCCGCGATGCGCTCGGTGTCGGCAGCGCGCGGATCACCGGCGGGAACCGCCTTCTCGGCGTCGGCTTGCGCGCGCTTGCGAAGCTCGGCCTGCGCCTGCGCGATCGCGTCCTGCGCCTCGGAGGCGCGGCGCTGGCGACCGGCCTCGCTGTCGGCTCGCCTGGGAACGATCGCCTGCTTCGCCGTCTCCTCGGCGACCAGCTTCGCTGCCTCGGCGGCCTGCTGGATCCGATCGAGATCCGAGCGCGTGCGCGCGACCAGCTGCGCTGCATCCGACGCGCGCTTGACGCGACCCGCGGGCGTATCGCCGGCGAGCTTGGCCGCGGCCTCGGCCTTCTGCAGCAGATCGAGCTCGGACCTGGTCCGCGCGATCACCTGATCGACATCCGACACCCGCTTCGCCCGCTCGCGCTCGCTCGCCTGCTGGAGCGCTGCCAGCCGCTCCGCCTCGGCCTCGGCCGCCGCCGCCTTCTTCGCCCCGACGTCGGCTTCGCGCGCGCGCAGCGACAGCTCGGCCTGGGCCTTGTCGATCGCGAGCTGCGCATCCGTCGCTCGCCGCGCCTCCGAGCGCTTCTCTTCCTCGGCTGCCTTCGCCGCCGCTTCGGCACGTGCGCGCTCGCGCTCGCGATGCTCCATCACGGCGCGCTCGGCGGCCGCTCGCACCTCGGCGACGCGGCGCGCCTCTGCTTCCTGTTCCTCGCGCTCGCGCTGCTGCTGCGCGACCAGCTTGCGGATCGTCTCCTGCGCCTCGGCGCGGAACCGGCGCATCGCCGCCTCGGGATCCTCGGCATCGGCCTTCGCCCGCGCCTCTTCCTCCGCCTTGGCCGTTGCTGCGGCCTCGGCTTCGGCCTGCGCTTTCGCGGCCGCCTCGGCTTCGGCCTTCGCTCGTGCCGCCTTCGCTTCCGCCGCGGCCTTCGCTTCTGCGGCCGCGCGCTCCTCGGCTTCGGCCTGCGCCTTCGCCCACACGGCGGCTTCCGCCGCGGCCTTGGCCTCGATCTTCGCCTGCTCGGCGGTGGCACGCGCCTTCGCCGCTTTCTCCTCGGCGGCCTTCGCCTCGGCCGCGGCCTTCGCTTCTTCCTCTTCGCGCCGGACACGCTCCAGCTCGGCTGCCTCGTCGAAGATGATCTTCGGCTCGAGCCCGATGTCGCGCGGGAAGATGCGCTCGCGCTTCCCGGTGTCCATCAGCGCCTCGAGCTTCTCGCGCGGCTCCTCGCGGCCGGAGGTCGTGCGGAGCGAGGGCAACGTGATCTCGCCCGATGCGTGCGCCGCCGGTACCACGCCGGCGAGCGTCCCCTGGATCTCCGCTCCCACCACGCGCGGCACCAGCGCGCCCCAGTCGATGTCGGGCTTGGTCGGCAGCGCCACCGCGATCGGCGTGTTGGCGCGCCGCTTCTTGCGCTTGCGCCGGCTCTCCTTCTCCTTCTTCGTCGGCCCGGTGTTGTCGACGCTCTTGAGCGGCCCGCTCTCGCTCGCGGCGCGCTCGACATCGTCGCGCGCGCCACCGACCAGCCACTCCTCGATCGACAGCACCGCGCGCCACGTCGCCTTCGGCTTCGGCGTGCTGGCCTGGCGCAATAACCCGGCTTCCATCGCGCGCTGGGTCACGCGCAGCGTCTCGAACACGCGATACGGCGAGTCCTCGAGCACGTCGGCGAGCACGCGATGGCCGTCGAACATGCGCAGCACGCCGTGCACCTCGGTGGGCACCTGCTTGCCGAGCATCTGCACCCGGGCGACGTCCTGCTCGAGCACCATCGACGGCGACAGCGCGCCGCTCGAGTCGCGGATGCTGTTGAGGAACGCCTCCGCATCGGCGAACAGCTCCTCGGGCGACAGCGGAATCTGCTGCCGCCGCACGACATCTTCATGCTGGAAGTCGAAGCGTGCATCCGTCCACAGCAGCAGCTGGTGCAGCGCCGCCTGGCCGTGGATCAGGCCGACCTGCGCCGACGTGACCTCGCCGTGATAGAAGCGGACCTCGCCGCGCCGCAGCCCGCGGATCAGCGTCAGCACCGCGCTCCGGCCGAGCGCCGACAGCGCGCGCACCAGCGTGAACACGCCGGTGGTCTCCGCCAGGCTGCCCACCAGGTGGCTCCGCTGGGCCGCCGGCTGACCGCGCAACAGCCTGCCGATCGTCACCACGTCCCGCAGGTGGGCGGGCATTAACACGACTTCATCTGCGCCCGCTGCCTCGGCCTCGGTGCGCCGCACGCCGCGCCCCGCAAACACGATCGGAGCATCGATCTTCGCGGCTTCGAGCCGGTTGCGAGCCCGCCGGATCAGCTCGAGTGCGCGGGTCTGCCCGGACCCGCCAACCACCACCAAACTCGCCTCGTTATCCCCGTTCGTGAACAGCTCGAGGTCGCTGACGTCGGAGGGAGATGCGCTGATCACGCGGACCGGCACGCTCTCCCGCTCGAACCCCAGCCGGACCTGACCACCCGCGCGGGCGTCGGGATCCAACACGATGACTTTCGAGGTCCCCGACATGCAGCGCGAAAGAGTGTGCAGTATAACCGTTCGCCAGGACCCGGGCGGGGCCACGTTTCTGTGATCGTTCTAGAAATCCTCAACGGCACCGCGACGCAGCGTACGCATCGCGTTCTCGCAGGCGGTGGTACGGCCACGATCGGCCGATCGCCGGCCTCGACGGTGGTCGTCACCGACTTCCATCTCTCGGGCGATCACGCCCAGATCTCGCAGATCGGCGAGCACTTCGTGTTCCGCGACCTGCGGTCCACCAATGGCTCGGCGATCGAGCGCGATGGCCGGCGGATCCCCGTCGACGCCGCGGCGCGCTGGGAGATCGCGCTCGCCGACGGAGATTTCATCCTCCTCGGCAATCCCGCCGATCCGGTCCGCATCTCCGTCCGTATCGGCGACGAGGGAGAAGAGGATCTCGGAGATCGGCTGATCGCCTCGCGCTCGATCATGGATCTGCCGCAGCTGGCAGATCAGCTCGAGAACGACCCGGTCGGCGCACTCCGGATCTACAAGGCGCTCCAGCCGCTGGGCGCCCGCCTCGAGCCCGCCGAGGTCATCGAGGCCACCGTCGCCGCCTCGTTCGAGCTACTCCCGCGCGCCACCCACGTCGCGATCCTGCTGCGCTCCGATCAGGACAAGGATCGGTTCTCGCTCGCGGTCTCTCGCCAGCGTCCCTCCACCGATCCGGATGCCCCGCCGCCCGTCGGCGATCCGGTCCGCGCCTCGCGCGCCGTGCTCCGCCGCGTCCTCAGCGATCGCGCCGCCGTCCTCACCGCCAACGCCCTCGAGGCGTTGTCCTCGGAGTCGATCCTCGGTGGCTCGATCCTGTCGATCCTCGCCGTCCCGCTGTGGCGCGGCGACGACATCATCGGCCTCATCCAGTGCGACAACCGCGCGTCGATCGGCATGTTCAGCGAGACCGATCTCGAGGTCGCGCTCCTGCTCGCCGGTCAGGCCTCGCTCGCCGTCGATAACGCCACCCTCGTCCAGCGCTTGCGCGTCGCCGAGGAGCGGGCTCGCGGCGAGAACGTCTACCTCAAGCGCAAGGAGCAGAAGATCAAGTTCGACAACATCATCGGCGACTCGCCGGCGATGAAGGCCGTGCTCAACCAGCTCGAGCGCGTGATCGACACCCGCGCCACGGTCTGCGTCGAAGGCGAGACCGGCACCGGCAAGGAGCTGATCGCCTCGGCGATCCACCACCAGTCCTCGCGCCGCGAGAAGATGTTCGTCGCGCAGAACTGCGCCGCGCTCCCCGAGAACCTCCTCGAGTCGGAGCTGTTCGGTCACAAGCGCGGCGCCTTCACCTCCGCCGACTCCGACAAGAAGGGCCTGTTCGAGATCGCCGATGGCGGCACGCTGTTCCTCGACGAGATGGGCGAGATGCCGCTCACCCTGCAGGCGAAGCTGCTGCGCGTCCTCCAGGAAGGCACCATCCGCCCCGTCGGCGCCACCTCCGAGAAGCAGGTCGACGTCCGCATCATCTGCGCCACCAACCGCGATCTCTCCGCCGAGGTCGAGAAGGGCGCGTTCCGCCAGGACCTCTACTACCGGCTGATGGTCTTCCCCATCAAGCTGCCGCCGCTGCGCGAACGCCGCGAGGACATCCCCGCGCTCGCCGCACACTTCCTCAAGCGCTACGCCGACGAGTACCGCCTCGAGATCCCGGGCTTCACCCAGGACGCCCTCGACGCGCTCGCGCAGTACAACTGGCCCGGCAACATCCGCGAGCTCGAGAACGAGATCCAGCGCCTCGTCATCCAGGCCGAGCCCGGCCACTGGCTCGAGGTCACCGACCTGTCGCCGCGCCTGCGCAAGATCGAAGGCACCGTCACGCGGATCGCCCCGAAGCAGGGCACGCTCAAGGAGATGATGGAGCAGGTCGAGCGCTGGCTGATCACCGAGGCGCTGCGCGATCACGGCGGCAACAAGACGAAGACGGCGATCACGCTCGGCATCACGCGCGAAGGTCTCCACAAGAAGCTGGCGAAGTTCGGCGTGTGATCCGTGCGCTGATCGTGCCCCGGCCACGCTGCGAAGTAGTTTCCGCGGCCGACATCGGCGGCAGCTACAAGGTCGATGGCCTGACCTGAGCTTCCCCAAAAAGGCGCCTGAATCTCTCTGCCTCGCGTTCTGCATTCTCGCTCGGCCTCGAGCGTGATCCATCTCGTCCACAAGGCGCGCTCTGGATCCTCGTCGCGTTCTGGATCCTCGTCGCGTTGCGCCGTGCTGTCGGAATGAAGCACAGAGCCGCAGTGGGACCGAGGTCGCACGGAGGGATCAATTCCACCCACGGTTGGACGTCGAACGAGATCGCGACACGCCCCTCGAAAAATTCGTTCGCGATCTTTCGAAGCGCAGTGGCGACGGCCGAAAAGGCCCTCTGTGCGGTCTCGGTCGCACAGAGACCTCTGTGCTTGAATCTGACAGCACGGCGCGACGCGACGAGGATCGAATCGCTTCCGACGCGCCGGCCGCCGGCAGGTGCGTGACGTTTCGCGAGGCCGTGCTACGGCGCGAACATCGTCCAGCTTTGCTGGATGCCGAGGGGGCGGGTGCGCGATCGACAGCGCCGGGTGCAACGACCGAGAGCGCGATCAGATACCCGGCGAGCCCGGCGCCCGGAACGGCTACATCATCCTCGTCACGGTCGTCGCCAACCAGACGCGATCGTCACGGTTCCGGCGCCTGTGCTGACGTCTCGAGGGCAAGGCTGTGCAACGCCGCGCGAACGGAGTCGGGTAGATTCCGCGCATGCTTCACCTGTACGTCGGTAGCAAGCGCTACTCGTCGTGGTCGCTGCGGCCGTATCTGGCGCTCGCGCAGAGTGGCTTGCCGTTCGAGTGCACGACCATCCTCCTGGATCGCGACAGCACCAGGGCGGAGATCGCGAGAGTGACGCCGGCCGGGAAGGTTCCGGTGCTTCACCACGAGGGCCAGGTGATCTGGGATTCGCTGGCGATCTGCGAGTACGTCAGCGAGCTCGCACCGAAGGCGCAGCTGTGGCCGGCGGATCGGATGCAGCGTGCCAGGGCGCGAGCGATCAGCTGCGAGATGCACTCGTCGTTCGCCGCGCTGCGCAAGCACATGTCGATGGACATCGGCGCGACGTATCCGACGCCGAGCGATGCCACCGCGCTCGCCGAGGCGCGGCGGGTGCAGGCGATCTGGAGCGAGTGCCTCGCCGCGAGCAAGGGCCCGTTCCTGTTCGGCGCGTTCTCGATCGCCGATGCGATGTTCGCCCCGGTGGCCACGCGCTTCGTGACCTACGGCGTGACGGTCGACGCCACGTGCCGCGCGTACATCGACGCGCTCGCGAGCTTGCCGGCGATGAAGCAGTGGACCGCCGACGCCGCCGCCGAGCCGGTCAGTCGGTAGGGTTGCCCTTGTCG
>JAEYYY010000729.1 GCA_023430775.1 Pseudomonadota bacterium
GACCAGCAGGTTGCCGAGCCCGGCGAGCCCGGCGAACGTCCGCGGCTCGGCGCCGGCGGCCTGACCGAGGCGCGACGCTTCGGCGACGGCGCGAGTCAGCAGCACGGCGCGTGCCCCGGCGGGTGTATCGAGCCCGTCGGCGAGACCGAGCGCCACGGTGTAGGCACCCGACAACGCGGAGGCGAGCTCGACGCCGATCAGATCCTTGGACGTGTAGACCCGCAACGCGGGCGGCGCGCTGAGCAGCCGGCGGCCTTCGCTCACCACCTCGTCGAACCGGCTGGCGACCACCATCGAGCTGTACGAGCTGGTGGCGAGATCGGCGGGCAGCGCGGGACCGGCGAGCACGCCGACCTTCTGCGTCGGGATGCCTTCGAGGATGATCTCGGAGACGCGCTCGTTGACGAGGTGTGTACCCTTCTTGCCGGACGGGCCTGGCGCGGGCAACGCGCCGATCGCGTGAACGACGATGTGGCTGCCGTCGATCACGTCGCCGAGCTCGCGCGCGCGATCGCGGACGTCCTTCGACGACACCGCCATGACGAGGAACCGCGCCTCGATCGCCAGCCGCTTCGGATCGGCGGTGGCCTCGAGCGACGGTGCGAGCTGTGCGGCGGGCAACCGCGGCGATCGGCGCGTCTGCTGGATCGCCTCGACCACCGACAGGTCGCGCGACCACAGGATGACGCGGCGGCCCGCGCGCGCGAGCACCGAGCCGAGGGCGGTGCCGAACGTGCCGGCGCCGACGATGCCGACGGCATCACCACGCGCGCTCACGACACACCTCGGTGGTCCGGAGGAACGTGTGCGGTGCGGTTTTGATAGTAGTAGAGGAGCTTGAGATCGATCGCGGTGATCATCTCGTTGGTTCTCTTGATGATCGGGCGGCTGTGATAGGTCGAGAGCCCGTGCATCCCGGTCTCGAGCTTGTCTGCCGCCGATTGTGAGGTATAGAGCGGGTGCTCCGCGCCGTACGCCGGGTTCTCCACGAGTCTGGCACGTAGTCGCTCGATGCCAGCCAGCACGCTGGCCACCGGCACCTCGAGATGCCCCGACGGCGCGCGCAGCAAGCGATAGATGTCGCGAGTCCCCGCGTTGTGACAGATGCCGTCGTAGACCGCCCGCGCCACCAGCTGCGTCGAGTGAAGCACGGTGAGCTTCGGATACGCCGCGGCGAGCCGGCGGCCGAGCGCACGCGTGTACTCGGCATCGCGCTGATCGTCGTCGGTGACCTCACCGTCGGCACCCTTCACGAAGCTCGCCGGGTCGACGATCCGTCCCGCGCGATCGATCGACTCGCCGTCGTCGGTGATGTCGTTGCCAAACGGATCGAGCGGTCGCCCGAAGCGGACGACCACGGAGCCTTCATGAGCCAGGATCTTGCGGAAGAACTCGAGGATGCGACCGACGCGCGAGAACTCGTCGTCGGTGATGATGTAGCGGCTCTTGCCGACCTCGGCGAGGTAGTCGTCGATCAGGGTCTCGGCCTCGAGCACCAGCCGGTAGTTGATCGTCACCGGCAGGATGTACAGCCGCTTGTGCGGCGCGCCCTCGCGGACCGCGTTCTTGTACGCGGTGACCGTGGTGCCGAGCAGGCCGAGCTTGAGGTTCTTCTCGACGACGTTCGACCGGCAGCGCGTGCCGCCGGGGAAGAACAGCGAGTGGTAGCCGTGCTCGAGGAGGACGGTCGAGTACTCCTTCAACACGTCCTTGTAGAGCTCGAACTTGAGGCGGCGATCGACGCGATACGCGCCGAGGTTCCGCATGAAGAACGAGATGAACGGATTGCTGAAGAGATTCTTGCCGGCGCCGTACGTCGTCGGCGGCAGGCCGGCGCGGGTGAGGCCGAGGCCGATCGCCGGCGAGTCCATGTTCGACGAGTGTGTCGGCGTGACGACGAGCGTGCCGCGCTCGGCGCACATCCGGGCGATCTCGGTCTCGCCGTCGGCGTGGATCCGCGCGTCGAGCTGGCGCAGCGTGTTCATGCCCTCCTTGAGGTTCGAGGTGGGCGAGAACAAGAAGCCGAGCAGCGAGGGGCCGATGCCGGTGGCGAACTTGTAGACGCGCGGATCGAAGTTGCCGACGACGTCCTTGCCGTAATAGCGCACCAGCGAGCGCAGCTCCTCGCGCTTGTCGTCGTCGGACATGCCGAGCAACCGCCGCGACAGATCGCGCCAGCGATCGACGCCGTCGCTCTTGCTGGCCTCGAGTCGCTTGATCTCGCAGTAGGCGACGTCGTTCAAGACGTACTCGAGCGACGAGTCGCCGCCTGCCTTCGCTTCGGCTACACGTCGGGCCACGACCCGACGCTCGACCTCGGAGAGCAAGCGCTCGCGGTCGTTGTTGAATCGCTCCAACCGGTTCTCGGCTTCTTTCACGGGCCGAGCGTCACGCGCCATGAAACGGGTCATATCACGTGGATGGGCCGGATCTCGCCCACCGAGGCCGTATCTGGCTTAGGGCCTTGCACCGCCGATGGGGGTATGGTGATCATGAATTACTTGGAGCGCGGTGGCAGCACGGCGCTCCGGGTCCTCCCGAGAACAGTGAATCGTGTCGACGGTTCGACCTCGGTGAAGGTGGTGAGTGGTTGATGTCCACGACGAAACGTTCCAAAGCCTCTCCAAAGAAGGCCAAACCCGCGGCAAAGACGCGGAAGCCCGCGCGCGCGTCGTCTGCCGAGGATGACGACGAGGAAGAGGACGAAGACGACGAGGAAGTCGTCGAGAAGCCAAAGCGCGGCAAGGCCAAGCCCGAGAAGCCAGAGAAGCTGAAAGCCAAGCCCGAGAAATCAACAAAGGCCGAGAAGGCCGAGAAGACTGACAAGCCAGAAAAGGCCGAGAAGATCGACAAGCCAGAAAAGGCCGAGAAGATCGACAAGACCGACAAGACCGACAAGACCGACAAGAAATCCGCCCGCGGCAAGAAGGCCGAAGAGGCACCGCCGCCGCCGCCGCCGCGCCCCGAGTACACGCTCGATGGGCCGATACCGCCGGAGGGAGCGAACCTGCCGAAGAAGGTCGGTGCGCTGCTCGGCATCGGGCAGAAGACGCTCGGCATCAAGTCGTTCCGTCCCGGTCAGGCCGAGGCGTTCGAGCACCTCCTCGACAAGGAGAACCTGCTCGCGGTGATGCCGACCGGCAGCGGCAAGTCGCTGCTCTATCAGCTGACGTCGCTGGTCAACCCCGGCGTCACCGTCGTGGTGTCGCCGCTGATCGCGCTGATCAAGGATCAGCTCGACAAGATGCAGGCGAAGGGCGTCGCGTCCTGCAAGATCGATTCGACGCTGACCATCAAGCAGCGCCGCGAGGTCGACGCGATGCTGCACGCGCCCGGCGGCAAGCTCCTGCTCACCACGCCCGAGCGGATGGCGATGCCGGAGTTCCGCACGTTCCTGAACGAGGCGTCGGCCGGTGTCGGCGTGTCGCGGTTCGTCGTCGACGAAGCGCACTGCGTCTCGCAGTGGGGCCACGACTTCCGGCCGTCGTACCTGTCGCTCAGCAAGGCGATCGAGGAGCTCGGTCACCCGCCGGTGCTCGCCACCACGGCGACCGCGCCGCCGCACGTCCGCGACGACATCCTGTTCCAGCTCGGCATCGAGGGCTCGACGATCGTCACCACGACGTTCGATCGTCCGAACCTTCACTACGAAACGATCGTCTTCGGCGACGACGACGAGAAGATGAAGACGCTGGTCACGCTGCTCAAGAAGCTGCCGCGGCCGGGCATCGTCTACTGCGCGACCGTCAAGAAGGTCGAGGAGCTCTACGAGTCGCTGACGCGACACGGAATTCCCGTCGGCAAGTACCACGGGCGGATGAACAAGGGCGAACGCGACACCAGCCAGAACGAGTTCATGGCGTCGAGCGAGCTCGTGATGATCGCGACCAACGCGTTCGGTCTCGGCGTCGACAAGCCGAACATCCGCAACGTCCTCCACTATCACGTGCCCGGCTCGCTCGAGGCGTACGCCCAGGAAGCCGGCCGCGGTGGTCGCGATGGCAAGCCCGCGCGCTGCGTGCTGCTGTTCTCGCCCGACGACGTCGGCATCCAGGAGTACTTCCTCTCCGGCACCTATCCGACGAAGCGGCAGGTCCGGCAGGTGTTCGACGCGCTGACCGCGTTCACCAACATGGCGCGCGAGCAGCACCGACTCGCCGAGGAGACGCCGCCGAACGTCGCCAACGTCGCGCTGTCGTCGAGCGTCGGCCAGCAGCGCACGCGCACCGTGCTCAAGCTGCTCAAGGACGAGGGCTTCGTGGTCGAGAACGACGGCCTGTTCGCGGTCGCCGATCCACCGCCCGAGCTCGACGTGCTGATGGAGCGCGCGAAGACGTACGAGGCGCGCCGGATCATGGACCGCCAGCGCCTCGACGCGCTGCTCGCGTACGTCAAGGCTCCCGGCTGTCGCAACCAGGTCATCCTCGAGTACCTCGGCGAGCCCGATCCGCCGAAGTGCGGGCGCTGCGATAACTGCCTGCGCTCTCGCGAGGCCGCGCTCGCCGCATCGACCGAGGCCACGCGCCTCGGAGCGTCGCTCACCCGCCTGCTCGACGACGACGGCGTGGTGATCAGCAAGCCGAAGCGCGAGATCAAGGCGCGCGTCGTGCGCATCGATCAGCCGGCGCCGAACCTGGCGAGCGATCCGAACGCCGCACCGGTCGAGGCGGTGTCCGCGCCCGTCGCACCGGCCAAGCCTGCGACGGTGTTGCGTCGAAGTAGCGCGGCGCCGGCGGCGGCTCCACCAGCCCCCGCGGCCCCAGCGCCGACGGTAATGCGGCGCTCGGCCACGCCGGCTGCTCCGGCACCGTCGAGCAACGGCAGATCGAGCGAGCCTGCGAAGCTCGGCCCGCCGGCAGTCGAAGCGCCGGCTCCCGCAGTCCCGGTCCCGCAGCGCACGGCGATTCAGGAAGAAGAGCTCGATGACGACGAGCTCGACGACGAGGATGACGACGAGTTTGACGATGACGAGGACGGCGACGAGGATGACGACGCCGATCTGGTCGACGACGACGATCTCGATGATGACGACGATGACCTCGACGACGACGACGACGATCTCGACGACGACGACGATGATCTCGACGACGATGACGACGACGACGACGACGACGACGACGACGACGATTACGAGATCATCGACAAGACCGCGGCCGAGCTAGCCGAGGAAGGCGTCGAAGGTCCCGGCGAGATCACGGTGCTCGCGCGCAAGCGCGTCCCCAAGCAGCCGAAGCAGCGGCCCGCCCGCCCGGTCGACAACTCGACGTCACTGTCTGCCGCCGAAGCGCGCCGCCGTCGCCGCCGCCGCCGCCGCAAGCGCCGCGCGATGCTGCCGCCGAAGAGCGCGTTCACCACGCCGGTGCTGTCGACCGCCGCGCCGATTCCCGAGGCGCAACCGCGCCGCGGTGGTGGCGGCCCCGGTGGTCCCGTGATCGAGTACGTGCGCGGTCCGATGCGGATCGCGATGGCGCCGGTCGCGTCCGCCAACCCCAACGATGCCGGCGTCAATCGCCGTCGCGGCGGTGGCGGTGGTGGTCGCGATCGCAGTCGCGGCCGCGGCAACCGCCAGTGGGATCGGTCGCGTGGCGATCGCCCGAACGGTGGTCCCAATGGTCCCGGCTTCAACCAGAACGCCGCGCCGCGGCCGCCGATCGAAGGCCAGCCCGGTGAAC
>JAEYYY010000739.1 GCA_023430775.1 Pseudomonadota bacterium
GCGAAGGAGCTCTCCGAGGCGCTGAAGGAAGGCTCGCCCGGCGACGTCATCCACCTGACGATCACGCCGACCTGGGAGCACCAGCTCGATCTCGGAGCCAAGGAAGCCAGTCACGTCACGCTCGAGAGCAACGGGGTCACCGTCCAGCTCGATCGCGCGAGCGCGCAGAAGGCCGAGGGCGTGGTGATCGACTTCATCGAAGCCGGCGGCGAGTCCGGCTTCAAGATCGACAACCCGAACCGGCCGCCGATGGTCAAGCAGATCGGCCCGAAGGAGCTCAAGGCGCTCCTCGACGGCGGCAAGGTCAAGCACTTCTACGACGTCCGCCCCGAGAGGGAGCGCGCGATCGCGAAGATCGGCACCGCCGCCGCGTTCGACGACGCGACCATGGCCACCGCGGAAGGCCTGCCGAAGGACACCCCGATCGCGTTCCACTGCCACCACGGCAATCGCAGCCGCGCGGCCGCGGAGCACTTCGTGAAGCTCGGCTTCAGCAACGTCTACAACCTCGCCGGCGGAATCGCCGCGTGGTCGAAGGACGTCGACCCGAGCATCCCGCAGTACTAATTGGATTGAATCGCGCGAGCCGCGTTGGCATGGTCCGCCCCATGCGAGCGGCTGTGCTGGTTTTCCTGATCGGGTGCGGCGGTGACGGCGATCCGACGCCGGATGGGCCGGTCCCGGTCGATCCGACGCCGAACCCCGCCCGCGAGATCGTCAGCACCGAGCTGGCGGTCGACGTGTCGCTCAAGACGGCGACGGCGCGAGTCACGTTCGGCGCGAGCGAGACCGCCGGCGCCACCGTCGAGGTCGGTGATCTTGCGATCACGTCGGCCACGCTCGATGGCGCCGACGTCCCGTTCGCGGTCGCCGATCAGAAGGCCGATCTCGGGCTGCCGGCGAGCGATCAGCCGCTCGCGGTGACGTTCGTCTACGCGTACCAGCCGCACAGCCAGTTCAACGGCGCCGCGTCGAGCTTCACGTTCCTGTGGCCGTACTTCTGCGGGAACCTGTTTCCGTGTCACTCGGATCCCGACGACGGCACCACGTTCACGCTCGACGTCAGCGGCGTGCCGGAGGGCAAGACGGCGATCTTTCCGGCGACGATCGCGGAGGCGCCGAGCTACCAGGTCGCGTGGGCGATCGGCGATTACGTCGAGACCTCGCTCGGCACCACGACCGCGGGCACCGAGGTCGCGCTGTGGCACACCACCGCCGAGCAGGCGAAGGCCGACATGGGCGGCGCCAACCTGGTCGCCGTGTTCGACTGGCTCGAGACCCACATCGGCGCGTACCGGTTCGGCACCAAGGTCGGCGGCGTGTCGATCCCGTGGCCGGTCGGTGCGTTCGGCGGCATGGAGCATCATCCGCAGTGGCACGTCGATGACAGCTCGTTCGCGAGCGAAGAGACCCAGGCGCACGAGGCGGCGCACGGCTGGTACGGCGACGGCATCCGGATCGCGTGCTGGGAAGACTTCGTGCTGTCGGAGGGCACGGTGACCTACCTCGCCGGCCGCGCGCTCGAGGAGGTGGCACCCGCGGTCGGCGCCACCGTGTGGGACGGCTACGCCGACGAGCTCGCCGGGCTCGACGGCACCGAGCCCGTGTGGCCGCAGGGCTGCAACACGATCGACATCCTCGAGGACGGGCTCTACACCAACGCGCCGTACATCCGCGGTGCATTCTTCTATCGCGCCGTCGCCGACAAGGTCGGAGCCGACAAGCTCGACGAGGCGCTCGCCGCGTTCTACACCGCGCACGGCGGCAAGCCGGCGACGATGATGGACATGCTGGCGACGATCGAGACCGTGACCGGCTACGACGCCACGGCGTGCGCGACCTCGTGGCTGCGCTCGACGACCAAGCCTGCGCCGGGCCCGTGTCCATGATCGATTCGCCGGTTCCCGGTGAATTCTGAATTCAGTCGAGCCGCGGTGCGGTCAGCGTCTTGCCGCCGACCGAGAACACCAGGCCCTTGACGGTCTCGCCCTCGAGCACGAACTTCGCGCCCGCCGACAGATCCTCGATCCAGAACCCGCGATCGCCGTACGGCGCCATCCGGTGGCGCGGCTCGCCCGGCCCCTCGAGGTAGAGCCGCTTGTTGGCGACCACGACCTGCAGCGTGGTGCCCGAGAAGTCGTAGTTGCCCGCGTAGCTCGCGAGCTGCGCCTCGGTCGGCACCGGCGCCGGCGGCTTCGCGGAGCTGTCGAGCACGTCGAACATCAGCGGGCCGAGGAAGTCGACCAGCGTGGTCGACGTCGACGCCAGCACGACGACGCCGCGGCGAGTCTTCGGATCGAAGCCCATGTACGAGCGGAAGCCGTTGGTGCGGCCGTCGTAGAAGCGGCGGCCCACGCCATCGATCAGCCAGCCGAGCGACTCGTTCTCGCCGGAGCGATCGAGCTGCGGCTCCTGCGCGAGGCGCATCTGCGGGCGCAGCACGCCGCGGCTACCGGCGGCGGCGTCGAGCTGCGCGTCGAGGAACTTCAGGCAGTCGCGCGCGCTCGACACCAGCGCGCCGGCACCGGCGAGCGCGCCCCACGTCCAGCGCGGCGCCGGCTCGAGGTTGTCGTCGGTGCCGATCGCCTTTCGCGCGCTCGCGCCCGCGGGCATGGTGATGAACGTGTCGGTGAGACCGAGTGGCTGGAGCACGCGCGTCTTGAGGGCCTGCTCGTAGCCGCCGCCGACCTTGCGGCCGAGCGCGAAGCCGAGCAGGCCGACGCCGTAGTCGCTGATCACGATCTCGGTGCCGGGCGTCGAGGTCAGCTGGGTGGTGACCAGGTCCTGGTACAGCGCATCCTCGTTGTAGCTGGCGAACGGATCGGGCGGCGGCTTGCGCGCGAGCAGGCTCCCCGGGTGGCGCGGCAGCCCGGCGCTGTGGAGCGCGAGGTGCTTGGCGGTGATCGCGACGTTGTCCTTGGTCGGGATCGTGATCCCGGTCGGCATCAGATCAGAGATCGGCGCATCGAGATCGACCTCCTTGCGCTGCACGGTCTCCGCGAGCAGCAGCCCGGTATAGGCCTTGGTCAGCGTCCCGAGGTCGAACAGGGTCTTGCCGTCCGGAACCTTCCCTCCGGGGCCTTTCCCGAAGCCGTAAATCTCGATCTTGCCGGCGTCGTAGAGACCGATCACCACCCCCCAGACCAGCTCGCCCTGGACGTACGGTGTGAGCTGCGCCGCGACCGCCTCACGGTGGGGACCGTCCGGATCGATGTCTGGCGTTTGCGGTTTCGGTGCTGCCGGAGGTTTTGACCCGCACGCGATGACGGCGAGCACGAGCCACACACGTAACATCGCAAGAGAATAATCGAGTGCGCCTCCAGTGCAATCGGGTGCGCCCGCGGTTCTCGCCGGTGCGAGCAGGTGCCAAGAGAGGCGCCTCGGGGCCGCCGCCAATCATGCGAGGATTCCGGCCATGCGAGCAGTCTCGGTCGCGCTGACCTGCACTCTGATTTCGTCGGTTGCCGTTGCGGAGAACGATCAACAAGCCCCGGAGCTCGAGCCGCGCGAGACCGTGGAAGAAGTTGTCGGCGGAGATGACTCCCCGCTCGGCAAGTGGCCCGACACCGCGGCGATCCTGTACGGCGGCCAGCAGCAGTGCACCGGCACGCTGATCGCCCCGACCGTCGCGCTCACCGCCGGCCACTGCGCCGAAGGCATCACGCCGACGTCGATCCTGATCAACACCAACTCGTTGTTCCGTGGCGACGGCGAGCAGGTCCAGGTCACCAAGGTCGTCCAGCTGTCGCAGAACGACACCACGGTGCTGGTGCTCGCGAAGCCCGCCACCACGGCGCCGCGCGCGATCGCGACCGGCTGGGCGAAGCTCGACATCAAGAACGGCGCGCCCGTCCAGATCGTCGGCTACGGCGCCACCCAGAGCAACGGCGGCGGCAGCGCCTCGCTGATGCAGGAGGCGATGTCGACGATCACCGACTTCGACTGCTCGGTGAAGCCCGGCTGCGACAACTTCGAGCTCGGCGCCGGCGGTGAAGGCATCGATAGCTGCTTCGGCGATTCGGGCGGCCCGCTCTACCTGCTCACCGACTACGGCAACTTCCTCGTCGGCGTGACCTCGCGCGGCTACGCGCAGGGCGGCGCGCCGTGCGGCCAGGGCGGCATCTACGGCCGGCCCGATCAGATCATCGATGCCATCGAGCAGGCGGCCGGCACCACGGTGACCAAGGGCCCCGAGCCGGCGCTCGAGGAGCCGCTGCTCGCGATCCGCGGCGATGCCGGCGAAGCCCGCATCATCCACAACGATCCGAAGGGCACCGCCCACAACTTCGCGATCACCACCCAGCCGATGAAGGGCCAGGCGGCGGTGCGCGCCGACGGTCAGCTCCGCGTCTGCGTCAACCCGGACGCCATCCCCGGCGACACCGACTCGGTGGTCGTCACCGTGACCGATGCCAACGATCCCACGCGCTCGGTTGCCAAGCGCTTCACCGTCTCGGTCGCCGCCAACGAGCCCGAGTCCGGCCCGTGCGATCCGATGGCCTTCGGCGCCGAGGAGGGCGGTGGCTGCTGCGACTCCGGTGGTCAGGGTGCCGGCGGCGCGGGCCTGCTGTCGCTGTTCGCGCTCGTGATGCTGCGCCGTCGTCGGCGCTGACCGGATGACTCCGGCGACTGCGTGGCAGCCGGATGACTCCGGCGACCGCGTGGGATAACTCCGGCGACCGCGTGGCAGCCCGATGACTCCGGCGACCGCGTGGGAGCCGGATACAATGTTAGGGTTCCGCCCCATGGCGGAGACCTGGCTCAAGTGCACCGAGTGCAAGAAAGACATCCCCTTCGGCGGGAAGCACTACGTGTGCAGCGTCTCGACGTGCAAGCGCAGCAAGTTCCGTCTCGTGTTCTGCACGCCGGTCTGCTGGGATAGCCACCTGTCGTCGGTGCGCCATCGCGAGGCGTGGGCCGAGGATGCGATCGCGCCGTCGCGCGAAGCCTGGGAAAAAGAGCTGGCGAGCGAGCCCCCCCCCCCCCCCCCCCCCCCCCCCCCCCCCCCCCCC
>JAEYYY010000753.1 GCA_023430775.1 Pseudomonadota bacterium
CGCCCGACCGAGGCACGGTGAGCTGCTTTGCGTGGCAGCGCGGTGAACAAACAGGCCCCGAACGAGCGCGGTGCAGCCCGCACGAACCCAGCGTCGGTTCTCCACAACGATCATCGTTCACGGCTAGCAATCCGCCGCCGGAGTCGACGAGTCCGCGAATCGCGAGCGCTAAGCGCGGAGTGGATGGCACGGCGTTTGGCGGTCGTTCTCGCGAGTCGGCGATGAAAGGCAGTCCCAGGCGGGACGACCACTCCTGAGCGCTGACGGAACCGCTGCATCACGCGCTCTTTCCGCTGATGCTCACGAACTTCAAGTTCCTCGCGGGGCGCCGAGGGCGGGCGCTCTCTCGCCCGTCGCGGGTCAGCGCGCGAGGCGGGCTCTACCCGCACGCTTCGAAGGCGTTCGAGCTACGTGGCGGCGGCACGAAGGTCTCGGGCCGTAGGCGCTCGGCGCGGCGTTCGCGCAAGCTGACCCGCAGGGCGAGAGTGCCCGAGCGAGGCACGGTGAGCTGGTTTGGTGGCGCGTGGCGAACCAACAGGCCATGAACGAGCGCAGTGCGACCCGCACGAACGCAACGTCGGTTTCTCCACAACGATCGTCACCCCGGGATTCCCCTGAACGATCACGAGGTATGGCCGTGGCCATGGTCACGGACCACCGCAGATGCGGTGCGCCTTCCATCGCAACCTCCGCTTGCAGAGCACGAGGCTTGTCAGGCGGGCTGACCCGCCGGCCATGCCAGTTACAGAGGCACCCTGCTTGGAGGTTCAAGACCTGCGAGGGTGCTCCTGTCCCCGATCTGTAAGTGATCGCGAGCGTGTCAGCTCAGTTCCAGATCATGTCGGGGAGGATGTCGAGCCATCCGTCGACGACGGTGACGCTCGGGGCGACCTCGCGCAGCCGGTCGAGGAGGTCACTCGAGGGAGTAGCGCGCACCGGCCTGCGGCCTTCCACGCTGCCCGGCACGAACGGCGTGCGGACATCGACCGTGACCGCGCGATCACGAACGTAGCGTGCGATCGCATCGAAGGCGTCGACCTCGATCTTCGCGCGAGGACCCTCGAGCCACGACGGAGGGATCTGGCGCCACAGGCGAGCGCGATCGAAGCGCGGAGCACCGCGCTCGCGCGAGAGCTCGACCATGACGTCCTGGGTGGTGTGGACCCAGAGGCGAGGCAGCGAGGTCGCCTCGAGCTGGTCGATGTTTGCCGGGCTGGTCTGCGCATGCGCGAGGAACACGCGGTCGAGCGCGTCGAAGCGCGGCAGCCTGACGAGCCAGTCGAGGTTGCCGCCATCGACGACGTCCCAGTTGGAAGTGGTGAACGACATCGCACGCGGTTGCGTCGCTGCGCCGAGCCAGCGCTCCAGGTGGAGAGGCACGTCGGCCTCGTCGATGTCGATCGCCTCGACGCGCTCGATCCGCGCGAGGTCACCCAGCTTGCTCAGGACCGAGACCGGAAAGTTGATCAGCGCGCGCAGCGCTCGCAGCCGCGGGCCGTGCAACAGATCCAGCAACGCCTTGGCTCCGGCGGGGCCGGCCGAGCTCCAGCGTCCGACGGCCAGCGTCTCGACGGTGCCCCACGCCAGATCGTCGACGACGTTCGGCAGCGCCGCCTTGTTCTTCCACAGCCGCGCGTAGGCGGTGAAGCCGCGCGCGAACACCTGATCGTTGTCGAACACCACCGGCGCGATCGACCCCAGCCAGCGCTCCGCATACTGCGGGCTCAGCAGCTCGAGCTCGCGGGCTCGCGCGGTCTCGTCGGTGACGCCGCGCGCACGTGCGAGCTGCAGGTTGATCAGCTCGCCGCGCGGGTCGCCTTCCTCGCTCAGCCAGTCGGCATAAACGCTGCGCGGCGCATCATCGTCGGGCGCGTTGACGATCGCGGTGAGAAACTCGGCGTGACGCTCGTGATCGGCGCGGTTGCGCCGGCTCTTCGCCTGCTGCGCTGCGACCTCGGGCCCGAGCAAGGCGATGATCGCATCGCATGCCGCATCGCAGTCGTCGTCGAGCGGCGCCCACGGCTCGGCCTCGCGCAGCTCCTCGACCGCCGCTTCGATCCGCTTCGCCACCTTGACGCCCACCGAGGTCGGGATCACCGCGGTGTAGCGTTCGCCGAGCTCGGCGAGCGGCTCGATGATGCGCGAGTCACCGATCTCCACGATCGCGTCGAGGCACGCCTGATAGCAGGTCACGGCGGGCAACGAGCGCCACGGTGGCTTCGCGAGGAAGTCGAGCAACACCCACGGCAGGCGCGGATCGCTCCAGATCCGCTGCCGCAACAGATCGCCCGCCTTGCCCGCCGAGGTACCGCTCACCGAGCGCACCGCCGGACGCAGCGCGGGCACGCGGCGCGCCGCGATCATCGCCTCCAGCTCTGCCGCGGGAGCCTCCGGCACGCGCATCTCGATCAGCTCGGCGAGCTCGGCCAGTCGCGTGCTCCGCTGGATCCGCCACGCCTTGCAGAGCAGCTCGAGTGCGCCGATCGGATTCGGACGCACCACCTGCTCGACGTCTCGCAACAGCTCGCGCACGTCACGCCGATCCGGCGGATCCCCCGGGACACCCAGCCCGCGTTGCTTCGAACCGGTCGCCTTCGCCGACGAGCCGGACGGCTTCGTTGCGGACGAGCCGGACGCCTTCGTTGCGGTGGGCTTCGCCCCGCTGGTCGTCTTCGCGGAAGCCTTCTTGCTGGCCTTCGTCGCCGGCTTCTTGGCCTTCGCCATCACGCGCACGGTAGCATCCGGTCATGCGCGCGATGTTGCTCTGCGCCGGACTGTCGACTCGCCTGGGTGCACTCGGTGCCGAACGCCCGAAGCCGATGCTGCCTGTCTGTAACATCCCGATCCTCGCCTACGGCATCACCAACCTCGTCGCCCATGGCATCCGCGACATCGTCATCAACACCCACCACAAGGCCGACATCATCGAGCGCGAGATCGGCGACGGCCGTCACCTCGGCGCGCGCATCGTCTACATCCACGAGCCGCAGATCCTCGGCACCGGCGGCGGGCTCAAGCACGCGCTTCACCTCCTCGATCCCGACAACGCCGACGAGCCGTTCATCTCGCACAACGGCAAGCTGATCTTCGATGTCGATCTCACCGCGCTGGTCGCGGCCTATCGCGCGGCACCCGCCGGCACGCTCGGCATGATGGTGGTCAAGCAGGTGCCGAACGCGAAGGAGTGGGGCGCCGTCAACGTCGTCCACGACGCGCACGGCCCGTACATCACCGATATTCGCGGCGACGGCGGCCACATGTTCTGCGGCGTCCACATCACGCGCCCCTCGGTCATGCGTCGCCTTCCCGACGGCGAGTCGGACTCGATCACGCACTGCTACCTGCCCGGCATCCGCGGTGGCGAGCGCCTCGCAGCCTTCGAGCACGGCGAAGGCTACTTCGCCGAGCACTCCACACCGGAGCGCTACCTCGAATCGAACAAGGCGCTGCTCGCCGGGCAGCGGCTTCGCCATCCACCCGGCACGCTGGTCGGCGTCGACCCGACGGCGCGCATCCATCCCGAGGCCAAGATCGTCGGCCCGGTGAAGATCGGTGCCGGCGCCCGGATCGGCGCGGTGACGATCGGACCGAACACCGTCGTCGGCGATGGCGCCGTCGTCGAGGTCTCGCTCGCGAACACCGTGGTGTGGGCCGGCGCCCACGTGCGCAACCCACCGGACGGACCGTTCGTCACGTGAGCGTATTTCGCGACCGCGTGCTCGTCTGCCCGCGCTGCGGCTCGCAGCTCGCGAGGGTGGGCGAGCGCGAGCTGTGGCGCTGCGATTGCGGCGGCATGTTGTTCGCCGACCTCGAGCTGCGGACCGAGCTCGCGATGATCGCACCGGAGATCGATCTCGCAATCGCAGCGATCGATCGTGGCCCGCACCTGTCGTGTCCCGCTTGCACGCTCGAGATGAGCGTGATCGCGATCGCGGGCATCGAGCTCGATCGCTGCGAGCACGACAACCTGCTGTGGTTCGATCGCGGCGAGCCCGGCGCGGTCGTCGACCACGCGAGGGAAGCGCGCCATACCGAGCCACCGCCGCGAGCAACATTCGGCGCTGCGCTTCGCCGGCTGTTCGGGCGGGGCTCGTGACCACGCCGAGCCTCGCGGGGACGGCCGTCGCGGACGTCTACTGCACGTTCTCGTGCCCGCGCTTGCTGTTCGTGCTCGGCATGGTGCCGCGCGGCGTGCCGCGGCTCGATTTCGATCAACGCCACGCGGAGGCGGCGCGCCGCATCCTCGCGGGGGCGCTGGCGCGCGAGGTCGAGCTCGTCGAGGGCGAGCTGTTCGTCGAGCTTCACGATCCGATCGAGGCGATCGTCGCCGCGCGCGATCACGATCTGTACCTCCAGCGCTGCATCGCCTCGGGGTCAGCCCTCGAGCTGTTGCGCGAGCCCGACGCCACCGCGCGCGCGACCTGGACGTGGCTGTGCAAGAAGCTGTCGATGTCGCCGCACCAGACCTATCCCGACGGGCTGGTCAAGCTCGGCATCGGTCGCCACACGGTGCCGCCCGATGCGGAGCGGCTCGCCGGCGAGACCGGCCTGGTGCTGTGGATCATCGCCGCGGAGGGCGACGATCGCATCC
>JAEYYY010000779.1 GCA_023430775.1 Pseudomonadota bacterium
GCCTGGTGTACAGCGACGAGGATGGCGGTCCGATCCGCACGCTTCGCACGTCGCGTGAGGCGCTCGCCGGCGCGGCGCGCCGGCTCGTCGATGGCGAAACCGAACCTGCCGTCGGCGCGTGGCAGGCGGGCAAGCATCGCGTGGTCGTCCAGCCCGGAGCCGGCGCCCCGAGCCTCAGCAACGTGCAGTCGAGCTTCGACCCGGAGCTCGTGCCGACGCGCGCCTTCTGCCGCGCCGGTGGCTGCGCGTTCGCGGCTCCTTCCGGCAGGCTCCGCATGCGGTTCGACGAACAGCAGTGGAACGGGCCACTCGAGAAGACGATCGATCTCGACAAGGACCTGCTCGTCACGGTCGAGCCCGGGCGACGGTACTGGGCAAAGTACACGGGCATCGGCCTGATCACCGCCGGCGCCGCCGGGATGACGCTCGCGCTCCTCTCGAACGGGATCAAGAGCGGGATCGCCAACGCTGCCTGCGAGGCGGCATCGGAGCCCGGAGAGCCCGAGTGTGACGAAGGCGTCGCCGCGAACAAGCGGGAGACCGCCGCCTTCTGGGGTGGGCTCGCGACCGTCGCGGCCGGCACGCTCCTCTATCTCGTCGTCCACAAGAAGCCGCGCATTCGCGTCAGCCCGCTGGGCGCGGGAGCCGGGATCAGCTTCTGACGCGCTCCTCGCGCGGATCGATGCCGCCGTGGCGGACCACGACGCAGGGATCCGGACATCGACGCGCCCCATGGCGAACGAGACTGGTGTGCTTTCGACATGCGGTTCGCCACGCGCTCGGGACACGATTTCTCGACGAAGGCGATGTCAGGGGCGACTACGATGTCGTCTCCGCCTTGGGAGCGCGAAACGCGCGAAGCGCCTCCGCATGTTCGGCTCGCCATTCGCGGGCCAACATCGTGCAGCACTCGCCGTCTTCGTCGATCTCCTCGTCGGAAAGCGGGGATAGATCGACCCGCGACTCGCAGAATGGGCAGTCCTGCTCGAAGTACGCGGCAAACCGCTCGGCGCGCGAGATCCCGTGCGGCACGTTCGACACGTTGCGCAGCGGATCGCGGACAACATCCTCGACGGCCTGCTCGACCATGATCCGGCTGAGGTCCATCGCGAGCGGGTCATCGATGTCGTCCGAGAGCACCTCGTACAACACCTGCTCCAGCCCCGAGAGGTTACGCAGGTCTCCGAGCTCCAGCACGTGCGCGAACAGCTGCCGCTCGAGCTTTGTCAGCTTCTCGTGCTGGCGGAACCGTCCAGTGAACTCGTCATCATCTACTAGCTTCATGGCGCGCGAGTCGTCCATGCAACGTGCCAGCGCAAGCGTGCGAGAAGACGAGCGCCGTTGTCCGGAGCGTCCGAACGCCGGACACCGATGGACAACGCCGAAGGTCTACCGACCCCGGGGCACGCGATCCCCCGCGCACTTTCGACGATGCGAGCTCTGCGGACCAACTGAACTTTGAAGAGTGCGAGCGGGGGGACTCGAACCTCGCCTAGACGATTCACGAAGACAAAGAGTCGCGTGGCCTCTCGGTGGGTTAGCGGTCCCTTCGTCCGTCTACGTCCGGCCTGATCCGACCGGGTCGGCCGTGTCGTGGCGAAATTTTGCCACGCCTTCGGGACGCGATTCTCGACGAGAACCGGCGTCTACAGGTAGCCGCCAGGGTGCCCGTTCGGTCGCCGCCAGAAGATGTAGCGCTTCGTGAAGAAACACGCGAACTCGTCATGCAGCTCATCCAGCCGTGGACGCGCGGCATCGAGAGCGGCATCACGGGTCGCCGCATGAGCCGCGACCACCGCCGATCGGAGTTCGGCGCTGCGGCAATTCGGCCAGTCGATGTGGATGAGCACGACCCATTGCTCGTTGTAGCGCTCGCAGATCTCTTGCCACCCGAGCCGCTCGTCTCTCGGGATCGTGATGAACGGTGTAGTAGGCATGTTGCCGATCGTCGACAACGACGCCGAAGGCGCAACATTCCGGCTCAGCCTCCGTCGGTCGCCCTCGTGATCTCCCGAACAGGTCTCAAGTGCCGCTCGACGATCGCGAGAGTCATTGCTGCCCGATGAGGTCGAGGTAAATCAGGCACTCGCTTGGCCGAACTTCAAAGTTGAAGTTTCGGAGGAAGTTCATCTCAACCAGTCCATCGATGTCTCGGTGCCCGAGCGGAAACACCGTGATCGGGAAGTTCGGCGTAGCGACGCCCAACACATCGAGCTCCGCGACGTGGATCCAGTAGCCTCGCTCCTCGCCAATGGCCGTGGTGACCGTCGCGTCCTTGTAGGCATCCCGTCGGCTGTAGCCGATCCTGCTGATGACCTTCGGCGTGAGCGTTGTTGCCGCAGAGCCCGTGTCGACGACAAGTCGAGCCTTGGCCCGGCGGGCGTTCTTGCCCGTGACCACCGCGTCGACGACGACCAACTCGCGGTCAACGACGAATGGATGGGTAATCCTCGTCATCGATCACCACCACCGCCGGTCGAATCAGGGGCTCGAAGCATGCGCCTGTGAACCTGACGGAAAAAACAGGGTAACGCTGGTGGAGATCACGGATCGGCTCGAACGCCTCGTCATCCGTGACGCCATGACCAACAACGCGAGCCGAAGTGATCTCGGGACTACGGGGAACAGGATGAACAACGTCGACCAGGCACACGAACTGATCGGGATACCGCGCGCAGATATCGGCCCACCGCAGCGGCTCGGATTCCAAGACAAGTCGTTCGGCGGTGTCCATGTTTCGATCTTTCCGTGTCGCGGCGGTTGGTCAAGTTTCTTGTCTTTCGAGCCGCTAAACGATGATAGGACGCCGCTGTGACAGCCCGGATCCACTGCTCGAACCGCAAGGGAAAGCGCAGTTGTCCTGCGCTCGGCGGCGAGATCTGTCAGCTCTGTTGCGGGAGACATCGGCTCGTCGAGATCGCGTGTCCGTCGGATTGCCGGTGGCTTCACGGCCTCACAATCGTTCGGGATCGGCCAACCGCTTTCACGCGCGAGCAGTATCTCGCGGCGTGCGACCGGCTCGTGGCGTTCGTGGATTCGCCGGCCAACCGCGAGTTTCGGGAGGACGCGCTCGAGTTGTTCGCGCAGGAGCTGCCGGAGGGTGTGGGCGTCGACGAAGCGATGATGGTCGTGCTCCAAGGGTTTCTCGCCTATGCCGATCGAGGCAGTGACGGTCTGCGCGCTATCGATCGCTTCCTGAACCGGTTCGGCCATGGACTCTCGACGGGAGAGAAGGCAGCTCTGGCAGCGTTGCAGGACTCCTGGGCCTCCGTCTTCGAAGTCGAAGCTGTCACGATGGGAGTTGGCCTCACGCTTCGCGATCGCGTTCGAGGAGAGGTCGTGGAAGTCCGAGAGGTCTCGGCTACCGCACAGCTCGCTCGAGGCGACCTTCTGTTTGCCTGGCTCCTGCGAGTCGACGATCACGTCGAGCTTACCGGTGCGGGGATGACGATCCCGCCGCAGTACCTCGAACCTTTGCTAGACGTCATCCAGAACGAGATCGAGCTAGTCCGTCGAGATAGCGGCGAGGAACCACCGAAGTCGTTCGTTGGCGAGCTCGCGGACTTCATTGTCATCGATCTTGCCGAGCTGATCGCCACCGCCGGTCGCCCCAAGCTCGTGACCACGCACGGCGAGGAGCTCGTGTTCTGTGAAGCGCACTACGAGGTGCGCGATGTCGAACGCGTGCGCGCGAAGCTGGCGAAGCAACCGACGTTCGAACCTCAAGGTGAGAGCGGCGATGACTACGTGTGGCTGGATCGCCGGCCGAACAAGAGACTCCCCGGCGGTCCCACGGTGCTCGGGCGTATTCACCACGACACGCAGACTCTCGTCCTCGAAACCAACTCGCGCGAACGTCTCGACCGTGGCCGTGCGCTACTCGACCGTGTTTTCGGAAAAGCGCTCCACCACAAGGCGGATGCATTCACGGATGTCGAGGCGAAGCTCCGCGAGCCGCGCCCACCGCGACCGCCCGAGCCAGACATTCCTCCCGAGGACCAGGCGGAGCTCATCGGTGCGTATCTTCGCGAGCAGTACCTCACGCGATGGGTTCGCGAACCGATTCCCGCTCTCGGCGGTCAGACGCCGCGCGCCGCGGTGCGCTCCAAGCAGGGCCGCGTGCGTGTCGCGCAGTTGATCGACGAGGCCGAGCGTGGCTCGAAGAACATGCCCGGCGGCGATGATCCGGAGCTCTGGAACGAGCTACGCGCGTCGCTGAAGCTTCCGCTACGTGTGCCGCGAGGACTCGGCCTCGGTTACGACGCAGATCGTGCGCCCGACACAGAGGAGTGGAACGCAGCCGATGAAGACGCCCGTTTGGCCGCGATCCGCGCCTATCACGATCAGCTCGACGAGCATCCAGATACTCCGAATCCAAAGCTGCACGCTCTGATGCACGTCATCGTGGAGAATCAGCTCGCAGCAGGTGACCCACCCGAAGCAGCTGAGACCCTCGCGCGCTTGCTAGTAGCCGGTGCCTCGCGGCACGCGGCGATCCATGCGATCGCTTCGATCGTCGCGGAGGAGATACAGGCAGTGATGAAGGACGATCGTGCGTATGATCGCGAAGCGACGGCGCGCCGGCTCAAGCACCTTCGCCCGGCCGACTGGGCTTGGTAGGTCCATGGTCGACGGTGTGTGAAGCAGGATCTCCTCGGCGGAGACTCGGCGATATGAGTTAGTGCGAGCGGGGGGACTCGAACCCCCAAGGGCTATGCCCGCCACACCCTAAATGTGGTGCGTCAACCAGTTCCGCCACGCTCGCGTTTGTCTCGTATAGCACAGGCCAGGTTCGCGAGCGCTATTGCAGTAGGTGTCCGTCTGCGAGTGGCAGTTCGGGCAGAGGAAGCGGAGGTTCTCTCGACGGTGATCGTTGTGGATGCCGTTGATGTGATCCATGTGCAGCACCAGCGGTCGGCCTTGCCATTCGCTGGTACCGCAAACCGAGCAGCGATATTCGACTCCGAGGCGCCGCAGTCGACTCGAAAGGCTCGAGCCCTTCAGTGGCGGACCGTTTTCGACGAAGACTTCCTCGTCCAAGAACGTGCGCTTTCTCGTGGCTCGCTCGATCGAGGGGTGGGTGTCGCGTGAAAAGCCCCTTGACCAACCCATGCCGAGGAAGTGGGATGTATCCAGCTCGAGCTGTTGAAGGTGCCGCTTCATGCTGCGATGGCAACCACCATCGGTCGGGAGCCCGAGTGCTTCGAGCACCGCCGCGATCGAGTACGAGGTGCGAACGATCGGTTCGAGCTCCGCCACGGTGAATTTGCGAATCCGTGCCGCGAGCTCCCCGAAGAAGTGCGACGTATCGAGACCGACGTATCGGATCCGCGATGAGATGTAGCGGTGATTGCCGGCGTTCGGTTCCAGGCCGAGTTTGCGAATGACCTCCGAGAACGAGTGCGATGATTTGACCAGCGGACCGAGGAGCTCGGCGGTGTACTTCGAATTGCGCACGAGGCACGGTAACAAGCGGGTCTGACTCTCCTTGGAGAGCGTGTCCGAGATGCGGACACTGGCGACGTGTCACCCGGCAATCGTGCGTCGTCGTGGCGCCATCTGCCGGACCGCCAATCGCTCGGGTGATAGGCTCTCCGCGTGCGGTTCGCGCTCGTCCTGCTGTTCGCTTGTGGATCGTCAGAGGAGCGTGCGGTGCCACGCGATCCGAGTTTTCGCGCGTCGCACACCGGCAGCCTGGACTCCAAGTTTCCGTTCGGCAACGAGCTGTCGATCTCGGCGGGGGACGACATCACCGAGGCGCTGCGCCGGAGCGTCGAGACGGCGATGCGACCTGCGTTGACAGAGGCGATGACCTGCATGCAAGGCATCTACGGCACGGCGCCAGTCGAGGTCGAGCTCGACGCCAGCGGCAAGGTGACGAAGGCGAAGATCGCGAGGGGCTTGCTCGAGGGCACGCCGATCGCGGAGTGCATCGAGAAGGCGTTCGGCAAGATGCAGATCGGGGCGGTCCAGGGCGCGCCGATCCGGATCAGTTATCCGGTGCGGAACATGCCCAGCACCGAGCAAGTGCGCGACACGGCAGAGCTGTTGAAGAAGGCGCTCTAAAGCTGACAATAGGCTGACACGAGCGATTCGTAGAGTGGCGGCATGCAATACGCCATCGCGACCAGCCAGCCATTCTCGTTCGACCAGACCATCGCGTTCGTCCGCCGGTTCCCGGCCGTCCAGGGCGATTACGTCGTTCGCGACGACGCGATCAGCGCCGCCGTCGCGGTCGACGGCAAGCCGATCGCGTTCACGCTGCGGAGTCGCGGCACGGAGCTGGTCGTCGAGACCACGTCGAGGCGAGTCGTGAAGCTCGCGGCGGACTTCGTGGGAGCGAGCGACGACATCGCGAGGCTGTACGCGATCGCGGAAGGCGACCCGCCGTTTCGGGCGATCGTGAAGCAGCTGTACGGGCTGCATCACGTTCGCTTCCTGACGCTCGGCGAGATCGCGGTCTACACCGTGATGATGCAACGCGCACCGATCAACGTCGCGGCGGCGTACAAGCGCCGCTTCCTCGAGCGGTTCGGCTTGCCGATCGAGATCGAGCACCAGACGCTGCACGCGATGCCCGAGCTCGCGACGCTGGCAGGACTTGCGGGCGAGCAGATCGGTCAGGCGATCGGGCATCGCACGAAGGGCGAGCGGATCGCCGAGGTCGTGCACGGCGTCGCCGCGCTCGGCGAGGTGTGGTTGCGCGAGGCGCCGTACGCCGAGGCCCGCGATGCGCTGCGCGCGATCCAGGGCATCGGGCCGTTCTCGGCCGCCGCGATCCTGTTGCGCGGTCTCGGCCGGATGGACGAGCTGCCGGCGCATCGCAACTTCGAGGAGGCGGGCAGGGCGGTGTACGGCGCGGCGTTCGACCCGGCGAAGATCGTCGCCCGCTACGGCACATCGATCGGCTACT
Organism: Pseudomonadota bacterium; assembly: GCA_023430775.1. Classification (GTDB taxonomy): domain Bacteria; phylum Myxococcota_A; class Polyangia; order Haliangiales; family Haliangiaceae; genus JABFXX01. Next base: position 6,914 of record JAEYYY010000779.1, read on the forward strand.
GGGCGTTCTACGTGATGGCGGCCGAAGGTCGGCGCCGGTCGCCGATGGCTGTCGCCGCGACGCGAGGCCCGCTACGCTCGGCCGCGTGAAGCGCTGCGATGGACCCGGCCTCGACGCATGGCGTGGCGCGTGGACACCGGCCGAGGTCACCGCACGTCTCAGCGGGCTCGACATTTCGTGGTGCGTCGTCGGTGGCTGGGCGATCGATCTCTGGCTCGGCCGTCAGACCCGCGAGCACGGCGATCTCGAGATCGCGATCCTGCGACCGGATCTGGCGCGCGTCCGAGCTCACCTCGCGGACTTCCGCTTCTATGCCGTCGGCGATGGCGAGGTGATCGCGCTCGACGAACCGTCACCCGACAAGCACCAGACCTGGATCGAGGATCCGCGCACGCAGCTGTGGTGCGTCGACGTGATGCTCGAGCTCGGCGATGCGGAGACCTGGATCTATCGCCGCGATCCGACGATCCGGCGCGCCCGCAGCCTGATGATCGGTCGCACCGCCGATGGCATTCCGTATCTCCAACCCGAGGGCATGCTGTTGTTCAAGGCCAAGGCCGTGCGACCGAAGGACGAGGCCGACTTCGCGGTGGCGGCACCGCTCCTGAGTCGCGAAGCGAAAGCGTGGCTGCGCGATGCCCTCGCGCATGCGCATCCCGGTCACCCCTGGCTCGCCGCGCTCACGGCCGCGTGATCAGCGAGCGCGGGTCGAGCTCGCCGTCGAACACGTGGATCGCCGGGCCGGTCATCGACACGTTCGACAGATCGCGCTCCACCGCGATCTGCAGCCGGCCACCCGGCAACACGATCTCGATCGGCACACCGGCCTCCGCGCGGTCCGTCAGCACCGCTGCCACCGCCGTTGCCGATGCTCCCGTACCACACGCCAGCGTCAGGCCACACGCGCGTTCCCAGACATGGACATCGATCGCGCGTCGTGACCGCGCGTGCGCGAACTCGACATTCGCCTTGAGCGGAAACCACGGGTGCGTCTCGAACGTCGGCCCGAGCGTACGCGCGAGGCGCTTCGCTTCCTCGGTCGAGCCGACGAACGTCACCAGGTGCGGATTCCCCGTGTTGACGCCGGTGATCCGGTAGTCGCCGTAGGGCTCGTCGATACACCGACCGGTGCCCGTCATCGGGATCTCGCCGCGGTCGAGTCGCGGCCGACCGAGCCGCACGGTGATCTGCTCGCTGACCGAGCACGCGAGCGGACCGGCGTTGGTATCGATCACCATCTCGCGCCCGAGCCCACCGCGATCGTGCAGGTAGCGCACCACGCAGCGCAGCCCATTGCCGCAC
>JAEYYY010000813.1 GCA_023430775.1 Pseudomonadota bacterium
GCACTGCCGCGCGCACCGTCGGCGGGCGACGTCTCGGTGTCGTTCCGGCGCTCCGGCGAGCACGTGATCCCGACGTCCCTGGGCGTCTCGGTGTCGCGCACGCAGACCACCAAGGGCTCGACGCCCGCCGCCCTGACCCCACCCGCGCCGACCGCCGAGGAAGAGTTCCGCACCGCGAGCGGCACGCGCACCGGCCAGCCACCGACGCGCCGGCCCCACAACGACGATTCGAGCCCGCTCCCTCCGGCGCGCGGCGCGACCCCGAGCGTGGCGCCGCCGAGTGCGGACTCCTCGACGAAGATCCCGCGCACGGCCACCGAGCCGCCACGCGCGAAGCCGGGCACCGCGCCGTGGCCGCACAAGACACGCGACAAGCCACCGAGCACGCCGCCGGTCACGCCGCGCACGATCTCGCAGAGCGGAGCGGTGACGATGTCGCGCACGATCTCGCAGAGCGGTGGCATGCCGGGCCAGGTCTACTCCGAGGGCAGCGACCGGATCACGCAATCGATCGACGAGGCCGCCGAAGCGTTTCGCAAGGGCATCGAGGCGCTACACGGGTCGCAGCTGCCGGCTGCCGTCGAGCAACTCCAGCGGGCGTCGACGCTCAACCCGCACGAGTTCGAGTACTCCGCGATGCTCGCCTACGCGCAGCTCCTCGTCGCGCAGCCGGGCGATCGCCCGAAGCTCGCCGACAAGACGCGCAAGATGCTCACCCACCTCAGCCAGAAGTCGCGCGACGCGGCGCAGGTGCTCGTCTATCTCGGTCAACTCGAGCGCGTCTTCGGCAACGACAAGCAGGCGATCGTCCACTTCCGCGCGGCGCTCACCGCGAATCCCGAGCAGAAGCAGGCGGCGATCGAGATCCAGCAGATCGAGGACAAGGCGCTCGAGAAGAGCGGCTTCGGTCTGTTCAAGAAGAAGTGATCACCGGCGCGCTTCATCACGCAGCCGCGCGTGATCGAGCAGCAGGTGCGTGATCGACGTCTCGAGCTCCGGCTTGATCTGCGCCGCCATCCCCGATGACAGCTCGAAGTAGCCGTCCTTCCAGTCGAGCACCGACATCATGATCTCGTGCGAGCCGGCATCGATCTCGTTGCTCCGCGCGCGCACGATCTTGCCCTCGACGACATCGATGAACGCGACGAGATGCTCGCGCGTCACCGACAGCTGACCGCTCTTGCGCTCCTGCTCGAACATCGTCAACAGCGATGGCAGGCCGAGCTCGGCGAGCGTGCCGCGCAGCACCACGCGATCGGTATCGCGCTGGCTGGCGCGCGCCCATCGCCGGGCACGCAGGATCACCTCGAGCACGGTGAATGGTTTCGGGATGAAGTCGACGGCGCCGAGCTGCAACGCCTGCAGCCGCGCGATGTCGCTGGCGTCGGCGGACATCATCATCACCGGCACGCCGGCGAGCTCCGTGTGGCGTCCCATCTCCTGGAGCACGTGCAAGCCGTCGACGACCGGCATGTCGCGCTCGACGAGCACCACGTCCGGCGTGCGAGACAGGCACGCGCCGATCGCCTCCATGCCGTTGGTCGCCGTCGCGACGGAGAAGCCCGCGATATCGAGCGCGGTCGACAACCGTTCGAGCAGGCGGGTCTGCGAATCACCGACGACGATCCGGATCTCGCCGGCATCGATCGCCGCGGTGTGACGCAGGAGCAGCCGGCCGACCGCCTCGACGAACTGTTCATCCGCGGGCCGCACCGGATCGCGAAACACCACGCCGATGCCCGGAAACCGCCCGAGCGTGCGCGCCTCGACCTCGCCGAGGCTGTGCGTCACCTGGCCGGTGGTGATGAAGCGCTGCCCGTTGGGCGAGATCACCAGCTGCACGACGGTGCCGACCGCCAGCGGCGGCGCCATCCGCACGAACATCCCGTACGGCGACAGATCCTGCGTGATCGCGCGCGTCTTCTTGCCGCCCGTGATCACCTCCACCGGCAGACTCATCGCCACGCGATTGTTGCGCCGACGCACCGCTTTCGTACCTACCGCAGTTTGTCCGCGGGAGCCACCTCGTGTCGAAACGCCAGCAACCGGTGCTGGAACACCTCGTCGGCATAGCCGGGCTCGGCATCGCCACCGAGGTCGACGTACGCCCGCACCACCTCGCGACGCGGCTCGTCCCACCTGCAGCACAACAGCGTGATCGTGGCGTCCGCCTGATCGCTGCTGTAGCCCGCTCCCGACGTGATCACCGCCGGCACGCACAACCCGAACCCGGTCACCGTCATCTCCGGCCTCGCGCCCATCGCGACGTCGGTGCGGCGCGCGATCGTCAGCCACTTCGGCGTGCCGCGACACGCGATCTGTTCGACCTCGATGTCGGGGTCGACCTGCGACAGATAACGCACCACCTCGCGCCGGATCACGCCGTACGGATCGTCGAGCCCGAACAGCCTGTGCTCGGTGCCTTCGAGCACGGCGAAGTCGTCGCGCGGGTCGGCGGCCATGCGGCACTGTAGCGTGCCGGTCGCATCGGTGGGCCTGGGCACGTGGAGTCGTCGTCGAGTTGCGCGACGAGTGTTCACGGATTGCTCGCAACGTGGTCGCACCGCTCGTCGGTGGGCGACTGGGCGCGTATGGTATCGGCGCGCATGGCGTGGCTGGAGCTCGCGGATGTCACGGTCGCCCTCGGTGGGCGTGATGTCGTGCGCGCGTCGTGCGAGGTCAGCGCGGGTCAGCTGGTCGTCATCGTCGGGCCGAACGGCGCCGGCAAGACCACGCTGCTGCGTGCGGTCGCCGGGCTGGTCGAGCCGCGCCAGGGCCGCGTGCGCGTGTTCGGTCACGACCCGGCGTCGGCGCCGCGGCGCGTGATCGCGAAGGACCTCGCCTACCTGCCGCAGCAGTACGAGCTCGCGTTCCCGTTCGCCGTCGAGGAGGTCGTGCTGCTCGGTCGCTACGCGAATCAGCGCGGGCTCGGTCTGGCGTCGGAGTCCGATCTGGCAGCCGCGCGCGAGGCGATGCGAGCGTGCGATGTCTCGCACCTCGCGAACCGCCGGTTCGACGAGCTCTCCGGTGGTGAAGCCCGCCGCGTGATCATCGCGCAAGCGATCTGCCAGCGCGCCCGCGCCCTCCTCCTCGACGAGCCCACCGCCGGTCTCGACCCCGCGCACGCGCGCAGCGTGTTCGAGATGCTGCGCACGCACTGCGAGGCCGGCAACGCGGCCGTCGTCGTCACCCACGATCTCGACCTCGCGCTGCGCTACGGCGGCACCATGTGGCTGGTCGCGTCCGGTCACCTCGCCGCGCGCGGCACACCCTCCGACGTGCTGAGCTCCGCGGCGACGCGCGAGGCGTTCGGCGTCGAGATCCACGTCGGCGCGCTGCCCAGTGGGGCGCGCTTCGCGGTGCCGGGATGAGGGTGTCGTCGGTCTCCTCGACGGAACGCCGCCCATGTCCGGTGTTCGGTCCGCAAGGTGCAGAGCCCGCAACACGATTCGTGTCCACGCCGCGATCTCCGGCGTCCACGCTGCGATGTCCGGCGTCCGGCGTTCACCATCGACGGTGCTTCGCATACTTGGCCGGCTCTCCTACGAGCTCTCTTTTCGGCGACATGTCTAGACCGTCTAGACCGTCTAGACGCATCGCCGAAAAGAGTCCTCTACACCGGGCTTCCGCAAGCTATCGAAATCTCGCGATCGGCGCCTTGGTCGGGCGCACGAGCGCGGCGAGGCACGGATGAGCTTCGTCTCGGGGACCGCGCAGCGGCTGACCGGCAAGCGACTCGCCGTCACGCTGCTGGTGTGCCTCGCGATCGCCGTCGCGGTCGGGCTGCTGTCGATGATGACCGGCGTGGTGATGGGTCGCGAAGGCCGCCGCTTCGAGATGCTCGGCCTCGACGCGTTCGATCCGGCGTCGCAGGATCACGTCGTCCTGATGTTGCGGATGCCGCGCGTGCTCGCGGCGCTGCTCGTCGGTGGTGCGCTCGCGGGTGCGGGCTGTGCGCTGCAGGCGTTGCTGCGCAATCCCCTCGCCGAGCCGTTCACGCTCGGCATCTCGTCGGGGAGCTCGCTCGCCGCCGTGATCGGGATCCGCGTCGGCATCGAGACCTGGATCGGAGACCTCGGGATCGGGGCCGCGGCGCTATGCGGAGCCGTGGTCACGCTGCTCGTCGTCTGGCGGCTCGCTCGCATCGGCAGTCAGTTGCCGGCGGCGACGCTGGTGCTCGCCGGCGTCACGGTGTCGATGTGGTGCTCCGCGGCGTCGCTGCTCGTGCAGTACACGAGCGACTTCTCCGATGTCAGCCACATGCTGCGCTGGATGATGGGCAGCCTCGATTCGATGCGCATGTCGTCGGTGCAGTACGCGCTCGCGCCGATCCTCGGTGGCATCCTCGTGCTGGTCGCGTACGGCCGCGAGCTCGATGCGCTGGCCGCGGGGACTGAAGCGGCAGCCTCGGTGGGCGTCGCCGTGGCGCGCACGCAGATCGTGGTGTTCGCGGTCGCCTCGCTGCTCGTCGGTGCGGCGATCGCGCTCGCCGGTCCGATCGGCTTCGTCGGCCTGATCGTGCCGCACGCGTTGCGCGCCGTGCTCGGTGCCAGTCATCGCCTGCTGGTGCCTGCCTCCGTGCTGGGCGGTGCGGTGCTGCTCGTGCTGTGCGACGCGATCGCGCGGATGGCGATCACGCCGGCCGAGTTGCCGACGGGCGCGGTGACCGCGGTGCTCGGCGGCCCGTTCTTCGTGCTCATCCTCGTCGGCCAGAAGCGCAAGGCAGCGCTGTGGGGCCGAGGATGACGCGCAGCATCGGCGCGCGACCGCACGCGCGCGCCCGTGGACGCACACCGTGAGCGAGGTGCTCCGTCACGTCGTCGACTCGATCGCGCCGGCATCTCGCGCGCACGGCGAGGCGGCGCGCTCGAAGGTCGCCGCCGCCAACGCCAGCGTGCTCGAGCGGCGCGCGGCGATCCTCGGCGGCGCGCAGCACACCGCCACGCCGCGCGTCGACCGGCGCACGATCGTGGTGTGCGCGGGCGATCACGGCGCCGGCGATCCGGGCATCGCGCTCGGCGCATCACACCCGACCGTGATCGCCGCGACCGCGATCGCCGATGGCTCGGCCGCGCTGTGCAACGTCGCCCGGGCGAGCCGCGCTTCGATCGTGCTCGTCGATGCCGGTGCGGTCGAAGGTGCGGCGATGCCCGCCTCGACGATCGAGATCGGCCACGGCCCGTCACGCGACGTGCTGCGCGAGCCCGCCATGACGCGCGCCGAGGCCATCGCCGGCCTCGAGGCGGGCATCGCGCTCGCGATCTCGCTCTCCGAGCCCGGCCTCGACCTGCTCGCGCTCGGCAGC
>JAEYYY010000823.1 GCA_023430775.1 Pseudomonadota bacterium
AGCTCAACCGCCGCGATCTCGATGACGAGCTCGGCCGCCGGTTGATCGCGATCGCGCAGTCGGCGGCGACGCAGATCCGCGGCCAGTACGTGATCAACCTCGAGCCGACCCACACCGAGCACCCGAACTTCACGCGCACGATGGCGAAGCTCGAGGTGTTCGCGAACGCGACCGGTGCGCGCCTGACGCTGCTCGATCGCGATTACCTCGCGCGCGGCGACTCCGACGAGGTGGCGCTGGCGGTGCCGCGCGAGCGCTATCGCGTCGACGATACCGAGATCCAGAGCGTGTTCGCGGGTGGCCCGGCGGTGTCGTCGGTGACGTTCGACGGCGACGATGGGCGGACCTACAAGGCCGGCTACGCACCGGTGCGTTACGACGACAACGATCTGCGGATCGCGCTGGTGCTGCGCGCCGAGGCGCCGGCGAGCTACTTCGAGACGCTCGAGGATCTGCGCGACCGGTTGTTCCTGTGGGGCGCGGGACTCGGCGTGGTGTCGATCTTCGCGGCGGTGATCGCGACCCTCCTCATCACGCGCAACGTGCGCAAGCTCGCCGCCGCGGCGGAGCGCATCGGTGCGGGCGAGCTGCGCGAGCGCGTCGAGATCAAGAGCGACGACGAGCTCGGCCAGCTCGGTCAGTCGATGGAGCGCATGCGCCAGCAGCTCGCCGAGCGCGACGCGCGGATGCAGCAGATGCTCGCCGGCATCGCCCACGAGGTGAGAAACCCGCTCGCCGGCATGACGCTGTTCGCGGGCATCTTGAAGGACGAGCTCCCCGAGGGCGACGAGCGCAGGGGCCACGTCGACAAGATCAATCGCGAGCTCGGCTACCTCGAGCGCGTGGTCAACGACTTCCTCGAGTACGCGCGGCGGCCCAAGCCGGAGCTCGGGCCGGTCGATGTTGACGAGCTGCTGCCCGAGGTCGCCCAGCTGATCGCGAACGAGGACGTCACGGTCAAGGTGATCGGCGACACGAAGCTCGAAGCGCGCGCCGATCGCGGGCAGCTGCGCCGCGCGCTGCTCAACCTGACCAAGAACGCGGTACAGGCCGCGGCCGCCGCCGGCCATCGCGGCAACGACGCGGTCAGGCTCTCGGCCCGGCGCGATGGCAACGAGCTCAGGTTCGAGGTCTGGAACCGCGGCAAGGAGATCCCGCCGGAGACCTCGGGCAAGCTGTTCGAGCCGTTCTACACCAGCCGCGAGAAGGGCACCGGGCTCGGCCTCGCGTTCGTCCGCGAGATTGCCGTCGATCACGGTGGCCGCGTCGACATCGCGAGCGCGAATGGCGAGACCACGTTCACGTTCGTCATTCCGGGCTAGTATCGCGACCCATGGCGATCGTCCTGGTCATCGACGACAACGACACGATCCGCGAGGGCCTCGCGCACACCATCAAGAAGCAGGGGCACGAGGTGGTGACGGCGTCGAGCGGCCACGCCGGCATCGCGGCGTTCAAGGCCAGGAAGGCCGACTTCGTGATCACCGACTTCAAGATGGAAGGCGGCACCGGCATCGAGGTGCTGCGCACGATCTCGGCGAGCGATCCCGACGTGCCGATCATGATCATCACCGGCTTCGGCACCGTCGAGACGGCGGTCGAGGCGATGAAGCTCGGCGCCTTCGACTTCCTCACCAAGCCGATCCAGACCGAGGTCGTGCGCCTCAAGGTCGAGCGCGCCCTCGAGCTGAGTGCGGCGCGGCGCGGCAAGAAGAAGGCCGACGCGATGACCGACTACCTGACCAAGGAAGCCGAGGGTCGCTTCCCCGAGCTGGTCGGCAGCGGCGAGAAGATGGCGACCGTGCGGCGCACCGTCGAGAAGGTCGCCGCGAGCGACACCACGGTGTTCGTCGCCGGCGAATCGGGCACCGGCAAGGAGCTGGTCGCGCGCGCGATCCATCGCCTGAGCAAGCGCGCGAACGGCCCGTTCATCAAGGTCAACTGCGGCGCCCTCACCGAGACGCTGCTCGAGTCCGAGCTGTTCGGCCACGAGAAGGGTGCGTTCACCGGTGCGATCAAGCAGAAGCTCGGCCGCTTCGAGCTCGCCGATCAGGGCACGCTGTTCCTCGACGAGGTCGGCGACGTGCCGCCGGCGATGCAGGTCAAGCTGCTGCGCGCGCTCCAGGAGCAGGAGTTCGAGCGGGTCGGCGGCGAGTCGCCGATCAAGGTCGACGTCCGCGTGGTGTCGGCGACCAACAAGGATCTCGAGGCCGAGGTCGCGGCCGGCCGGTTCCGCCAGGATCTGTTCTTCCGCCTGCACGTGCTCCCGGTGAAGCTGCCGCCACTGCGCGAGCGCCGCGAGGACATCCCGCTGCTGTGCACGCACTTCGTCGCCAAGCTCGGCCCCAAGACCAACCCGCGGGTGCGCGCGGTCGGCGATGCCGCGCTCGGCCGGATCATGGCGTATCACTGGCCGGGCAACGTGCGCGAGCTCGAGAACGCGATCGAGCAGGCGCTGGTGTTCGCCGAGGGTGACGAGATCGCGCCGGCCGCGCTGCCGCAGTTCCTCCAGGGCGGCGCCGAGGAGGACCGGCTCGACGTGCCGCGCGAGCTGTCGCTGCCCGAGATCCTCGACGACCTCGAGCGCCAGCTGATCCTGAAGGCCTACGCGAAGGCCAACAAGGTCAAGACCGAGACGGCGCGCATCCTCGGCATCAAGACCTCGGCGCTCTACTACAAGCTCGAGAAGTACGGCATCGAGTAGCGGCCGCTTCCCGCCGCCCCGGCTGTGCACGATCGACGTTGCACGCGGGTTCCAGCGACTCCATCGCGCAGAGCGTCGAGTCCGCGATTTGTCGTGCGCGATCGGCGGGCACGGTCGCTGCACTCGCCGCGGTCATGCGCTCCATGCCCTGGCTGCTCACGGTTGTCCTCACGATGGTCGGTGGTTGTGACGATGGTTCCGACGACGAGATCGGCGAGATCGAGGAGTTCTACAACCGCTTCGGCGGCGACCCGTGCCGCACCGCGAAGCCGACGGTGAAGCGCAACGCCGAGGGGCGGTTCGTCGGTACCCAGGGCCGCGACGTGATCTTCGGGACCAACGGCCGCGACGAGATCTTCGGCCTCGGCGGCGACGACCTGATCTGCGGCTTCGGCGGCGACGACCTGATCGACGGCGGCG
>JAEYYY010000025.1 GCA_023430775.1 Pseudomonadota bacterium
GCTCCAGCCACCGCCGCTGCTGCTGCTGCCGCCGCCGAACGAGCTGCCGCCGCCGAACGAGCTGCTGCCGCTGCTACCGCCCCAGCTATCGTTGCTCGACGACGAGCCCCACGAGCTGCTGGTGTCGCTGCTGCTGTTACTGCTCGCGGCTGCGATGATGAAGATCACGAACCCCATCCAGCCGACCACCTTCATCGAGTGCCACAGCCAGTCGACGACAAACGGCCGCTGCAGCTTGTTGACGGTGCCGTCGTGCGACAGCGTGAAGTTGCTCTTCCGCGTCGCCGAGGCCCAGCCGGCGCCGATCGCGAGGACGATCGCGATCGCACCGATGATCAACAGGTAGAGCGACCAGTCGGTGCCGTGGTTCCTGGGCTGGCGGTCGTAGCTGTAGCTCGGCGACGGCGTCGAACGCGGAGTCGGGGTGTTCGTGGTTGCCGGCAGCGTCGATTGCGGGTGCGGGCTCTCGAGATCGGGTGCGATGCCGAGCGCCGCCGACTTGACCTCGCCGATGATCGCGCGCACCGCGCCGGCGTAATCGGAGCTGCGCAGGTAGCCACGCGCGTTGTCGAGGATCGCTTGCGCGCGAGCGTCGGGAAACTTCGGCCGCAGCGTGTCGTTGACCTCGATCCGCGACTTGCGATCGTCGATCGCGAGCACCAGCAGCGCGGCGCCGGAGGCCTCGGGCTTGTCGCTCGTCCACTTCATCGCGGCGTCGCGCGCGTACCTCTCGATCGCGGTGCCGGTGCGGCGCACCACGATCACCGCCATGTCGACGCCGGCATCGCGCAGCTGCTCGAGGTCGGTGGTGATCTGCGTCTCGTCGGCGGGCGCGATCACCTTCGCCGCATCGTCGAGCGGGTGCGCTGCCGTCGGCGCGGCGCCGGCGATGCGTGCGAGCGCGAGGACGACGATCAGGATCGCGGCTCTCACGACGACACTCCATCGCCGAGCTCGTTGCCGTGCTTGTCCTCGCCGGCCGCGTGGGTCTCGAGGATCTTGCCGAGCGCGCCGATCGCCGCGACGACGCCGGCGAGCTCGTCGTTCTTGTGAGCCTCGAGGGCGGAGAACACCGGGCGCCAGGTTGCCAGCACGTCACCGTCCTTGATGCCGGGGCCGGCCCACACCGCCGCGCGCCGGGTCTCGGTGGCGACGTAGAACAGGACGCCCGTGCCCTCCTTGGTCTTGTCGACGCCGAGCTGGTGGAACAGCCTCGCGGCGCGCTTGAGGGCATCGAAGCAGCGCACCTCGACGTGGACCACGATCTCGCCGCGATGACCTTTCTCCGCTTCCTTGATCGCCGCCGTGATCCGCGTGCGATCGACAGCCGTCAACACGATCCCCATGGCACGACTCTAAGCGAGTCAGCGCTTCTTGGGCGGTGGAGGCGGGAGGTTCCGCGACAGGTGCTTGACCGCGGGATCGACATCGCGGGCCAGACACGCATTCGCGTTCGACCGGCCGATACCGAGCACGCCGCCGTACATCCTGTACTTGGCTTTCTTGATCGCCGGGATCGCCGATGGATCGTCGAGGGCGACGAGACGCGCGAGTGCGGCCTTGCGGCTCTCGCAGGTCTTGCCCTTCTGGAGCTCCTCCAGCGCGGCGGGGAGTGGCGCGAGCATGATCGGCAGAGGCGGCGGCTCCGGCTTGACCGTCTCGGCCCTCGGCTCGGGCTTCGCCGGCGCGGCCTGCGGCTTCTTGGTCGGCTTCGGCTTGTCCTCGGGCTTGTCCGGCTTCTCGATCCTGGCATCGGGCACGGTCGTGGTCTTCGCGCCGCGCGAGGCGAGCAGGATCACCGCGAGCACCAGTCCGCCGAGCAACACCAGCACACCGATCGCGATGTACTTCTTCGGAATCTCCGGCGCGTCGGCGAGCGACACCATCCGCGTCGCGCGCGTGGCATCGGTCTGCACCGGTTTCAGCGATCCGGGCAGCGGCGTGTGTAGCGTGCCGGGCACCGGCGTCATCAGCACGCTCGGTGCAGCGGCGGCCGCGAGCGTACCGAGCGTGCCGGGTGGCGGCGTCAACGGGCCGCTCTCGATCTTCGGCACGATCACCGGGGCACTGCCGGTGGCAGTCGCGCCGCTGACGATCGCGTCGATCCACGCCAGGTAGTCCGAGGCCGAGGGAATGCGATCCGCGGCCGTCTTCACCAGACCGCGCTGGATCATCTCCTCGAGACCGTCGGGCAGATCGAGATCGGGCGCGATCTCGAGGAGCGCCGGCGGCGGGCGGCTGACGTGGGCGCCGAGCATCGCGAGCGGATCCTTGTCCTCGAACGGCGCGCGGCCGGTGATCATCTCGAACAGCAAGATCGTCGTCGAGTAGATGTCCGACGCCGGCTTGATCTCGCCGCCGACGGCCTGCTCGGGCGACAGATACGCGGGCGTGCCGACGGTGAGGCCTGCGCGCGTCGAGGCCGGATCGTCGGCGCTGCCGGCGTAGAGCTTGGCGATGCCGAAGTCGAGGATCTTGACGACCAGCTCGCCATCCTTGCGTGCGAGGAACACGTTGTCGGGCGTGATGTCGCGATGGACGACGCCGCGATCGTGCGCGTGCCGCAAGCCGCTGAGCACGCCGCGCAGGATCGCGAGCGCCTCTCGCCACGGGATCCGCTTCTCGCGCTCGAGGCGATCACCGAGGGATTCGCCCTCGAGCGCCTCCATGACGAGGAAGCACGCGCCGTCATCGAGCACGCCGAAATCGGAGACGCCGACGATGTTCGGGTGATCGAGGCGACCCGATGCGATCGCTTCGCGCTGGAAGCGCTGCGCCGCCTCGCGGTTGCGGTTGAGATCGGCGTGCAGGACCTTGATCGCGACCTGGCGGCCGATGCCCGTGTGCTCGCCGCGGTACACCCGCCCCATGCCACCGGTGCCGAGCACGGCATCGATCCGGTAACGGCCGTCCAGCACCGTTCCAATCGACAGCCGCTCATCCGGAGAAGGCGACGGTGTCATGCGAGCCCTACGAGGGTACCGCGGTGCGTCTTTCTCACAAAAGGCCCCACTGTACGCATCTGAAGACGCGGTCGATTGCCAGCCGTTCGCCTACAACGCACGGGCCAGCTCGGCGTAGCGGGGCCAGTCGCCCGCTGCCTCGAGCAACCGCCGCCACGTCACCTTGCCACCCTCGACGACGAACGTGCCCGGGCTCGGGTGCTCGGCGCCCTGGACCAACATGCCCCACGCCCGCAGGCCGACCAGTGCCGGATCGCTCACCAGCTGGATCGCCGGGAGCTTGGTCTGGAGCGCCGCCATGTCCTCGACCTCGTCGGCCGCGATCGCGACGACCCGGATGCGCTTCGCGGCGAGCTCCTTCGCATGGGAAGCCAGCTCGCCGAGCCAGCGGGTGCAGCTGTTTCAATAGAAGCCGCGGTAGAAAACGACGACGGTCTTCGCGTTGTCGCGCGTCAGCTGCGTGAGCGACAGCTTACCGCCCGAGCTCGAGACCAGCAGGGCATCGGGCGCCGGTGCGCCGACGGCGACCGCGGTGCCGCGAATATCGCGCGCCTCGATCGGATCGAACTTGTGCTTGCAGCCGAGCACGAAGGCGGTGACCACGAGCCAGCGCATGCCGCAGTCTACATCTGATAGCGTCGCGCTCAGATGTCTCGCTCGGCGATCGTGATGGTGGTGGCAGGCGCGATCCTGCTCGGTGTGGCGGCGGTGGTGTTCCAGCATTACTGGCCGGTGCTCGCGCTCAAGAGCACGCTGACCAAGCTGATCCTCCTCGGGCTCGCCGGCTACGGCGCGCTGCTCACCGCGGTGATGATCCGGCGGATCGCCGAGCCGTCGCTGCCGATGCCGATCCTCGCGTGGGGCGTTGCGATCGCCTGGTTCGTGTTCGGCATCATCGCGACGTTCAAGGGCAGTGCCGAGGACAACGAGCACCGCCGCGACAGGTACCTGAATTCCACGGAGCCTGCGAAGAGCTCGACCTTCGGCAAGCACGGCACCGGCATGGGCTGGGCGATCTTTCTCACCCTCGTCGGCCTCGGCATGTACGGGGTGGGCGTCGGTATGACGTACTGGATGGGGAGACAGACGCTCGAGGCGCCGATCGTGGCGAAGACGCCGCCCGGGTCCAAGCAACCCGGGTTGCCCGCCGGCATGCGGCCGCCGGGCGAAGCGGCGAAGCCGGTGATGAACAGCGTGGTCGACGCGAGCGATCTGAAGTCCGCGATCGCCTACGCGAGCAAGAGCATGACCGCCGACTCCGAGCCCGGTGAAGGCAGCAAGCAACTCGCGCACTGGCTCGCGGCGCGCGGCAAGTGGGCCGATGTCGCGGTGGCGAAGAACGAGACCTCGATCGAGCTGGTCGAGAAGGATGCGGTCGCGCAGCGCGGCAAGCGGCTGTGCATCGCCGGCACGCTGCTGCGGATCGAGAAGCAGACCCACGATGGCGTCGAGCTTCACGAGGCGCGGTTGATCACGGCGCAGAGGGATCAGGTCGAGCTCTACGCGGTCGGCAAGACCGGCAACCTCGTCAAGCGCAGGCCGGCGAAGTTCTGCGGCGTGATCACCGGCGCCGAGCGCGAGGGTCGCGCGATCGTCGCGTTCGCGGTCGGCATGTTCGACACCAACAAGTGACATGATGACGCCCATGCGGTTCGTGGTCGCCCTGCTGCTCGCCGGCTGTCCGTCGAGCGGACCGAAGGATCCGACGTACACGCCGGCCGGGCCAAAGCCGTGCGAGAAGATGGCGGACCACATCGTCGGTCTGATGCAGCCGGTCGATCCGGACACCGGCAAGCAGGTCGAGGCGAATCGCGAGACCGCGGATGCGATCACGCGCGTGCTGATCGAGACCTGCACCAAGGACAAGTGGACGCAGGACGCGCAGCGATGCTGGATCGAGCTGACGTCGTTTCGCGACGTCGAGAAGTGCGCACCGCTGATGACCATCGAGCAGCGCGACAACTTCGGCCGCGCGATGGAGGCCGCGCTACCCCGCAAGGAAGCTCCGCCGGCGGAAGGCGCAGGTTCGGGATCGAACTGAGATAGAGTGCGCGCGATGAAACGCCTGCTGTTCGTGTTCGCGATCGCCGCGTGTGGCGGTAACAGTCAAGCCCCGGGAGGCGCGGCGTCGGGACCGCCGGCGCCGCCGGCGTCGCAATGCGACGTGACGGCGCGCCACATGACCGAGGCGGTGTTCAAGTGGAAGGAGCCGCCGCCGACCACGCAGGACAACGTGTTCACGGTGCTGCAGAAGCACTGCAACGACGACAAGTGGAGCGCCGAGGCGATGACCTGCTTCCAGCAGGTCACCGATGAAGCTTCGAGCGAGCCGTGCGCCGCGAAGCTCACCACCGATCAGCTGAAGAACGTGATGGGGGCGATGTACGCGAAGTTCGACGACACCAAGAAGGAGAGCGCGCCGGCACCCACGGGGTCGGCGCCGGAGAGTGCGGATCCGTGCGAAGGAGGCGAGTGATGCGTCTGGTCCTGGTCATGCTTCTCGCGGCCTGTGGTGGCGGCGCGAAGACGCCGAAGTCCCCCGAAGCGTCCGGGGTCACCGCTGCGAAGTCCGAGTGCGCGGTCGTCGCGGCGCATGTCGCCGATGCGGTGTTCACGTGGAAGGAGCCGCCACCAACGTCGAAGGAGAACGTCGCGCAGGTGATCACCGAGCGCTGTGAGGGTGATCAGTGGACCGCCGAGGCGATCGCGTGCTTCGGCAAGATCACCGACGAGGACTCGACGAAACCATGCATCGACACGCTGACCAAGGATCAGCACGAGAAGGTGATGAACGCGATGGAGTCGAAGTTCGATCACAAGACGCATCATCAGGACGATGCCGAAGGCGCGATGGGCGCGACGCGCGGGATCAAGCCGGCCGGCAGCCCGCCGCCCGCGCCGCCGCCCGGTGGCCCGGCGAAGGGCGCAGACCCGTGCGAAGGCGGCGAGTGAACTGCGAATAAACTCGCGCGGTTCGGAGGGCTGAGAGATCCTTTCAGGGTCGCTTGGCGGACGTGCTAAACGACGCGTCCCGATGTCGCGCGCGCTGTTCCAATACCGGCCCTACTGGGCCGAGCGGTTCGGGATCGCGCCGTTCCTGCCCACCACGCGCGCCGAGATGGACGAGCTCGGCTGGGATAGCTGCGACGTCATCCTCGTGACCGGGGATGCGTACGTCGATCACCCGAGCTTCGGCATGGCATTGATCGGCCGCTTGCTCGAGCGCCACGGCTTTCGCGTCGGCATCCTCGATCAACCCGACTGGAAGAGCGCCGAGGCGTTTCGCGAGCTCGGCAGGCCGAATCTGTTCTGGGGCGTCACCGCCGGGAACATGGATTCGATGGTCAATCGCTACACCAGCGACCGCAAGATCCGGCGCGATGACGCCTACTCGCCCGACGGGGTCGCCGGGCTGCGCCCCGATCGCTCGACGCTCGCGTACGTCCAGCGTTGCCGCGAAGCGCACGGCGACGTGCCGGTGATCATCGGCGGCATCGAGGCCTCGCTGCGGCGGATCGCGCACTACGACTACTGGAGCGACAAGGTCCGCCGCTCGATGCTGATCGACTCGAAGGCGGATCTACTCGTCTACGGCAACGCCGAGCGCGCGATCGTCGAGATCGCGCACCGGCTCGCCGACGGCACGCCGATCGATCAGATCACCGAGCTACGCGGCACCGCGCATCTCCATCCGCTTCCCGGCTTCTCCGAGATCGATTCGACGAGCCTCGACAAGCCGGGCCGCGTCGAGCCGAAACCGGATCCGTACGCGATGGAAGAGCAGCGCGCCGAAGCCGCATGCTCGACGGGCGAAGCGGCAAACACCAACGCGCCTTTGATCCAGCTGACGAAGAAGAAGGTCGATCGCTCGAGGACGGTCATCCGCATGCCGTCGTTCGAGCAGGTCTCCGCCGATCCGGTGCTCTACGCGCACGCCTCGCGCATCCTTCATCTCGAGGCCAACCCCGGCAACGCGCGCGCCCTGATGCAGCGCCACGGCACCCAGACCGTGTGGATCAATCCGCCGCCGCTGCCGCTCACCACGCAGGAGATGGACGAGCTCTACGAGCTGCCGTTCTCGCGCCTCCCGCACCCCAAGCACCAGGGCAAGAAGCTGCCGGCGTACGAGATGATCAAGTTCTCCGTCACGATCCTGCGCGGCTGCTTCGGCGGTTGCTCGTTCTGCTCGATCACCGAGCACGAGGGTCGCGTCATCCAGTCGCGGTCCGAGCAATCGATCCTCGCGGAGATCGAGCGCATCCGCGATGTCACGCCCGGCTTCACCGGGATCATCTCCGATCTCGGCGGCCCGACCGCGAACATGTACCGGCTCGCCTGCAAGTCGCGCGAGATCGAGGCGGCGTGCAAGAAGCCGTCGTGCGTGTTCCCCGACATCTGCGACAACCTCGGCACCGACCACGGCCCGCTCGTCCAGCTCTATCGCAAGGCGCGCGCGATCAAGGGCGTCAAGCGCGTGTTCGTCGCCTCCGGCGTTCGCTACGACCTCGCCGTCCGCTCGCCGGAATGGATCCGCGAGCTCGCGCAGCACCACACCGGCGGCTATCTCAAGATCGCACCCGAGCACACCGAGGACGGCCCGCTCACGCACATGATGAAGCCGGGCATCGGTGCCTACGATCGCTTCAAGGCGCTGTTCGATCGCTACTCCGCCGAGGTTGGCAAGGAGCAGTACCTGATCCCGTACTTCATCGCCGCGCACCCCGGTACCACCGACGAGGACATGCTGAACCTCGCGCTCTGGCTCAAGCGCAACGGCTTCCGCCCCGATCAGGTGCAGGCGTTCCTTCCGTCGCCGATGGCGTCGGCGACCGCGATGTATCACACCGGTCTCAACCCGCTGCGCTCGCTCAAGGCGAAGGAGCGCGTGCACGTGATCAAGAACCTCGAGCAGCGCCGGCTCCACAAGGCGTTCCTCCGCTATCACGATCCGGGCAACTGGCCGATGCTGCGCGAGGCGCTGCGCCGGATGGGCCGCACCGATCTGATCGGCCCCGGCAAGGATCGCCTCGTGCCGTCGTATCAACCGGCGCACGCGCGCGGTGGTGAAGGCCGTCGCGGCCGGATCCAGCCGGGCGTCGCGCTCACGCAGCACACCGGCCTCCCGCCGCGGATCACCGGCGCCGGCAAGCGCCGCGGCCGCTAGCTCACGGCGTCCTCGCGAGCAACGCGTCCATCGCGTCGTGCGCCAGCGCGCGCAGCTCGCCGTCGTCGGTAGACAGCTTGTCGGTCACCCATTCGGTCGTCTGATCACTCGCAACGTCGAACATCCCGACGTGCGCCTCGGGTCCGGCAACGTCGCCGAAGATGATCCGATCGGCACGCATGCCCTTCGCGATCCGCGCGAGACAATTCGGCTGTCTGCGCTGGCAGCCGCTCATGATCTCCATGTCGAGCAACAGCTTGCGACCAGCTTGAATGGTGATGCCCCGATACTCGTTCGCCATCTCGCGAAGTAAGTACGTGAACCGCTCTGCGGTGGGCCCGTCGGTCGTGGTCTTCGGTTCGAGCTCGAACATGACGAGCGTAAACCGCTTCGCGACCCGCAGCTCACCCGGTCCGGCATCACGCACGGCGCTTGTCCCGTCACGCACGCCAGCGTCCGCCGGTGAAGCCTTGGATGGTTCGATGCGCGGCCCCGACGACCCACATGCCACGAGCAGGGAGAGCAGCGCTCTCATGGCGCCCGCGTCAGCAGGCCGCGGATCGCATCGCGCGAGATCTTGTCGATGCCCACCTCGTCGATCGGCGCGCCTTCATTCACCCAGTGGATGACCACTTCGTTCGCCGCGTTGATGTGGTGAAGCTTCAGGCGATCACCCTCGAGCGTGCCCCAGATCATCCGATCCGCCGGCAGCGACCTGGTGATCGCCGCCATGCACGTCGGCGCTTCGGACTCGCAGTTGAACAGCAGCTTCAGATCGAGCAGCTGCTTGCCCGAGCTGACCACCGCGACGCCGCTGAATTCGCGGGCGGCGGCACGCAACGCCGGCGTCAGCTCGTGGGCGCGCCTCGTGACCGCCGGATCGATCACGCCATTGGAGACCACGACCTCGAGCGGCATGACCTCGAGCGTGAACGGTTCGCCGACGGCGAGCTTCGGGGCGGACGCATCGCCGGTGCCGCCATCGCGCGACGTGTTGCCGATCGGATCGGCGCGCCTGGACGGCGAGCTACAGGCGACGAGGACGACGAGGACGAGCAGCCACCTCACGACGGCGGCTTCGCCTTCCAGTCTTTTTGCGTGAGCACGTCGAAGTCGATCACCAGGATCACCGGCTTGTCGGCGGCATCGATCGCCCAGTAGGCGGTGAACTCGCCGGTGCCCGACGGGAACGCGAGGGCGCGCCGGCCATCGGTGAGCGGAATCTCGACCGGGTTGACGCCCGTGATGGGCGGCACCGCGAGTGCGCCCGGCGAGCCGGAGCCGGCATCGATCAGGGCGAGCGTGCCGCTGGTGCTCGGCCAGGTGGGAATCTGATCGTGGGACCTGGGCTTCTTCTGCCCCTTCGCGTGCGCGACCGTCCACTTCGCGATCGGCGGCCGACCGACGTGGATGACGACGGCGGCGAGCTGCTCCTTGTCGGGCAGGCCCGGCTTGTCGGGCGTGCGCGCGACCGAGAGCATGACGCGGAAGATGCCGGGGCCGGTGGGGCGATCGAAGACCTTGAACGACTTCGGCGCGCCGGGATCCATGACGGCGAGCGCGCCCGAGGCGGCGGGCAGCGCGAGCTGCAGCATGCGGACGTCGATCTTCTTCGCACCGAAGCGCTCGCCGTAGCGGAGCAGGCGACCGATGTCGCGATCGGCTTCGAGCTCGTCGCGCGTGGGCGGTGGCGGTGGTGGCGGCGGCGGGAGCGGGAGCGAGGGCTTGGTGGGACGTGCGGGTTTCTTCGCGACCGCCGGCAGCTTCTTGGGCGGCGGCGCCTTCGCCAGCTTCGCCGGCTTCGCTGGTTTCGCCGGCTTCGCTGGTCTGGCCTTCGCCGGCTTGGGCTTGGCCTTCTTCACAGCACCCTTGGTCTTCGCCACGGCCGGACCGTAACACCGGCCTTCCGATCTATGATCGCGAGATGCGGCGAACGTGTGCGGAGTGCAAGACGGTCAACCGCGTCCCGGTCCGCCACCTCGCCGATACCGGCAAGTGCGGCAAGTGCCACGCGGTCCTGCCGCCACATGCCTCGCCGATCGTGATCAGCAGCGAGAGTCAGTTCGACGACATCGTCGCGAGCGCGCGCGTGCCCGTGCTCGTCGATTTCTGGGCGCCGTGGTGTGGCCCGTGTCGCGCGGTCGCGCCCGAGGTGAAGAAGGCAGCCCACAACCTGTCGGGCAAGGCGCTCGTGCTCAAGGTCGACACCGACGAGCTGGTCGATCTCGCCGAGCGGTTCTCGATCCAGAGCATCCCGAACTTCGCGCTGTTCTCGGGTGGCCGGCTGGTACGGCAGCGAGCGGGCGCGATCGATCATCGTCAGCTCGAGCGCTGGACGATCGCGCCTCAGTGATCGGCCGACCCCTGGGTATCTCGTGGAGGGTAAAAAATTACCCCGGGTCGGCGTTTACCCTCTCGATCGTCGGGTCAGGAATAGTTGAACTGCGTTGAATCACTATAGAAAAACTACCAGTGCGAGAGCGCTACGGTCGGCACACTCGTCGCTATTGGACGGTTCGTGCAGCAAATCCAGCGGGACCGACTCATCGCCGAGCACACCGAAGTTGCGAAGCGAATCGCACTCAAGATGGCGCGCCGGTGCCCGAGCTGGGTGGCTCGCGAAGACCTGGTC
Organism: Pseudomonadota bacterium; assembly: GCA_023430775.1. GTDB lineage: Bacteria > Myxococcota_A > Polyangia > Haliangiales > Haliangiaceae > JABFXX01. Next base: position 10,760 of record JAEYYY010000025.1, read on the forward strand.
TCGGCCGGCCTGCTCGGCCTGACCGAGGCCGCGCGCCGCTACGACTCGACCCGCGCCGAGCCGTTCCTGCCGTTCGCGGAGCAGCGGATCCGTGGCGCGGTGCTCGACGAGCTCCGGCGCGGTGACATGCTGCCGCGCCGCGTTCGCCAGACCGCTCGCAAGGTCCAGGCGACGATTCGCCAGATCGAGAACAGCGGCGGGCGCGCCACCGAAGAAGAGATCGCCGACAAGCTCGGCGTCTCGATCGAGAACTACCGCGACAACCTCGCGACGCTGCTCCACGTCGAGACCGAATCGATCGACGGCGACGGCGCGATGGTGCTCGTCGACAAGCAGGAGACGCCGGCGGAGCTCGCCGCCCGCAGCGAGATGCTGCGCCGCGTTCGCGAGGCGCTCGATCGCCTCGAGAAGCGCGATGTCACGCTGCTCGGCCTCCACTACATCGAAGAGATGACGTTCCAGGAGATCGCCACCACGATCGGCATCACCGCCTCGCGCGCGTGCCAGCTGCTGTGGCGCGCCGTCGCTCGCCTTCGCACCCAGCTCGGTGACAAGGCGATGGAGGAAGCAGCGGCGTGAGTCGAGCCTCCCCCGAAGGTGCTCGAGTGCTGGTCGTCGACGACGATGCGACGATCCGTCGCTCGATCGCGAAGGCGCTCGTGCGTTCGGGGTTCGCGGTGACGACCGCGGAGGAAGCGGTGCCGGCGATGCAGCTGCCCGATCGCTTCGAGCTGGTGGTCGTCGACTACAACATGGGAACTGCGACCGGCGCGGATGTCGTCCGGCACTTCAAGCAGCGGTTCGGCGGGCAGGTGTTCTGCGTCGTGCTCTCGGGCGAGGACGACGAGACCCTGTCGGCGCGCTGTCGCGCTGCCGGTGCGGATGCCGTGATGGTGAAGCCCGCACTGCCGACCGAGCTACGTCGATGTCTGACGGCCGGCCTCGATGCCATCCGTGCTGTCGCCTGATTGTCAGGAGGTAACACGCCATGCGAGCCTGAGCGTCCCGATGGGCGACGACGCTCGCGTCAAGGTGATGGTGGTAGAAGACGACCCCGAGGTCGCTGTCGCCATCGGTCGCAAGCTCCGTTCCGACGGCTGCGAGCTCGAGAGCACCGACGATCCGGTGCCGGTGCTGGCGCGCCTCGAAGCCGGTAGCGCGGACTGGGACGTCATGATCCTCGACGTCGGCTTGCCGAACATCAGCGGCATCGACGTGCTCAAGCGGTTTCGCGAGGCCGGTTCGCCGGTCTCGATCATCATGCTGACCGGCGATCAGACGGCGGCGACGGCCACCGAGTGCATGCGCGCCGGCGCGTTCTATTACCTGACCAAGCCGTTCCGGCCGCACGAGCTGTCGTCGACGGTGGTGTCGGGTGCCCGGCATTCGCAGCTGCGCCGCCAGCTGGCCCGCCACCGCGACGAGCCGCGCGATTCCAACCTCGTCGGCGTGTCGACACCGATGCGCCACCTGCGCTCGACGATCGAGCGGCTCGCCGGCAGCCAGGACGTCTCGGTGTTGATCCGCGGCGAGAGCGGCACCGGCAAGGAGCTGGTCGCTCGCTCGCTACACCTCCAGAGCGCGCGCCGGGGCAAGCGCTTCGTCGCCATCAACTGCGGCGGCATGCCGGAGTCGCTGATCGACAGCGAGCTGTTCGGCCACGCCAAGGGTGCGTTCACCGGCGCGACCGCGGATCGCGCGGGTCTATTCGTCGAGGCCGACGGCGGCACGCTGTTCCTCGACGAGATCGGCGACATGCCGATGAACATCCAGGCGCGCCTGCTGCGCGTGCTCCAGGAAGGCGAAGTTCGCGCCGTCGGCGGGAGCAGCGTGCGCAAGGTCGACGTCCGCGTGATCTCGGCGACCCACGTCGATCTCAACGCCGCGGTCGCCGACAATCGCTTCCGTCAGGATCTGTATTACCGGCTCGCGGTGGTCACGCTTCCGGTGCCCCCGCTGCGCGATCGCCTCGACGATCTGCCGATCCTGGCCGCGCACTTCTTGAAGAAGCACGGCGGGCCGACGCCACCGAGCCTGTCACCACAGACCCTCGAGGTGATGGCCGGCTACCACTGGCCGGGCAACATCCGCGAGCTCGAGAACGCCTTGCAGAGCGCGATCGCGTTACATCACGGCGACGTCATCGGACCGGAGTCGCTGCCGCCTTCGATCAGTCCATCGCGAGCGCGACCCACCGCGACGGCGGCTGCGGCGATCCCCGATGACGGCGAGTTGCTCCCGCTGACCGAAGCCAAGCGCAAGGCGAGCGCCGCGTACGAGAAGCGCTACCTCGAGCGCGTGATGCGCGATGCGAAGGGTTCGGTGTCGGAGGCTGCCCGCCTTGCCGGACTCGACCGCACAAACTTTCGCCGGCTGCTCCAGCGTCATCTGATCGACCCCGCGAGCTTCCGTTAGGGGTGAGGTAGTGACGGTCGTCCGTCGCGATCAGAAGTTGAATTCGCTGTAGCGCTTCCGCACACTGGACAGTGCAGTTCATGGAGGCGGTGGAAGAAGGACGAACCCACGTCCTTGTCGTCGAAGACGACGCCGAGGTCAGCAAGGGAATCGTGCGCCGGCTCGAGGCCGAAGGGCATCTCGTCGAGGCCACCAACGATCCGCAGTCCGTGATGGATCGGATCTCCGCCGGCGAGGATCCGTGGCACGTCGTGCTGCTCGACGTCGGTCTGCCCGACATCAGCGGCATCGAGGTGCTGCGCAAGATGCGCGATGCCGGCCTCCACGCGTCGGTGATCATGCTGACCGGTGATGACTCCGCGAGCACCGCGACGGAGTGCATGCGCTCGGGCGCGTTCCACTACCTGACCAAGCCGTTCCGGATCTACGAGCTGTCCTCGATCGTCGATTCGGGCCAGCGATTCTCGCGGCTGCGTCGCGAGCTCGATCGCGCGCGCATGCAAGTGGATCTGTCGCGCCAGATGCTGGTCGGTACCTCGGTCGCGATGCGCAACCTGCGCGCCGCGGTGGCGCGGCTATCGACACAGGAGCTGCCGATCTTGATCCGCGGCGAGAGCGGCACCGGCAAGGAGCTGGTCGCCCGCGCGCTGCACGAGACCGGCGTGCGCCGCGGCCAACCGTTCGTGGCGCTCAACTGCGGCGCGATTCCGGACTCGCTGATCGATAGCGAGCTGTTCGGTCACGCCAAGGGTGCGTTCACCGGCGCGACCACCGATCGCGCGGGCGTGTTCGTCGAGGCCGATGGCGGCACGCTGTTTCTCGACGAGATCGGCGACATGCCGATCGCCGTCCAGGCGCGCCTGCTGCGCGTGCTCCAGGAGGGCGAGGTCCGCCCGATCGGTAGCACCGGCGTGCGCAAGGTGAACGTCCGCGTGGTCGCGGCGACCCACGTCGATCTGTCGAAGGCGGTCGAACAGGGCAAGTTCCGTCTCGACCTCTACTACCGGCTCAACGTCGTCGTGCTGCCGGTGCCGCCGCTGCGCGAGCGCATCGACGACGTGCCCCTGCTCGCCGCGCACTTCCTCCGCAAGCACGGCGGTGCCGGTGCGCCGTCGATCGAGGCCGAGGCCCTCGAGCTGATGAGCCAGTACGCGTGGCCCGGCAACGTGCGCGAGCTCGAGAACGCGCTGATGCACGCCGTCGCGTTGCACCACGGCGAATCGATCGGCCCGAGCGCGTTGCCGTTCCAGATCGTGCCGTTCGCACGCGGCACCCAGAAGCTCGGCACGCTGGCGTCCGACGACGATCAGCTGCTGCCGTTCAGCGAGAGCAAGCACGCGATGATCGCGACGTTCGAGCAGAGCTACGTGTCGAAGGCGCTGCGCAAGTCGAAGGGCTCGGTCTCGGAGGCCGCGCGGATCGCCGGACTCGATCGCGCGAACTTCCGCCGGCTGTTGCAGCGCTACAGCATCGATCCGTCGTCGTTCAAGTGATCACGGAGTTCGCGTGACGATGACGAACGCGATCCGCGTGTTCTTGGCTTGCGCTGCATCGTCGTTGCCGCGTGCGATCGGCTGCGTCTCGCCGTAGCCCTGCGTGGTCAGCCGCGCCGGATCGACGCCCTTCGCGACCAGGTACTTCTTGACGATGATCGCGCGCGCCTCGGTGAGACGCAGGTTCGCCATGTCGTCGCCCTTGTCGCCGACGTGGCTCTGGATCTCGATCAGCTGGATCGAGGGATTGCCCTGCAGCGTCGCGACGACCGCATCGAGCGCCGGAAACGAGCTGCGCCGGAGCGTGACCGTGCCCGGCTCGAAGGTGATCGGATCGACGATCTCGACGTCGGTATCGGTGATCACGACGCGGCCGCCGACCGAGTTGATCTTGATCGTCACCCGCTCGAGCTCGACGCGGCGATTCGCGGCGGCATCGCCGCGTGGCTCCTTCGACCCGACATCGCGAAACAGCAACCGGCGCTCGGCGATGCCGTGCCTGATCAGGTACAGGCGGACCGCGGTGGCGCGCGCGTGGCCGAGCGTGGCATCGGCCTCGCCGGCATCCGTGTGACCGGAGACCTGGAGCATGAGCCGGGGATCCGCCTTCATGCCCGCGGCGACGCGATCGAGCTGCGCCAGCTCGGGGGCCTGCAACACCGCGCGCTCGGCCTCGAAGTGGATGCGCTCGCGATCGATCGGCTTCGCTGCCTCGAGCAGTTGCGGCGGCGGTTTGTCGACGGCGGTGTTGGTGGCCGGTGGCGGGGGGGGGGGGGCGCGCCGCGCCCCCCCCCGCCCCCC
>JAEYYY010000108.1 GCA_023430775.1 Pseudomonadota bacterium
GCATGGTGCGGTTCGCCCTGTTCGTCCTCGCAGGATGCGGGCGGATCGGTTTCGGCGCGTCACCGCTGATCTCCGAGGACGCGCCGCTCGACGACGCGCCGAGCGACGTCGGGCACGACGAGGACGGCGATGGCGTCGCCGACGCCGACGACAACTGTCCTCACATCGCGGGCGCGCAAACCGACACCGACGGCGACGGCGTCGGCGATCTCTGCGATCCGAACCCGACGACAGGCGGTGACGCGATCGCGCTGTTCGCGACGATGCGCCCCGGCGACCAGCCGTTCACGACCGCCGGCGGAGATCAGGACGCGGTGTTCACCCAGAAGGACGACGCGCTCCGCTTCGACGGCATCCTCGGCAGCGACAACAATCTGTTCGGAAATTTTCTGATCCCGGTGGACCTCGACAACGTGCGCGCCGCGATCGGCTTCGACGTGCTCGCCGTCGTTCCCGGCGCGGCCAGCAACCAGAACCAGATCGCGCTCGCGGTGTGGGATCAGGCGCCGAGCTACTTCGTCGAGGTCAACCAGATCCCCGGGCTGTTCGACCACGCGGCCGTGGTGTTCTTCGACGGCACCGACTTCTCCGCCGCCGACGCGCGCGACCTCGCGACCGGCATCCGCACCGGACCGCTGACCCTGCAGACCACCCAGCGAGTCGGCGAGGGCGTTCGTCTCGACGCCGCGTGGCCGGGCGAGCCCTACGTCGCCGAGGTCAACGATGCCGTCTACCAGGGCGCCGCGCGGATCGAGCTCAGCGTCAACAACGTCCACATCGATATCCTGTGGCTCGCCGTGATCACGTCGCCCTGATCTGTAGGCTCGACCACGGCCGTAACCTGCAGCGATCTCGTCCCTCGTGCATTGGCGTCGGGTTTGGTATCAACCCGGCCCATGCAGCTCGTCCGCTTCTTCCCGTGCTTGTTGTTCGTCGTCGCGTGTGGTGGTGGCGGGCGGCCACAGCAACAACCGCTTCCCGATTCCCCGACGCCGGATGGTCCCTCCGACGGGCCGGAAGGCGATGGACCCGAGTCCGACGGTCCGACGAGCGATGGGCCCGGTGACGACGGACCGAAGAAGACGGTCGCGCGGATCTGGGCAGTCGGCGACATCGTCACCAACAACGTCAACATCGGTGGCGGGTTCGCGGCCGACGCTACCCTGCCGTTCAACACCGCAAATCCTCCGACGATCGTGGTGCCCGGCGGTGCAGGAAAGCTGGCGACGAGCGGCGACAACGTGTTCGACGCGCGCGGCTCCAAGATCGCTTACATCGCAGATCAAACCGAGCCTGGTCGTCTGGATCTCAACGTCGCCGACGCCGATGGCAGCAACCCGATCATCGTCGTCCAGGGTGGCGTTCCCAACATCGAGATGACCTCGGTCGCGCTGTCGCCCGACGGCACGAAGGTCGCCTTCACGATGGACAGCGCGGCGGTCGACGGTGGTCTCGATCTCTATGTCGCTTCCACCACCGCAAACGCAACACCGGTGCTGATCAGCCCGAGCCGCGGCGACGTCGTCAACCCGGCGCTCGACGTCTTCACGCAGTACGAGTGGTCCGCAGACTCGAAGTTCGTCGGGTTCTCCAGCGAGGCCGTCGACGACGGCTTCCAGCAGGCGTTCATCACCGATACCACCGCTGCCACACCGACGCCTGTCGAGTTGCTGGCGCGTGCCGAGATCACGGCCACCTCGGGCGATCGTGGCGTCCGCGGTCGCATCCTGTTCGACAGCGAGAACAACGCGTACTTCCGCGCGCGCCTCACGGATGCGGATGAAAAGTTCACGCTCTTCAAGTCCGACACCACGGGCCAGAAGGCGGCGGTCGCGCTTCCCGCGCGCGGCGATGCCAGCGTCCCCGACGTCGGCGCTTTCGGCTTCACGCCCGACGGCAACACGCTCGTGTTCGGTGTCGATGCTCCAACGCTCGGCATCTACGACATGTACACGGCGCCGATCGCGAATCTCTCGACGCCGACCAAGATCACCAACATCGCAGCGATTGGCAACGCCGAGCTCGCCGCACAGTTCACCGCGCCATTCGCCTTCTCGCCGGACGGCACCAAGGTCGCCGTGGTCGCCACGTTCTTCTCTGGCGGTGACGGCACGTTCGAGCCCGTCGTGATCGCGCTCGATGGTTCGTCGACCAAGCGCCTGACGGCGGTGCCGACCAACACGAACCAGGACACCGACAAGGTCGTCTGGGCGGACAACAACACGGTGTTCGCGACCGGCGACATCGCGGCCAGCAACGTCACCTCTCTGTTCAAGCTCGACGCGTCGATGGAAGATCAGGCTCCGACGCTCGCCGTCGAGATGCCGACCAGCGGCGACCTGTTCAACGTGTTCGCGGTCCAGCCGCAGTAATCACTCGCAGCCGGGCATCACGCCGTCGTAGCGCTCGTCCCACCAGGTTCGCCAGCGCGCGGCGAGCTCGCCGTACGTGCGGTCGTCGAAGCCATACGTCGTGATGATCACCTGGCTGTGACCGCGCGGCTTCTTCGCGTCGGCCGGCCGATCCATCGCGATCAGCATGCCGTCGCCGAAACCGTCGACGGTGATGCCGACCTGGTGACGCCCGCGGTGCCAGACGCGGCCGGCAAGGGTATCGCCGGTGGGCGCGGTGATCGCGTAGCTGCTTCCCACCGGGCTCGCCGGCAACCCGAACGCCGCCGCCGCGAGTGGCGCACCCGCCGTCTTCGGCGAGCCCGACAGGAACAGCGTGCGGCGGTCCTTGCCGAGGTGGCGCTCCATGCCGAAGCGCAGCTGCTGCACGAACGCGGTCCAGCCCTGCACCACATCCTCGAAGATGTTCTCCCAGTCGTGATCGGCACTCGGCGCCGGCTGGATCAGCCGCACCACGCAGCCATCGCCGCGCTGCTCGACCTCGAAGCGATCGTGGTCGCCGACGAAGTGCAGCGTGCGCGTGGCGTCATCCGCGTTCGCGACCTGCTTGAAGAAGATGTACTCGATCTCTTCAGGCAGCGAATCGGCGTCCCAGCCGAACCACTGCGCCAGGCGCTCGCGATCGCGCAGCGCCTTCCACACCTCGTCGGCAGGTGCAGCCACGGTGACTTCGATCAGCGCCCTCGGAAATGTCGTCATGCGGTCCTCTTCTGTTTGGTCTGAACGGCGGGATGTGCGGCGGCGACCAGCCGGTAGCGGCGGCCGCCCTTCTTGCCGGGACTGGCGGAGTACTGCTTCGCGAGCGCGGTGACGGCATCGCTCAGCTGCTCGACGAACGCGTCGAACTCGGCGGGCGTCGAGAACGTCAGCTCGGTCTCGAGTGTCAGCGTCAGTAACCGCTTGCTCTCGCGCTCGGCCGCTTCGCGCATGCGCGCGACCTCGCTCACCATGTTCGCGGCCACTCGCACGAGGTGCTCGGACGCGTGGCGATCCTGGGCATCGGCGGCGCGCGTCTCCTTGTTCGCGAACAGCTGCGGGTCGAGCACGAACGTGTCGGCGCAGGCCACCAGCATCCGCTCGATGAAGCCACGGCGCTGGCGCTCCGCGACGAGCTTGACCAGCCCGGCCTCCTCGAGGACGCGCAGGTGGTACGCGAGCTGTTGCCTCGGCAGGTCGAGCTGAGACGCCAGGCTCGATGCCGACCCGGGCTCGCGCAGCCGCTCGAGCAGGTCGCGGCGCAGCGGCGTCAGCGCGGCGCGCGCCTTCGCGGCGTCGGAGACCAGGGCAACGGAGCTGCTCACGGGCCCGTGTATCGAATAGAAAAATTAGTTTGTCAATACGGAAACCGCGGCCACCGGCGTTAGACTTCGAGGGTGGGGCTGTTCGATTACTCGTCGGAGCTCAATCACGGCAGCCTCGCGGGCCCCGAGATCAGCGACGCCGAGCTCGCGCGCCAGCTGGTCGCCCGCTCCCGCCTCGCCACGCTGTCGACGATCGCGTTGCGACCCGCCGGCTTCCCCTACGGATCGCTGGTCGCGCATGCCGCCGACGAGCGCGGCCACCCGCTGTTCCTGCTGTCCGCACTCGCCGAGCACTCGAAGAACCTCGCCGCGTGTGCGAACGCGTCACTGCTCGTCGTCGAGGCCGGCTCGACGAGCATCGTCACCGCACCCCGCGTGACGCTGGTCGGCAGCTGCCGCCGGATCGATCCGAGCGAGCAGGAAGACGTGCGGGCGCGCTACGTCGCCGCTCATCCCGAGTCGGCGACCTGGTTCGCCGATCATCTCCACGCGTATTCTTTGTATCGACTCGAACCAACTGATCTGCGAGTCATCGTCGGCTTCGGACGGCTCTCCTGGGTTACACGAAAAGCCTACGAATCTGCATTTTCCGAGTAGCAGAACGAACTCGGTGGCTTGCGTGAGGTGTCAGGTAGGAAGAACTCGCGCATGTCGGTAACGTGAACCTTTCCGCATGCTTGTGGTGCAAATGAGCAGGTAGACAGCGCTCACGATGTCGTGCTGAATGGCTCTCCAACCAACTTCGGGAGGGTCTTTCAGTGAAGCAGTATTTGGCTCTGTCTGTGATTGCGTCCCTGACGGCGTGTTCGGGTGTCGAGGAGGTCGAGACGGCAACGACGGAGTCCGCCGTCCACCATCCGCCTTCCCCTGCCGCAGAAGCCTTCGCGAGCGATGTCGCCGACGCGATGGTCGACCGCATCGTCGCGTTGTTGTTCCGCGAGTTCGCGGTGACGACGCCCGACAATGCCGCGGTCGGCACGGCGGCGATCAGCAACATCTTCCACAACGACAACCCGACGATGCGTCTCGTGGGCGACGTCGATCCACTGCAGAACAGTAACCGCCCTCAAGACAAATTCGAGCGAGATGCCCTCGCAGCTGCCAAGCTCGGCAACAACCTCGCCCGCACCGAGAAGGTGCAAGGCAAGTGGTGGGTCCGCAAGTCGATCGCCGTGTCGACGGAGTTCTCGCCATCGTGCGTGCACTGCCATGCGAACTTCGAGGGCCTGTCGAATCCGTGGGTCGGCGCGCTGATGGTGCGAGCGAAAGTGGAATGACGAGTTGAAAAGATCGCCGCTAGCCGTTTAGATGTTCTCGTCAGGCAGGGGGAAACATGTACGGACTCGTCAACAAGGCTGTGGTGGACCTCGTCGTCAACAAGTTCGGCGAGGACACCTGGGCGGCGATCAAGAAGAAGGCTGGCGTCGATCAGGACGTGTTCGTCAGCATGGATGCGTATCCCGACGACATCACCTATCGCCTCGTCGGTGCGGCGAGCGAGGTGCTCGGGATTCCGCCCGCCGCGGTCCTCGAGGCCTTCGGCGAGTGGTGGGTGCTCTACACCGCGCAGGAGGGCTACGGCCCGATGCTCGATGCAGCGGGAAAGTCGCTGCGCGAGTTCCTCGAGAACCTCGATGCGCTCCACGCCCGCGTCGCGTTGACGATGTCGGAGCTGCGGCCGCCGCGGTTCCGGCTGGTTCCCGTCGATAGCTCCAACATGGTGCTCGAGTACCACTCGACGCGAGAAGGGCTCGCGCCGATGGTGGTCGGTCTCCTCAAGGGGCTCTCGCAACGCTTCAACACGCCCATCGAAGTCACTCACGCACGACGCGACTCGCACGACGAGTTCGCGATCCGTACGACCCAGGCGTCGTAGTCTGCCGCCGTGACTGGAGTCGGACTACCGCCGGAGCTCGTGGACCGGACTTTCCCGTTCCACGTGGCCTTCGATGTCAAAGGGCAGGTGCTGCAGGTCGGCTCCGTGCTGCAACGCCTCTGCCCGGACCTCGCCGGGAGCTCGATCTCCGACACGTTCGAGATCATCCGGCCCGAGGCGATGCCGTTCGACATCGAGCGGATCAAGCTGCATCCCCGCACGGTGTTCGTCGTGCAGCTGCGCGATCGCAGCCTGAAGCTCAAGGGGCAGATGCTCGCGATCGACGACGGCGCGATGATGTTCCTCGGCTCGCCGTGGATCACGCAGCTCGACGAGCTCGCCACCCACGGCCTCCAGCTCAACGACTTCGCGGTCCACGATCAGGTCGTCGACTGCATGTTCCTCATCCAGTCGCAGCAGACCGCACTCGCGGATGTTCGCCGCCTCGCGAACCAGCAGTCGGTGAAGCTGGCGCAACAGCAAGCCGCGCTGCTCGAGGCAGAGCGTCTCGCGCGCGAGCGCCTCGAGAAGGAGCTCGATCTCGCGCGCCAGATCCAGGTCAGCATCCTGCCGCGCCGGTTGATCGCGGAGGGTGTCGAGCTCTCCGCTTGCATGACCACCGCCACCGAGGTCGGCGGCGATTACTACGACGTGCTCCCGATCGAGGGTGGTTGCTGGGTCGGTATCGGCGACGTCTCCGGTCACGGTGTCACCTCCGGCCTGATCATGCTGATGGTGCAGAGCGCGGTCGCCGGCCTGGTCGCCCGCGATCCCGATGCCAGCCCGCGCGAGGCCGTCAACATCGTCAACCGCGTGCTGTTCGAGAACATCCGGCACCGCTTGCTCAAGGACGACTTCGTCACCTTCTCGCTGCTGCGCGTGTCGCATCGCAAGATCGTGTTCGCCGGCGCGCACGAGGAGCTGATCGTGCTGCGCGGCCGCAAGAAGAGCGTCGACCTGGTCGCCACGCCGGGCACCTGGCTCGGCGTGATGCCCGACATCGCGAAGTTCACCACCGAGACGGTGCTCGATCTCGAGCCGGATGATCTCGTCGCGCTCTACACCGATGGCATCACCGAGGCTCGCAACGAGGTCGGCGAGCAATATGGGCTGGAGCGGCTGACCGCCGCACTCGAGGGCGTGCGGAGTGAGCCGATCGAGCAGATCCGCGATCACGTGCTTGCCGACGTCGCCCGCTGGACGTCGCGCCGGCACGACGACGCCACCCTCGTGCTGATACGCCAGATGAACTGATCACCTCCTTTCGTTTCAGGGGGCCCATGAACACCGCGCCGTACTTCCACCTCGTTCTCAAACCCGATCTCGGGGTGGTGTCGACGATCCGACGCTTCACCAACGAGCTCTATCAGCGCGTGCTCGATCGCGGGCTCGCGGCCCGGCTCGCCCTCGCCACGCACGAGGTGCTCGAGAACGCGATCTCGTACGGCAGCGGCCACGAGGCCGAGCTGCGCATCGACATCGATGGCGACGAGCTCCACCTGCGAACCTGGAACCACGCCGCCCCCGATCGCATCGAGCAGATCAAGGACGGCATCGATCAGCTGATGGCGGCCTCCGATCCGGACGCCTACTACCAGGAACAGATCAACGTCTCGTATCAGCGAACCGATGGCGGGTCCGGCCTCGGCCTCGCTCGCATCCGCAA
>JAEYYY010000374.1 GCA_023430775.1 Pseudomonadota bacterium
GCGGCGGCGAACGATCATGAGCCGCGTCATCGCCAGGCCGAGCTGCGGGTGCGAGTGGATCAGCTCCTCGTAGTGCACGCGATCGATCTCGGAGAGCAGCGCGTTCTCGACGGCCTCGGCCATCTCGGTGCGCGGCCCGCCGTCGAGCAGACAGCTGTCGCCGAACAGCTCGGCGGGGCCGTGATAGGCGAGCGTCAGCGACTTGCCGTCGCGCGTGACCTTGCTGACCTTGACGCGACCGCCGTGTACGAAGAACAGCGAGCGACCCGGATCGCCGGGGAGGTAGATGACGTCGCGACGGCGTGCTTCGCGAAGCTCGACTCGCTCCGCCATTCGCGCGATCGCGTCGGGACCGAGATCCGCGAGGAGTGGAACCTTGCGGAGGTACCAGAGGACGCGTTTCGGGTCGGGCACCGGAAAATTGTAGCAGCGCTCGCAAACCCGCGCGCGGGTGTCTTCGTGGTTACGTGCCGAGCGGGATCGTAAGCAAGGTCTCCTAGGCTGGCCGAAGCTGCCAGGATCCTTACGGCTTCACGGAATCACGAGATCTGCGTTACCAGCCTCCGAGGCAGCACGGATGACCACGGTGGCGTCGCGCCAGGTCGGGGTTCTCGCCATCCGGTCGGCCAGCGGTGCCACGACGAGATCCTCGAGCGTGCGGCGCAGCGGGCGCGCGCCGAGCTTCGGATCGTGACCGAGCAACGCGAGTCGCGAGCGCGCTGCGGGCGTGACCTCGATCCGGAGGTTGCGGGCGACGAGGCCGGGACGCTTCCGCAGCTTGTCGACCTCGAGATCGACGATGCGCTCGAGCGCCGGTGGATCGAGTGGACGGAACGAGATGATCGAGTCGATGCGACCGAGCAGCTCGGGGCGGAAGAACCGCCGGATCGCGGTCGCGTGATCGGCCATGCTCGACGAGCCGAAGCCGGCCGGCGACGGATCCGCGGCACCGAGGTTGGTGGTCATCACGATCATCGACATCCGGAAGTCGATCAGCCGACCGAGCGCATCGGTGAGGCGCCCGTCGCCGACGACCCCGAGCAGGAGATCGAACGCGGCGGAGTCTGCCTTCTCGATCTCGTCGAACAGCACGACGGACAGCGGCTGGCGGCGGATGCGATCGGCGAGGCTGGTGCCGGCGGGCGAGGGCGTGACGAGACGTGCGATCGCCGAGCCGGTGACGAGCTCGCTCATGTCGACGCGCACCAGGCGCTCGGCATCGCCGAACAGGAACCGCGCGAGCTGCTTGGCCAGCTCGGTCTTGCCGACGCCCGTCGGGCCGGCGAACAGCAGCGTGCCGACGGGGCGCTGCGGATCGTCGAGGCCGGCCTTGAGGCGCGCGATCGTACGACCGGCGATCGTGCACGCGTGATCCTGACCGATCACTCCCTTCTGGAGTGCGCCTGCGATCGCCGCGGTGTCGAGCGCTTGCTCGGGTGCGAGCAGCTGCACCGGCAAGCCCGACCACTGCGCGAACGCATTCGTGATCTCGGCGATGCCGAGGTTGTCGTGCCTCGGGCGCGTCGACAGATAGTCGACGAACGCGAGCGCCTTGCCGGGGAACGCGGTGTCGCGGCGGAACGCGGCGAGGAGCTCGACGAGGCGGCGCGCGCCGTCGTGGGTCAGCGTGACGGCTGGCTCGAGCCGCTGGCCGTACGGTTCGAGTAGCGCGACGGTCAAGGCGGGCGTCGACTCGGGCACGCGGATCACGCGCATCGCGTCGACCAGCGCGGGGAACTTCTGGCGCGCGCGCACCAGCTCCAGCTCGTCACACTCGGCGACCAGCGACAGCGTCCCGCCGATCACCGCCGGGGCGAGCAGCTCCGCGATCGAAGCGCCGTCGGAGGCGGGCTGCAGGATGTCGGCGAGGCGATCGACGTAGAGGACGTCGGTGGTGTCGTCGAGCTCGCGCACCATGTCGAGGCAGCGCTGCTGCCACATGCCGAGATAGATCATGCCGGCGACGATCCGATCGGCACTCGTCGACCACAGCCTGCGCCGGCGACCCGACCTCCCACGCGACTGCTCGAGCAAGCCGCGCGCGAAGCGGCGGACGATCGTCGACTTGCCACAGCCGCGCGGGCCGACGAACAGGAGGTTGGGCAGCTTCGCTTGCTCGATCAGCGGCGCGAGCTGGTCGTACGTCGGATCGATGCCGACGGTGGGCGATAGCCGGTTGGCGCGGGCGAGCGCTACGAGATCCTCGGCGACCGCTTCGAGGGTCGGTGCCGGGTTGGGCTCCGCCTCGTCCTTCTTGCGGGCGCGCACCGGCGCGTCGATCGGCTTCCACTCGATGATCTGCTCCTCGACCTCGCGCCGCAGATCGTAGAGCGATGCCGGCGAATCACCGACCAGCGCAGCGAACACCAGGGACCGGATTGTCTCGGGGACGGTGTCGAGCGATTCGGTGACGAACGTGAAGTCGAAGCGCGGTACGATCACGCGATAGAGCGGGGCACCGTCGAGCTTGCCGGCGGCATAGCCGAGCTTGATGGGGACGGTGGAGCTGCCGATCACGTAGCCGCGAGGATCGGGGCGGCCGGGGTGGATCTCGATCGCGACCTGGCGGAGCTCGAGCGTCTCCGTCCACACGTAGCGATCGATCGAGCCGTCCTCCTCGTCGGAGAGCAGCGCGGCTTGCGGCGCGAGCCGGCGCAGCGCGGTCTCGACATCGGGAGCCATCGCGGCCGGCGGCGGGGTGTCGAACGCGATGCGGTGACGGCGCAGCATCACGGCGGACCAAAGGCCCGAGCCGTGGTGGCGAGTCAGGAACACGCGAAACGAGGGCTTGGTCGCCATCAGCGTCGACTCCACGCGAGGTGCCAGGCGCGCCGGATCGCGATGCCGAGGTCGCGCGCGTTGCCGCGATCGACCCAGCCGGTGCCGAAGTCCTCGATCTCGACGTGATAGGACTCGCCGGGCCGCGGCGGCGGCCGGTACGTGATCGCGCGTGCGACGGGGAGCAGCACGTCGGGGTTAGGGGGCAGCGCGCCACCTTGTTCGAGGACGCGCTCGAGCTCGGCGCGGCCCTCGACGTGCGCCTCGAGGATCGCGCGAGGCTTCGCGGGTGCGCCGGGCCGCAGATCGACGCGGACGACATCGGGCTCGGCGGCGGCGGCGCGGATCATCCAGATGCCGTGCTCGTTCGCGAGCGCCGCGTGGACGAACAGCCCGCGCAGGATCAGGACGACATCGCGCGCCTTCGACAGGTCGCCCCGCTTGCTCCGGACCTCGCCCTGGAACGGATAGATCTCGTGGCCGCCGTCCATGAAGGCGCCGTCATCGATCCAGCTCGGCTGCGCGAGCGCGGACGTGACGATGCCGAGGCCGCCGGCGTCGGCGGTGGGGCCGATGCGCGAGATGATGACGGTGACCGCGTGGGCGTCGGGGTTCAACAGCTCCGGCAGCGCGCGCTCGATCAGCATCGTCTCGGCGATGCCGGCGACCAGCGCGTCGCGGCTCGCGGGCGGTCGCGTCGGGCGGCCGCCGTTCGACCGCATCCGCGTGCGGCGCTCGCGCGGACCGGTCGGGTGCAGGAGATCGAGCCGCGGCTTGTACATCGGCTCGTCGTCGTCGCGATCCTCGGTATCGACCTGCGCGGGGAGGATGGCGGTGACGCCGAACAGCTCGCGCAGCGCGATCAGGCGCTGGCCGAGCTCGTCGACGTAGTAGCGCAGCTCGTTCGGCGCCTCGCGCTCCGCGCGCTCGAGGATCGGCG
>JAEYYY010000208.1 GCA_023430775.1 Pseudomonadota bacterium
GGGGGCGCCGCCGACGAGCGCCGCCCCCATCACCGTCACGAACGCAATCTTGGTTAGCTTCATCGCGGCGCGATTCGTGCCAAAAAAGCCGGCGGTCTGACAAGTCCTATCGTTACAGGACACGAAATTATCGGGCTGCGAGATCGGGACAGCGTGCCGTGGCGGCCACCCGCCGTGCCGCACCGGCCAAGGTGGCGCGTTCGACGCCAGATCTGGCGCAGGCACGGGTGCCCGGACGCCTGATACAGTGGCAATCCGATTGGGGGATCTCGCGAAGGTCGATATCTCGTGGGCGGCCGTGGCCCTCGCGATTGCCACGATGCTGGCGTCGCTGTTCGCGCGCCGCTGGTTGCCACCTGATCGCCAGAATCGCGGCCGGCTCCCGATCCTGTTCCTGCTCGCCTCCGTCGTGCTGCGCGCGCTCGCGGCCCCGATCGAGAACGAAGACGTCGTGCTCGGCCTCGAGCTCGGCGCCGCGATCGCGCTCGCCGCGGGCATGACCGGCGTCGTCGGCAAGCTGCTGTTCGACATCGTGATCGCGCGGTTCTTCCAGTTCCCGACGATCCTGCGCGACATCCTGTTGTTCGTCGCGTTCGTCATCGCGCTGATGACGATCCTCCAGCAGAGCGGAGCGAATCTGGTCTCGCTGGTCACCACGTCGGCGGTGCTCACGGCGGTGATCGGCCTGTCCTTGCAGCAACCGATCTCGAACATGTTCGCCGGCCTGTCGCTCCAGCTCGATCGCACCATCGTCGTCGGCGACTGGATCAAGATCGACGACCGGATCGGCCGGATCGAGAAGATCAGCTTTCGGGCGACCAGCATCTCGACGCGCGACGACGACACGGTGACGTTCCCCAACGCGTACTTCATGCAGCACGCCATCCTCAACTATTCGCGCCCCACCCCGAGTCATCGGATGTGGTGCGACGTCAACTTCGCGTACCGGCACCCGCCGAACGACGTCAAGAAGGTGCTCGAGGATTGCCTGCGCGGTTGCGAGGGCGTGCTCGACACACCGCCGCCGATCGCGATCGTGCGCTCGTTCGGCGAGAGCGCGGTCAGCTACGTGGTGATGTACTGGATCACCGACTTCGGACACGACGTCGAGATCGAGAGCGCAGTGCGTACGCGCATCTGGTACGCGGCGCAGCGCGCCGGGCTCGAGATGCCCTTCCCGACGCGCACCGTCCACATGACGCAGGTCACCGAGGAGCTGGCGAAGGCGGAGTCCGAGCGTGCGCTCGAACGGCGGCGGATCGCGCTCGGCAAGGTCGAGCTGTTCGCGAAGCTCAGCACCGAGGATCTCGACGAGCTCGCCCGCGGCATGCGGCGCCGGATGTTCTCGCGTGGCGAGCTGATCGTCCGTCAGGGCGCGCCGGGCGATTCCCTGTTCCTGATCGCCGAGGGCGAGATCGGCGTGGTGCTGGCGGTCGACGGCGTCGAGCGCCAGGTCGCATCGCTTCGCGAGGGCGACATCTTCGGCGAGCAATCGCTGATGACCGGCGAGAAGCGCACCGCGACGTGCGTCGCGCTCAGAGATGCGCGCGTCTACGAGGTCGAGCACGCGCTCGTGCGCGGCCTGCTCGAGGCGAAGCCGACGCTCGCCGAAGGGTTCAGCGCGATCCTGTCCGATCGCCAGCACGCGCTCGAGCAAGAGCGTGATGGCCTGTCCGCCGAGGCAGCATCGCTGCGCCGCGACGAGACCAAGCGGCGCTTGCTCGGGCGCATTCGAACGTACTTCCGGCTCGCATGATCGCGTACGTCACCGACGTCGAGGGCCGCTGGGACAAGTTCTCGTCCTTCATCGAGGGCAATCCTTGCGTGTCGCTCGTCGACGGCGAGCTCGAGCTCGCGCCCGGCTGCACGTTCGTGTTCGGCGGCGATGCCGTCGATCGCGGTGCACACGCTCGGCGCATCGTCGGGCTGCTGGTGCGGGCGAAGCGGCGCTATGGCGACCGCGTGATCCTGCTCGCCGGCAATCGCGACATCAACAAGCTCCGCCTGGTCACCGAGCTCGGCGGCGAGCCTCATCGTCGCGCGCCGGCGGGGCTGTCACGCCCCGAGCTGCTCAGGTGGACGTTCATCAACACGATGGGCGCGAAGCAAGCCTTCGACCATCGGCTCGCCGAGCTTGCCGAGACCAACGTCAAGCCGACCGACGATGCCGTCGTCGATAGCTATCTCGGAGATCTCGCGCCCGGCGGCGAGCTGCGCGCCTTCCTCGAGGCGTGTCAGCTCGGCCATCGCGCGGGCAACACGCTGTTCGTCCACGGCGGCATCACGCCGGAGAACTTCCTCGCCACGCCCGCGCGCTGCGAGGATCGCTGGATCACCACGTACGGTCTGTCGGATTCCGTCGAGCAGTGGCTGGCCTCGCTCGATCGGTTCTATCGCGACGAGATGGGGCTGTTCGCGCGCGGCGTCCGGCCCGACGCGCTGATCGCGTATCAATCGCAAGGCCCCGACAAGCTCAACCAGCACAGCGTGGTCTACGCGCGCCCCACCGACGACACCGGCAATCCTCACCTGCCGCCGGCCGGCATCATCGCGCGGCTGCGCAGCGAGGGCATCGATCGCGTCGTCGTCGGGCACACGCCGTCGGGGGATTGCCCGGCGATCGTGCGCGACGACGGCGGCTTCGAGCTCGTGCTCGCCGACAACTCCTACGGCCGGCTCGAGCTCGGCTCGCAGGTCATCGTGACCGGAGACGTCCGCGTGCGAGCACGCACCAGGCTCGACGATGGCACCGATCACCAGGTCGAGTTCATCGCCCAGCGCGACGACCAGGCGCTCGGCCTGCGCGACCGCGAGACCGGGCAGCTGGTCAAGGCGAGGCTGGCGAGCGGCGACTACCTGCTGTTCCGCGGCCTGCCGAAGTATCAGGTCGAGCAGGTCGCCGCGCCGACAACGGACATCGCGCAGCGCGCGCTCGAGATCGCGCGATGATCTCGCTCGAGCGCTGGCTCGCGGCACGCAGCCCGATCGAGATTCGCGACGCGTTCGATGCCCTGCCCTCGACGCGCCACACGATGGGCGGGGTCAACCGCAAGCTCACGGTGCACGGCGCCGCGCAGCTCGCGGGTGCGATGCTCGGCGAGCGTGCCGACTGGGTGTGCGAGCCCCCCCTCGGTCCGGCGGCGTATCGAGGCGGCGGCATCAACGATGACGGCAGCTTTCTCGATCACGCGTGGCGCATCCCCGGCCGCTGCCAGACCGATCTGCGCATCCACGAGCGTCGCGACGGCCTCCGAGGTGTGCAGCTGATCTCGGTGAGCGCGGGCTCGGTTCCCGGCGAGGGACCACCCGAGGGCGGAGGCATGATGTTCGTCCGCGTGTTCGACGAGCATCGCGCCGCCAGCGTGCCGATCGATGGCTATTCCACCGCGGAGGTCGCGGTGATCGGCGACGTCGATCTGGCGCCGCTCGATCTGTTCAGCGCCTCGGGTCGCTTCGCGCATCCCGGCAGGCACGATGTCGCGACCGCGCGTGCGCTCGTCGCCCAGCTACTCGCCGACGTCGATGCGTACTTCGACACCAGCACGGAGTGGCCGGTGGGCGAGGACCTCGCGGTGCCCACCTGGCACGCGCCGGATACGACATCGCAGCAGACCTTCATCTCCGGCGAACGTGCGGTGTCGACATCGACCGGCCGAACGGGCGACCTCAACGCCTACGTCCACGGTCTGCCGTGGGGATGGCAGTTCGGCTTCGCGCTATCGCGTCCCAGTGCTGGCTACTACTACATGCGATTTCCGACTGCAGAGCTCGATCGGATCGAGGGACGGCTCGCCACGCTCGTTCGCTAGGAGCCTGGGCTCCTAGTGCTGGCGTCGCGTGCGCGTGGCCAGCGTGCCGTCGGCGTACATGGTCACGATGACGTCGCTGTCCCAGCCGGTGGCATAGATCGGCGCCTTGATCTCCCAGCCCTCGAACTTCTTCGCGCCGATCGCCACCGCGACGATCACCGGCGCTCGCTGCACCGCCGCGGCCAGCGCCTTCTCGAGCAGCTCGATCGTCACCGCGCGCGGATGACCGTACGCCCAGCCCGTCCACGTGCTCTTGCGATCGTGCGGCCCGCACGCGATCAGCGCGAGCTTGGGCGACAGCGCGCGCAACAGCTCCTTGGAGGTCGCGTTGTACGAGCCGTGGTGACCGACCTCGTAGACATCGCTGTCGAGCACGGTGGTGCCCGCGTGCTTCTTCAGCAGCGCCTCGATGCCTTCGTCCTCGAGGTCACCCGTGACGAGCAGCGAGCTCTGGCCGAGCGTGATCTTCAGGACCACCGAGTGGTTGTTGAAGTTCTCGAAGGACTTGCTGTCCCACTTCACCGAGCCCTTGTCGATCGCGCCCCACAGCGCGCGGATGTCCGGATCGCCGTCGGGGCACGCGATCGGATCGATGATCGGGCTGGTCAGGCCGCCGGCCGGGATCGCCGTGTTGATCACCACCTGGTGCGGGATGCCCTTCGCGGTCGCCTTCGAGATCGCGGCGCGCTGCTGCTTGCCACCCGAGCTGGTGGTCAGCCCGTCGGTGATCAGGTTCTGCACCGCGAACTCGCCGAGCACGACGCCGGCGCCGCGCGTGTGATCGATGTGCGGGTGCGTCAGCACGAGTGCGGCGAGCGTGTTGTCGAGATCGGGGCGGGTCTTGAAGAACGTCCGCAGGTAATCGACGAGGTGCTCGGTGCTGTCGTAGCGCTTGTGCTGCTCGCCGCCGGTATCGATCAGGATCGCGCCGCACGAGAACTCGACGAGCGTGGCGGCGCCCTGACCGATATCGATCAGGTGGACGCGCATCTTCGGCCGGTCATCCGTCGCTGCGAAGAACTCGGCATCGAGCGCCGGTGGAAACGATCGCGGCGGCAGCGGCCGCGCCCTGCCCGTTCCACATCCGATCGCCAGCAGGACGAGGCACACCCAGCGCATCCTGCGAGCGTATCAGTCCGCCGCGATGCTGACCGTCCCGGCCGTGCAGGTGACGTGCTTGCCGCCGCCGATCGACAGCCCGTCGACCCTCGTACAGATCGCGGTCGCGGTCGCGCTCGCCGGCGTCAGCAGCGGCACCGGTCCGTCGCGGCCGGGCATGCCCGACAGCGTGAACTGCGGCGAGCCGAGGAGCACGCCGCAGAAGTGGCGCAGCGAGATCGGGTCGACCTCCGCGGCCGGCGCGGTCAGCGGACCGAGCAGTGCCTCGAGCGCGGTCGCTTCGCCGGTCTGGATCACCGGTTCGCCGATCACGCGATCCTTCAGCGCGCGCACCAGATCCGCGACGGTCGCCTCGGGCGTCGTCGTCGCCGTCGCGAGCACCTCGTCGATGAAGTCGGGGTTGCCGTCGGGCTTGCTGCACGCGCCGAACCGATCCTCCCAGGCGAGCCGCGCCTGGAACGACAGCCCGCGGAAGCCGGGCTCGGAGTTGCGCAGATAGACGCCGACCGAACGATGGAACGCGATGCTATCGACGTTCGACACCGGCTCGCCGCTGCACACCTGCTGCGCCTCCGCGCAACAGAACGCGAAGTCATCGCAGAACTGGGTCAGCTCGCTGCAGCTGCCGGTGCAGAACGAGCCGCCATCGCCCGGGAACGGCTGGATCAGCGTGGTGCCGTTCCACAGCGCACCCGATGCAGCGATCGCGAGCGTCCGCGGTGCCAGCCACGCGAGCGCATCGCCGGGACCGTTGCCGCGCGCCGCGGCGTCGGGCTCGCTCGTCGTCCACGGATCGTAGACCGCCGGGTACGAGTACTCCTTGCCGCAGCCGGCCTCGGGCGCCTTGCGGCTGAAGAAGTCGGTGGTGGTGATCCTGGTGACGAGGTGCTTGAGCGAGTAGCCCGACTTCGCCAGCTCGGTGGCGAGCGTGGTGAGCAGCTCCGACGACGCCTGGTTGCGCGGGAAGCCGTTGGCGATCGTCAGCGGGCTGCCGACGATCTCGCGCCACACCTCCTCCGCCATGGTCATCGTCACCAGCCACGCGAGCGCCTCGTCGGGATCGGCGATCGCGCCGCCGACCAGCGTGGGCCCGGTGCCGCGCAAGCGATCGAAGCCGCGGCGCAATGCCGCGTCGAGCTCGTAGACGGTGACGCGCTTGCCCGAGAGCGAGCCGAGCTTGGTGTCGACATCGGCGAAGTCATCGCCGACGGTGCCGGGCGCCGCGAACTGGCCGCACGCGCTCGACATGCCCCACGGCGTCGAGCCACCCGCGAACACGAAGCCCGAGATCCGGAACATGCCGTGGGCGCGCGCGCCGGGCACGCCCGACGACACGCCGTAGACCGCCTTCTCGGGCGATCCGGGGACCGGCCAGTGCCGATCGATGGCCGGATCGTCGCTGTCGGTCACCGAGGCCTCGGAGTTGTGGCACCCGAGGCAGACGGTGTCGCGGCGCAGCCACGCGGAGTCGAACGTCGCGCCGAGGTCCGCGCGCTGCGCGAGCTCGGCGGCGACCGGGCTCGCGTTCGCGGTGCCGGGCGGCAACGAGACCAGGTTGAACAGCTGCGCGCGATAGACCGTGGACAGATCGTCGAGCGCGAGCGCCGAGCGAGCGACATCCAGCATGGTCGCCGCGCCCTGCGGCATCGCCACCGAAGCATCGGTATCGCGGACGCGCCGTGCCAGATCCGGCGTCACGGTCGCTTCACCGGCGGCGCCCCAGCATTGCTGCATCGATTGCACGTTGGTGCGCTGGATGCGCAACGCATCCATCAGCGCGCTCTCCCAGCGTGGCGCGAACTCGGGCGTGCTGGTGAGAGCGGTGCTGATCGCCGAGCGCGGATCGAGCCCTTGCTCCTCCGCCTTCGTCCACAGCTCGCGATAGACGTCGACCTCGGCCTGGCCGAGTGGACGGCGGCCGGTGATCGCGAGGAACGCGTCGCGGATGTAGGCGGTGGGCTCGCTATCGCATTCGGTGAAGGGCGTCACCGGCTCCTCCGGCCCATCGGGCGGCGGATCGGTGGGCGCCACATCGGAGCCGCATGCGGCGACGATCGAGAGGGCGAGGAGGCGCTTCATCTCAGGCCTCCCATCCGAAGCAGTGGTCGAGCACGGCGGCGACCGCGTCGGTCTCGCCGGAGGCGCCGCGCACGTCGGAGGTCGCGAACGCCTCTGCCGAGAACGGATAGATGCCGAGGGCGAGCAGCGCGGCCGCGCGGCACTCTGCCGGTTCGACCGCGGTGGTGGCGTTGCCGTCGGGACCGATCGCGCCGTAGACACCTTTCTGACCGGGCTTGATCGGACCGCCGATGAACGCGGTCGCGTAGCCGTACGGCCAGTGGTTGCGGCTATCGCCGAAGTCCGCCCGCGGCGTGCGACCGAACTCGGTGTTGATGATGACGAGGGTGTCGTCGAAGCTCAGCTTCGTCGGATCGTTCTCGTCGTCGCGGTTGAACACGCCGAGCAGCGCCGACAGCATGTTGTCGAAGTTGCGCGCGGTCGTCAGCACGTGGCCGCCGTGGGTGTCGTAGCCGCCACCGCCGGCCGCTTCGAACAGGCCGATGTCGGAGACGCAGACATACGAGGCCGGCTCGGTCGGATGGAGGAACAGCTGGCGCGCGGCCTCGATGCTCATCAGCGGCACGTCCGAGCCATTGGTCTCGCCGCACGCGGTGCCGGAGCGTGGCTGGAAGATGCCGTTGCCGAGCACGCTGGCGATCGCGTCGACGTTGCGGGTGGCCCCGAGCGCGATGTCGAACTCGTCGACGCGCGCCGCCCGCACCCGCTTGGTCGCGCCCGGAAACTTGAGGCGCTCCTGGTACTGCTCGAGGTAGAGCGCCGACAGCGCGTCGTGCGCGTTGCGCCGACTACCGACGGTGCGCCGCTCGAGCAGATCGGTGAGGCCCTGCGCGTTGTCGACCTTGATCAGCAGCGGCTTGCAGGCACCGGAGTGCATGCCGGTCGATGCGGCGGCCTCGACGTTGTCGCTCGACAGCCCACCGGTCGCGAACACGTAGCTGTTCGGCGTGGCGCGCGACGGGTTGGTGCGCGCGTCGATGTGATAGCGCTGGATGTGCGCGCCGAGCCCGGCGCCGGGCTGACCGACGGTGCGCCCGGTGAGGGCGCTCGGCACCGCGGCCTCGTGCGGCTCGAGGCGGTGCTCGTTGACGACCACGCGCATCCGGCTGGTGACGTCGGGGCGGTCCCACAACCGCGCGGCGTAGAGGCCGAGCTCGACGTCCGCGCCGGCGGCATCGCGGCCGAAGAACTGCCCGATCTCGCCGGTCGGCAGGCCGCAGCTATTGATCGCGGCCGCGTGATCGAAGGCGTGGAACTGCGTGCCGGGAAATGCCGACCCCGGCGAGCCGTAATCGCGGACGGTGTAGAGCGTCTCCCACGGCGATAGCCCGCCGTAACAAAAGATCTCGAGCACACGCTTGGCGCGGATGGTGTCGGGCAAGGCGAGCGGCCTGGCCGCCGCCGGAAACTCGCCGAAGGCTGCCGCTCGCGCGGTGCCGCCGAACCGATGCGCGATCGCAGCAGTCGCCGCGGCCCCGCCCGCCCAGGTGAGAAAGCTTCGCCGGTTCATCGGGCGCCCTGCCGTGCATGCTCCTTGCCACGCGACCCGTCATCGGCAGACCGCGAGTTGCCCGCCGGGGTGTCAACGAATCGCTACTTCGCTGTGGATGGTTCCCCACTCCGCCCTCGAAAAACCGAGGGTGGCAGGGCGTGGATCGACGAAGCTTCGAGTCGGTGTGACGTCCATGCCCGGCGGCGCTGCAAGCCGGTGTCATCGACGATGACGAAGCATGCGCGCGACCTGCGGTGGCAGCCGACGAGGCGCGACGGTGGCCGTCGAGCTCGGGTTCGCGGTGAACGTGATGCCCTGCTGCGCGCCGGCGTCGAACACCGACAGCAACCGGACCTGCTCGACGTCCTCGACGTCGACGAGCAAGGTCTCCGGCAGATCCGGGATCGAGTCGAGGTCGAGCGAGGCGCTGCCGAGCGCGCCGTACGCAGCACTGGCATCGAGCTGGTGGATCCAGAACCGCGTGAAGTTGGAGTCGAACGCGAACCTGGTGAGCACCACGTCGCCGGTGAGCGAGGCCTCCCAGGTCGCGCTCAGGTCGTGCACGCCGCTCGTGAAGGCCGGGTCGACGATCGGATCGGGCAAGGTCAGCGCCGCCGCACCCGCGCGTGGCGACAGCGCGAACCTCCCCGCACCATCGCGCGTGGCCGAGAGCTCGATGTATTGCTCGTCCCCGCTCTCGAGCAGGTCGTCGGGAACGAACTTCGTCGCGGCCGGATCACCTTCGTGGAAGAACTCGACGGTGTCGCCGATCTCGATCACCACCAGCGCGCTGACCGTCTCCGTCGGATCCGCATTCGTCGCGGTCAGCGCGCCGCGCACCACCGGCACCCCTTGTGCGGCGACATCGAACGTCGGCATCACGCGCTCGCCCTGGACCTGGATGTTCCTGAACAGCGCGACGTGATCGTCGCTGTGCGCGATCACCGCGTGCGTGCCCTCCGAGGCCGACAGCACGACCTCCCAGTTCGGGGTCTCCGAGGTCACGGCGAGGCTGCCGGTGGCGACGGTGCCCGGCTGCACCATCGTCGACGTGATCACGGCATCCGTGTCCACCGGATCGTCGCACGCGAAGTCGAGCTCGGGAGCGTCGTCGAGCGTGCGCGCGACCTGGCGAACGAAGCCGGTCGACTCGTCGCGGTCGCAGCCCTGCGTGATCCGGTAGGGCCCGGTGGCGATGAACCGGAACGTGGTCGCGTCGACCTTCTCGGGTGCCACCCAGACGGCGTCGCCATCGTTGCGAGCGACCAGGAAGGAGCCCTCGGGCGTGTGGATCGTGATCTCGCCGCCGTCACCACCACCGGAGCAGGCGACGAGCGAGGACAGGAACAAGCAGCGAATGTGCATGGCCGCCGCCCGTGCAACGCCATCGCCACACGGCCAGCCACGTGATTCTCGCTACCTCGCACCACCTCGCGTTCGAAGGTGTCGCGACAGTTCGTCGCGATCTCGACGCCGCGAAAGAATCGATCCAGGTCGTTACGGCGCGGTCAGCTGGTAGCCGCCGCGCGCTCCGGAGAAGCCGAACACGCGCACGAAGCCGCCCGCGGGAACGGTGACCTCCTCGCTGTTCGACGTGCCGGCGCTGCTGTCGGCGCGGTTGCCGGCGGCGTCGTACGCCTCGAGGTCGAGGTCGCCGTCGGCGTGGCGGAACTCGATCTTGACGTTGCCGGCGGTCGCGATCGCGAACCAGTCCTCGTCGGCGGCGCAGATCTGGAGGTCGGCGATCGCACCGGTCGCGGCGACCGCGGTCGTCCGGCTGTTGGTGGGTTCCATGGCATCGGTACACGCCGGTGCGGGGCCGCCATTCTCGAGCGAGCAGAACGCGGTGGATTCGCGCGTCGCCTCGGTGTCCGACGCGACATTGCGCTGCGGGCACGCTTCATCCTCCGACCACGAGCGCCAGTCGGCGGGACGACCGAGCGTGGCGGCGTGATCCGACCACAGCTTGTAGCCATCGTTGCGCGACATGAACACGGTCGGCGCGACGCACTGGTTGTTCGCCTCGCCGGCCTCGATGTCCTTGCGCGCCTTGTCCATCACGATGTCGAACATCGCCGACGTCGACGAGTTCCAGCAGCACGTCTTGCTCTTGGTGTACTCGAGCTGCGCGAACACGTAGTCCTCGAGCTCGCGGTGCTCGGCATCGATCTCCGCCTTGGTCTCGCCGAGCTGGACGCCAACCTCGTACAGCGAGTGGAACGCCTGCTCGCGCCGCTCGCGCGCAGAGCACGACGCCGGGAACTGCGTCAGGTGATGGCGCGCCTCGGCGATCTGCGTCAGCAGCTCGGTCTTCTTCTGCTGCGGCGACACCTGGCCGAGGATCTGCTCGAAGCGCGCGGGCCGCGCCGAGATCCGCGCGTAGTCGGTGGAGTTGATCCAGCTGGCCTCGTCGGCCGCCATCCAGGTGTTGGTCCAGTAGCCGTTGACGTTCTTGGTGACGCGCCAGCGCTTGATGCCGCCGCCGAGCTTCGCGTACTCGGTGCCGTCACTCGCGACACCGACACCGCCGGTGTAATTGGAGGTGAAGTAGCTCTTCGACGACTGCCCCGATTGCCGCACGCCCTGACGGCGCGGCATCGAGCCGGAGATCGTGGTGACATCCTTGCTGCCGCCATCGAGCGCGTGGACTTCCTTGACGACGAGCGTGTGACCGATGCCGTTCTTCTGCCAGCGCTCGATCAGCGTGTCACCGGCGCGAACATCATCGGGGATGATGTTGTACGCGTTCGCGGAGTCCGCGATGTTCATCGAGCCGAGATAGTCGAGCGCCATCACCGTGAAGTAACCGGCGCGCTTGTTGAGGTGGATCTCGTCGAGGTAGGCGCCGAACGTCGCGCCCGGCGCGACCATGTCCTGGCGATCCTCACCACCCGCGACGCGCTTCGCGCGCAGCGTGCTGTCGCTCGGCCACGCCTGACCCGCGGTCCAGCTCTTGGTCAGGTCCTTGTACTTGATCCCGAACTCGGGCGAGCTCGCGTAGCGGCCCGCCGACGTGCGGACGCCGTTGTGACCGAAGAACACGCGCGCGCCGTTGCCATCCATGCTCTCGAAGAACAGCGGCAGCTCGTACCAGGCCGCGAACGTGATGCGGAGGAACAGCGACATCTCGGCGCACTCGAGGCTCGGCGACGGCAGGGTCTTGCCCCACGGGGTCGAGACCTTGACGGTGGTCGAGAAGCCATCGAGCGCCGGGATCCACTCGAGCGACTCGACCCACTTCACGTACTTCTGCTCCCAGGTCAGGCCGCTGTTCGCGGGCCACGCCATGCCGGCGGCCTTCGCGGCGACGGTCTCGGTGTCTTCCCACTTGTTGCGCGCGGTCCACACCTGCGTGCGCGTGGTGTCGGTGTTGACGAGCAAGCCCTTGCGGAGCTCGGAGTCTTCCTTGCCCGGAGGCGGCGTCGGGTAGAGCGGCCCGTCCATCCCCCACTCCTCGTCGAGAGAGATCTCGTCGGCGTCGCCAGTGCAACCGACGAGCAGCAGTGCCAGGACAAGCTTTTTCATAGGCCCGACGGCAAAGCATCCAGCGTGCCGGTCGGACCAGCTTCGCGATCGCATAGTTGCGCGGGAAAACGAGACACCGGCAGCGCCACTGGCCAGGCCAGCTGTCCTGACATCCTCGCGGCTTGCACACGAAGCGTGAAACCCGGACCACGACGATCGGCACCTGGATTCTCGCAAGGCGTGTTGCTTGCACGCCTCGCGATCATGACGGTCGCGATCGTCGGTGCAGGACTCGCCGGGCTCAACGCCGCGCGCTTGCTCGCGGAGCACGGCATCGAGGTCACGATGTACGAGGCATCGGCGCGCCTCGGAGGCAGGGCGCACACCCACGTGCACGACGATCAGGTGATCGAGCTCGGTCCCGAGTTCGTCCACGGCGAGCCCGACGTGCTGATCGAGCTGGCCCGCGAGCTTCGCCTCGATCTCGAGACCATCGACGAGGTGCGGTTTCGCGCCCGCGGCACGCTCGAGCCGCTCGCCAATCCATGGAGCATGCTCGGCAAGCTGACCGCGCGCGTCGGCGCCGAGACCGATCGCACGGCCAGACAGTTTCTCGAGCAGTCGCGGATGACCGCCGACGAGGCGTTCGTGTTCGCGAACTTCGTCGAGGGTTACTACGCCGCTCCGCTCGACGACATCAGCATCGCGAGCGTCGCATCCGATCTCGACACCAGCGGCGAGGAGCCGCGCCAGCGCCGGATCCGCGGCGGCTATGGCCGGCTCGTCGATCGCCTCGCCGACCGCGTGGCGTCGCTTCACGTGCCGATCCATCACCACGCGATCGTCCACACGATCGACTGGCGTCGCGATCGCGTCCAGCTCGGCCTCGAGCTCGGCGGCGTGGCGACGACCGCACTCGCCGATCAGGTGATCGTCACCGTCTCGACGGGCGTGCTGCGCAGACTCCAGTTCCTGCCGAGCCTGGGCGAGCACGCGAACGCGCTGTCGAAGCTGGCGATGGGTGCGGTGGTGAAGATCGTGATCTGCTTGCAGGCGCCGGTGTGGGAGGCGAGCCACGGCAGCACGCTCGCGTTCGTCCACACCGACGGCGTGTTCCCGACGTTCTGGGTGCGCACGAATCGCGATGGCACGCAGCAGCTCACCGCGTGGGCCGGTGGCGGCAAGGCGCGCGCACTCGCGGGTCGCACCGGCGACCAGCTCGCCGACCAGGCGATCGAGCTGTTCGCAGAAACGATCCACGCCACACGCGCCGACGTCGAGGCGATCGCTCGTCACCATCACTTCCACGATCACCAGGCGGATCCGTTCAGGCTCGGCGCCTACAGCTACACGCGCGTCGGTGGAGCCAAGGCCGCCGACCAGCTCGCGCGCCCGCTGCGTGATCGGCTGTTCATCGCCGGCGAGGCGACCGATGCGGCCTACGAGGGCAGCGTGCCGGGCGCCTTGCTGAGCGGTCGCCGCGCCGCCGAGCAAGTGCTCGCGATCCGGGGAAAACGTTACAGGGTACCGCTGGGGTAATCACCGGCACATGGCCCACGCGGGTGGCCGACCCACTCCGTCGTGTGGCGTGAAGATTCGTCCCGGGCAGACCTCCTGCGCCTCGCGAGGGCGCTCGACCACGCGCACGACGAACGCCTTCATCGCGCGTTTCGCATCGTGTTCGCCTCCACCGCACCACCGCGGCGACCGCGCTACGACATGATGGAGACGCAGCGCATCGTGGTCCGCCGCTAGCGGCGACGGCAGCCGCAGATCACGTCGTCGCCATCGCCGTGCTGGCGGCAGCCGACGTCGTCATCGCGGAACAGCTTCGGCTCGATGATGCGTGCCGAGTCGCGAGGCCGCAGGCGCGGCATCGGGTGCTCGAGGAAGAACACTTCGAGATCGTCTCTCATCGTTGCCTCGTGGCCACATCGGCTTGTTGTTGATCGCGGCGCGCCCGCGCGTGGTCGGCGATGATCGGGGTCGCGCGGTCGGCGATCCGCACCATCGCCTTCGACAGTGCCTCGGCGAGCCCCTCGGGACTCTGGACGCGCAGCGGCTCGGTCTCCTCGAACTGCTGCGTCCACAACACCGCGCTGGTCTGCGGATCGATGACGGTCAGCTCGAGGACCAGCCGGCCGATCCACTTCGTCTTCGACGTATCGACCTCCTCGATCGCGAGCACTCGCCCGCGCACCACCGCCGCCGCGCGATCGCTGGCCTCGCGCGTCACGGTCTTGAAGTGACCGCTGCGCTCGAGCGCTTGCTCGAGGAAGTTGCCGACGAGCGTGCCCGGCGCCGCGCTCCACCGATGGTACTGGTAGTAGTCCATCCGGTACGGCGTGGTGCGATAGACGATCCGATCGTCGTCGTAGCCGGCATCGGTATCGAACGACTCGAGCGCGATCACCAGATCACCGGGTGGCTGCGGAGCGGGCTTCGACGGGGCCGCGAGCTGATAGAACCGCGTCTCGGGCAGCTTGCCGCCGCACGCCCCCAGCACGAGGGCGAGCCCGGCGAGCGCGCGCAGCAGCTTCTTCCACGCTTCCATCGCGAGCGCCGGCGCGATCGGTGGTGGCTTGGGTCTTCGATCGCTCATGGCAGCTTCCTGTCGCGCGCCTCGCCCGAGAACAGCAGGCGCGACGGCTTCTGGCGCACCTCGCGCGACAGCTCCTTGAAGCTGCGGCTCGCCTGCCGGAGGTCGGCGAGCGCCGCGCGCAGCGATCCACCGTTGTCGCGGATCACGCTCTTGAGATCGCCGACCAGATCGCCGGCGTTGGTCAGGATCTGGACCACCTGACCGTCGATGATCTTCTGCGCGCTGGTCGCCGATTCGCCGACGCTGGCGATCGTCTGGCGCAGCGCCGTGCGGTTCTCCGCGATCGTCGCCTCGAGCCCGGCACTCGCACCGGCGAGGCTCTTCGAGGCCTGCTTGGTATTCGCCACGATCTCCGACATCGGATCGGTGACCGCGTCGATGTTGGCGACCACCTTGTTCGCGCGCTCGATCAGCTGCTTCGATTGATCGACCAGCGTGGTCGCCTGCTTCTCGAGCTTGTCGAGCGTGGTCTGCCCCTGCGCGATCGTCGAGCCGGGCGGCAGCCTCGGAGACGACAGCGAGCCATCGCGGAGGTCGATCACCTTGAGGCCGGTGATGCCGGCCATCTGGAGC
>JAEYYY010000224.1 GCA_023430775.1 Pseudomonadota bacterium
GACTTACGCAGCATCTGGGTTGGTGCCTCCGGTTGGAAGTCGAACGCATCACCCACGTGGTCGCGTTGCACCATCGCGTGAAAAATTGTCGAGTCCCGGCGACAACCTCGCCGGGAGCCGGCAGCGCGCCGCGTCAGTGGGAGATGCCGTGCGAGCGCAGCGCCCAGCCGATCATCTTGTAGAGGAGGCGCATGCCGACGTTGGCATCCCACTCGTCGCCATCCGGTCCCGGCGCGACCTCGTTGAGATCGAAGCCGACGATCCGCCGGCCGCTGCGCACCACCGCACCGATCAGATACGTCGCCTCCGCGAACGACAGCCCACCGGGCACCGGCGTGCCGGTGTGCGGGCACATCGCGGGATCGAGACCATCGATGTCGAACGACACGTAGACCTCGGCCGGCAGCGTATCGACGATCCGCTCGCACTGCCCTGCCCAGCTCTCGCCCGCGAGCCGGCGCGTCGCCAGCTCGGCATCGAAGTGCGTGATGACGCGCCGGTTCGACTTCCGGATCGCGTCGTACTCGGCCTCGCACAGATCGCGAATGCCGACCTGCACGAGCCGCCCGACATCGGGAAGCTTGCTGACGACGTTGTGCATGATCGACGCGTGCGACCAGGTGAAGCCTTCGTACGCGTCGCGCAGATCGGCGTGGGCATCGACGTGCAACACGCCGAGGCCGGGATGGCGATCGGCGACCGCCTCGATCGCGCCGAACGGCACGCTGTGATCGCCGCCGACCACACCGACCAGCTTGCCCCTGGCGAGCCACTGCGCGACCTGATCGCGAACGTACTCGTTGAGCTGCGTGCCCATCACGTTGACGCGCGCGACCGCGGCCTCGAGGTCCTTGTCACCACCGGCGCCGCCGTTCGCGATCACCGGCTCGGCGATCGCGCGGCCCTCGGTGTTCCACTGCCGGACCTCGGCGGACTCCGCGACCATCGCGATGCCCGCCATCCACGGCTTGCCGAGCTCGACGTCGAACAGATCGATCTGGCGCGACGCGTTCAGGATCGCGTGCGGTCCACTCGACGTTCCGGCGCGATACGACGTGGTGACGTCCCACGGCACCGGCAGCAGCACCACCTTCGCCTCGTCGGGGGTGTGCGGCAGACAGAAGATCCCGGAGTCGGGCCGTGCCGCGGCGTTGGGATCGAAGTCCTTCACGGCACTCCAACTAGCACGTTCGGCGTCACCCCGGGAACGCCGCGGTGATCCTTGCGACCGCC
This sequence comes from Pseudomonadota bacterium, assembly GCA_023430775.1. GTDB lineage: Bacteria > Myxococcota_A > Polyangia > Haliangiales > Haliangiaceae > JABFXX01. The sequence continues at coordinate 1,234 of JAEYYY010000224.1, forward strand.
GACCGGATCCGCTCGTCGTCCTCGGCTGCCCGCCGCAGCTGATCGCGAACCTCCCTCGCGCGCGCGACGTCGAGGCTGCGGAGCACGCGGATCAGCCTCTCGGGATCGTGCTGGAGCTCGTACGAGGCAACCATCGTCTCGAGCACCTCGGGCGATCGCCCGCACGCGATCACCAGCCGCAGCTCGAGCTCGCTCGCGCTCCGAGCCGCCCGTTTCTCGGCCCACGCCCACAGCCCGGGCTCGCTCGCACCTCGCCGGCGCGCACCAAATCGATGATCAGCATCGACTCGATCGCGATCCAGCGCGCCTCGTCCGACAGCGGCAACAACAACTGCACCATCAGGGGCGTCGCATCGGCGGGCGTAGCCACCAGCAGCGCGAGCAACGTGCATGCCGCGAGCGGATCGCGATCGAGCCGGTCCGCGATCCAGGCGCGTAGCTCGCGCTCCTCCCAGCGCTCGGCGATCGATCGCCGCTCGCGACCAGCTTCTCGATCGCCCGTGATGCTGCAGCCGGGTCGCTACCTCGAGCGATCACGTGCAACTTCGCGAGCTCGTCGTCCACCCGCCGAGTCTAGCGACCGAAGCGGCGGCCGATCTCGGCCATCGGGAAGCGCAGCAGCAGCGAGCGACCGTGCGGTGCGGGAGTCTCGGCATCGATGCCGTCGAGCGACGCGAGCAGCGACTCCGCCTCGCTCGGCGCCAGCCGGTCGCCCGCGCGCACCACCGAGTGACACGCGATCTCGGACAGCACGCCGAGCAGACGCTCCTCGTCGGACGGCGCGCCATCCTTGGCCCAGTCGTCGAGCAGCGAGCGCAGCAGCTGCGCCGGATCGCCGTGGCGAATGCCCGCCGGCACCGCCTTGAGCGCGATCGTGGACTTGCCGAACACCTCGGCCTCGTACCCGACCTGCGCGAGCAGCGACCCCATCCGAGCGACCAGCTCGAGCTGCGCCGGCGTGGCCTCGATCGTCATCGGGAACAGCAGCTTCTGGATCGCCGGCTCCGACGTGGTCTGGCGCGCGATCAACCGGGCGAGCTCGACGCGCTCGTGCGCGGCGTGTTGATCGACGAGCACCAGCTCGCCGTGCGCTTCGCACACCAGGTACGTCAGGTCGAGCTGACCGAGATAGCGCAGCTGCGCGAAGTACCCGCGCTCGGTGACCCGGCCGGAGCCTTCCGCCAGTTGCGGCAGCTCCTCGCGCGCTGGTGGTTCCGCGACCACCGGTGACTGCGCGGGCTCGAGCGCCATCGCCGTGCGCGACGGATCGCCACTCGCTTCACCGACCACCGCCGAGTACGCGGCAGCCAGGGCGGCCATCGGATCGTCGCCCTTGCCCTCGGGCACCACCTCGAGCGCCTGCTCCCGCAGCGAGCGCGTGTACTTCGCGAGCCCGCGCGACTCGGCGACGCGGGCGCTGTGGTTGTCGCGCTGGACCTCGCGGGCCCAGCCTCGGGTATCGCGTTCGATGCCGAGAGAGCCCTGCGCTTCCTCGGTGCGGCGCCGCCCGATCGATCCGATCGAGGCGCGGTTGCGGAGCTCGCGGGCGTACCGCTGCGCCAGCGACGTGGCCGGGCCATCGAACGGCAGCGCCGGCGCGGCACTCGACGCGATCGCCGTCATCGAGATCGCCGACGCCGCACCATCGGCGCGCCACTGCGCGGCGGCGACGCCCGCCTGGACGACGTGACGAACCGCGGCGGCGACGGCGTTGGGA